>CAZVIS010000147.1:4017-7520 GCA_964627355.1 uncultured Rhodobacterales bacterium
CATGGATGCCGCGCTCGAACAGGCGGGGGTAGGGCATGTTGTCGTAGAGGTTCCCCTCAACGTTGAGGACAGCGCGGAGGGCGGGCATGGCGGCCAATTGCGCCTCGGTGACCGGGGGCTGGCCGATGATGTAGCGGGCCTGCGCCAGCACTTGCGGAGGCATGTCGTCCAGCCGGTCAGCCTCGTGCACGTCGTAGCGGTCGCGCAGAGTAGCGAGCGCCGCAGGGCGGAAGATGAGGTCGAGGGTGCGGGGTGCGGGGATCGACAGGACGACGGAGCGGGTCATGGTGTTCCGAGGAAAGAGGGATCGAAGGGCAGAGTGCGGCGGGCGGTTTCGCCGCTGACGACGAGGGTCGCGCCCTCGATCCGGACCGAGGTCACGGGTTCTCCCGAGGGCCAGTCGATGGCACCGATGACGTGGTGGACGGTGGCTGTGCCGCCGAGAGTGAGGAAGCCCGGGGCAGGGAGGTCTTTTTCCGTCGAGACCCCCAGCATCTGGGCGGCAGCGCCTTCCTCGACGCCGAGGCAGCCGAAGTGACGGCCCGACCACGGGGCATAGTCGCGGCCGCCGTTGGAGTGCCAGAGCATGGTCATGGGGAGTTCGCGGGGGTTTCGCAGGGACAGGAACAGGTCGCCCTGCACAGGCCGCGTCACGGCGGTCCAGCCGAGGGGGGAGCCTGCAGCCTCGACGCCTATGGCGAAATCCTCGAAGCGATGGCCCCAGGGGTAGCGGGTGAGGTCCACGGGGCCGTTCAGGCCGGGGAAGGCGGTGGGGTCTGGGGTGCTAGCGGGGTAGGTGAGTTGCGAGCGGCCGCGGGTGGGGTCGCTTTCCTGAGCATCCTTCGGCGTCTCCCAATTGTGCTTGGGCGAGGTGCGGATGAGGGCACCGTCTTTCACCGAGACGTTGGCGTGGTTGGCGACGGGGATGCGGCCAGAGCCACCCTCGAAGGTATGGGTCTGATAGACGAAGGGGTGGCCGTCATGGAGGGTGAGGGTTTTCGTGAGGGTTGCGCCTTGGACCGGGCGGCTGAGGCGGGCGGTGAGGATGGGGCTGGCGCCCCCGGTCACGGCCCATGGCGCGTTGGCGGGCCAGCCGTGGAGGGCGGAGCCATCCTCACGCCCCGCGAAAGGGGCGCAGAAGAAATCGCCGCCGAGGCGGGCGAGGTGGGGGGCGGCGGTGTCGGGCATCACCTCGTCGGTGCCGACCCAGGGGGCGCGGTGGAGTGGGGAGATGTCGCGGCCCCCGTCGGTGACGGTAAAGGACTCGATCAGCCCCAGTTCGGCGCGGAAGGTCGCGCGGATGCCTTTTGCGGCGAGGTCGGTCATGCCGCGACGTGCTCGCCGGTGATGACATCCTCGACGTCCTGGATGGTCGAGGTTTTCGGCGAGAGGTTGTCGGCGGCGACGGTCCCGCGCCGCATCACCACCATGCGGTCCACCACCTGAAAGACGTGGTGGATGTTGTGGGCGATGAAGATGCAGGAGTGGCCGCTGTCGCGCGCCTCGCGGACGAAGCGGAGGACGCCCTGGGTTTCTGCGACGCCGAGGTTGTTCGTGGGCTCGTCAAGGATGATGAGGTCGCTCTCGAAATGCATGGCGCGGGCGATGGCAACGGCCTGACGCTCGCCGCCCGAGAGAGAGCCGATGGGGGTCGTCGGCGGGATGTTCTTGGTGATGCCGACGCGGCGGAGGAGGGTGGCCGCGACGGCGTTCATCGTGGCCTGGTCCATCATGTCGAGGAAGCGGGGGCCTTTGCGGAGTTCGCGGCCGAGGAAGAGGTTGCGGGCGATGGAAAGCTGGGGGACGAGGGCCGAGTCCTGATAGATCGTCTCGATCCCTTGGGCGATGGCGTCGTTGGTGGACCGCAGCCGCACCTCTTCCCCCTTGATGCGGATCTGGCCGGAGGTATAGGGGACCGCGCCGGATAACACCTTGATAAGGGTGGATTTTCCGGCGCCGTTGTCGCCTAGCAGGCCAACGATCTCGCCCCGCTTGATGGTCAGGTTGACGTTTCGCAGGGCATGGATGCGGCCATAGAACTTCTCGATGTTGCGCATCTCAACCAGGGGTTCGTCCATGGGTCAGGTCCCCTCGTTGTGGCGGCGTTCGAGGCCGGCGTGGAGGGCCATCATGCCCAGGATGATCGCGCCAATGAAGATGTTGTAGGCCAGGCCCGGGACGCCGATGAGGACGATCCCGTTGCGCATCAGGCGCAGGATGAGGACGCCGAGGACGGTGCCGATGATGGTGCCGCGCCCGCCGGTCAGGACGGTGCCGCCGATGACGACCATGGCGATGACCTCCAACTCGTAGCCTTGGCCCGAGTTGGGGTTGGCCGCCGAGACGCGGATCGAGGAGATGACGCCCGCGAGGCCCGCCATCGCGGCGGAGAGCATGAAGAGGATTAGCTTTACCCGCTTGACGGGCACGCCCCGGTTTCGGGCGGCGCCGGGGTTGCCGCCGGTCGCCTGGATCCAGTTGCCGAAGCGGGTGCGGGTAAGGAGAAGGTGGAAGGCGACGGCCAGAAGGATGAACCAGATCAGGCTCATGTAGACGCGCAGGCCGCCGATGTAGAAATCGCCCACAAGGAGCGTGGCCAGCCACTGGTCGCCCGCGTCCCATGTCCGCTGCGGGAAGCCCGAGGTGAGCCAGAGGGCGCTGCCCCGGACCACCAGCAGCATCCCGAGGGTGACGAGGAAGGAGGGGATGCCGAGGCGGGTCACAAACAGCCCGCTGATCCAGCCGATGGCGAGTGCGATGGCCATGGCGATCAGGAAGGCGGGGAAGAGGGGCATGAGACCGGCGTTGAAGAAGGCCCACATGACCACGGGGGTGAAGCCGAAGAGCGAGCCCACGGAGAGGTCGAACTCGCCTGCGGTCATCAGGAGGGTCATGGCGAGGGCCATCAGGCCAAGCTCGACCGTGAAGGTCAGCGCGTTGCCGATGTTGTTCAGCGAGATGAAGGCCGGGTTGATCGCGGTGAACACGACCAGCATGAGGACCAGCAGGACCAGCGGTCCGAATTCGGGCATGGCGATCAGACGGCGAAGGGTGCCGGGGGCATAGGGGGCGGCGGTATCGGTCATGGGGATTCCTGGCAAAAGGGGCCTGCGGCGAGGGGTTCGCCGCAGGCGGTAGGCTTACTTGCCGCCCATGATGCCGTGGTAGAGGGGTGCGGTGTCCTTTTCGTAGAGCGCCCCGGTGATGATGTTGAAGCCGATCGGAATGCCGCTCGATTCCATCAGCGCCGAGGAGAGGCACATGTAGGAGGTGGCCTGCGGGTCCTGCCACATGCCGGCGGCGACATAGCCGGCCATCACGCCCTGCGTGGTGTCGAGGCTGTTGCCCCAGCCGACCACCGGGATTTCGCCCGGCTTAACGCCCGCCTGATCCCAGACCCGCACGACCGAGCCTGTCACCATGTCGCCAAGTCCGATCATCGCGCTGATCTTCTCGCGGTTGGCGGTGATGTAGTCGGTCATCCGGGTGATGACCTCGGCCTG
>CAZVIS010000148.1:0-7499 GCA_964627355.1 uncultured Rhodobacterales bacterium
AGCACGCTGGCCATGGCCCGGACGACGAAACTGCCCGAGAATGCCGCAGCGACCCAGGTGATCGCGCCCGACACGCCGCCGACGAACACACGGTCGAACATCGGCTGCATCATGTAGGACAGAAAACCGAGCGACGACCCCTCGACCGCCATCAGCGCCAGCGCCAAAGCCAAGAGCGGCCAGCCCGGACGCAGATAGTCGCGCCAGACCCAGGCCAGCAGGGGCAGGGCCCGCGTTTCGGGCAAGGCGGCATCGCCCCGGGCCGGCTGCGTCACGCGCGGACACCGCGCGGCTTGGTGATGCCGCGCATGCGGTCCCACTCTGCCATCAGGGCCTGCGGTTCATAGCGGGTGGCGATCCAGTCACGGATGGCGATGGCGCTGGACCGCTGGTCCTTGGCATAGGCGTCCAGCATGTGATCCAGCACACCCGTCGGGGCATTGCGGCGATGGACAAAGCGCCAATGCAACTGCTGGGCCGCAACCTCGACCGGGGCATGCTCGATATGCAGAAGGTAGAGGGCGGCAGCCAGACCGGTGCGGTCGGCGCCGGACTTGCAATGCATGAGGAACGGCTTTTCGATCGTCTCGAAGGTCTCCAGCAGCTGCAGCATGCGCGCGGGTTCGACCAGCGAGCGGGCCGACATGCCACAGGTCACCAGCGAGAGGTCCAGTTGCGCGCAGGCCTCTGCCTCCAGCAGGTAGAAGCTTTGGTTTGCCGCCCCGCGCAGGTTCAGGATCGTACGGATGCCCCGCGCCTTGTAGCGGGCTAGCTGCGCGGGCGAGGGCTGGTTGGCCCGCCAGGCCCCGGGTGCGAATTCGTGCAGGTTGGTCCAGAAGACGCGCAGGAACTGGTGATCGGCCAGATGCAGGTGCAGATGCGCGGCGCGGCGGCCCGCGGGCGTGGACAGATCCCCGCCCCAGCCGGTCCGCGCAAAGCGTTCGGCGGACTGGACCTGTTCCGCGATGCGGGACATGAAGCGGTAGATCGGCAAGCCTGCCTCGCGACGGTGCCGGGCCTGATCCCGGCGTTCGGGCATGTAACATCGTCACGCCCCGCCGACAAGGAAGGGGGAGTGGTTGACGGCGCGGGGCCGCTGTCCTAGCCAGCGGGAATACCCCCCGGAGTTTCCCCATGTCCTTTGTTCCCGGCCGTCCGTATCTTGCGATCCCCGGCCCCTCGGTCGTGCCCGACCGTGTGCTGAACGCGATGCACCGCGCCTCGCCCAACATCTATGCCGGGGAAATCCATGATGTGGTCGAAGGGCTGTGGGACGACCTGAAGGCGGTGGCCTGCACCAAGGGACACGTCGCCATGTACATCGGCAACGGCCATGCAGGATGGGAGGCGGCGAACGTCAACCTGTTCTCAAAGGGCGACCGGGTGCTGGTGCCCGCGACGGGACATTTCGGGCATGGCTGGGCGAACAGTGTGCGCGGGCTGGGCGTCGAGGTCGAGGTGCTGGATTTCGGCCGCGCCGCCCCGGTGGACATGGGCCGGGTCGAGGACGCGCTGCGCGCCGACCGCGAGGGGCGGATCAAGGCGGTGCTGACGACGCAGGTCGATACGTCAAGCACGGTGCGCACGGATATCCGCGGCTTGCGGGCGGCGATGGATGCGGCGGGGCACCCGGCGCTGCTGGCGGTGGACTGCATCGCGACGCTGGGATGCGACGAGTACCGGATGGACGACTGGGGCGTCGATGTGACCGTGGCGGCCAGCCAGAAGGGCCTGATGACCCCGCCCGGGATGGCCTTTGTCTGGTTCTCCGACAAGGCGCGGGTGGCGGGCGAGGGGGCGGGCTTGCGCACGCCCTATTGGGACTGGCGGCCGCGCGCGCTTGGGGATGCGTTCTGGCAGTACTTCGGCGGGACCGCGCCCACGCATCACCTGTGGGGGCTGGCGGAGTCCTTGCAGATGATCCTGCGGGACGAGGGGCTGGAGGCGGTCTGGGCGCGGCACGAGCGGTTGGCGCGGGCGGTCTGGACGGCGTTCGAGCATTGGGGGCGGGGCAACAACGCCATCGCGCTGAACGTCGCCGATGCGGTGGACCGGGGGCGGTCGGTGACGGCGGCGCGGATGGGCAATCCTGATGCGGCACGGTTGCGCGGGTGGCTTGAGGCGCATGCGGGTGTGACGCTGGGGATCGGGCTCGGCATGGAGACGCCCGAGGATCCGCAGAGCCAGGGCTCGCTGCGGGTGGCGCATATGGGGCATGTGAACGCGCATATGACGCTTGGGGCGCTGGCGGCGATGGAGGCGGGAATGGCGGCGCTGGATATTCCCCATGGCGATGGCGCGCTGGCGGCGGCGGCGCGGGTGGCGGCGTGAGGGGGCAAAATTCCTTGAAGAAAGGAATTTGCGAAGAATCTTGGAAGATTTTTGGGGACCGGTGATGGGGTGGTTCCGCTCCGTTGTGGTGGCCCCCGGGGTGACCTGCACGGTGGAGCCGTTCGTCCACAGCTTCTACCGTGCCAACGTCTACACGGTGCGGGGGCGAGAGGCCGACCTGCAGGTCGATTTCGGGGTGGGCGTGCATCCCTTGCGCGCAGAGCTGCCCCTGTCGGGGCGCCCGGTGATCGCGGTGGCGACGCATGCGCATGTCGATCATGTCGGCGGGTTCCATGAATTCGAGGATCGCCGGGGTTCGGCGACAGAGGGGGAAACCTTTGCCGCGATGGACGAGGCGGGGACGCTGCAACACTGGTTTCGGGACCGGGTGGATGCGCTGGCAAAGGAGCCTGCGCCGGGTTTTCGCCTTGCCGACTGGCGGCTGACGCCTGCACCGCTGACGCAGGCGCTGGTCGAGTGCGACGTGATCGATCTGGGCGACCGCCGCTTCACGGTCCTGCACCTGCCCGGGCATTCGCCGGGGTGCATCGGCCTTCTGGACCAGGGCGATGGCCTGTTCCTGTCGGGCGACGCGATCTATGACGACGATCTGGTGGACGATGTGCCAGGGGCGCATGTTCCGGATTATCTGGTCACGATGGAGCGGCTTCGGCATCTGGACATCCGGTTGGGCCTTGGCGGGCACGGGCCCGCCTTTGACCGGGTGCGGATGGTGGCGATTGCGGAAGGCTATCTGCGCGCGAAAGGGTGATGGCGTGTGGCCTGAAACTCGGGGGGGGCGGGCTACGTTGCCTGTGATGACAGCAACCGAGGTTTCCCGATGCGCGCCCTTGTCCTTGCCCTGCTTCTTGCCGCCCCGGCCCATGCGAGCGGTCCGGTTCCCTTTGACGACGCCTGGACCGAGCAGAACTTTCGTCTGTTCTCGGGCAACGATTACCGGATGGCGGGGTCTGCGATGGAGGTGCAGTCGGAGGGCGCCGTCTCGCTGATGTGGCGGGTATTGCCGCAGTCGTTCTGGGCGGCGCGGCGGGCCGGGTGGGACTGGGCGGTCGAGGCGGGGGTTCCGGCGACCGACCTGCGCGTGAAGGGGGGCGATGACCGCAATCTGGCGCTTTACTTCGTGTTCCTGCCCGAGGCCGAGGCGCAGGAGATGGCTGGGCGCCCGAACATCCGCAGGCTTCTGGGGTCTGAAGAGGCACGGGTGCTGGTTTATGTCTGGGGCGGTGAGCGGGCGGGAATGCTGGACAGCCCTTATCTGGGACCGCGCGGCAAGACGGTTGTGCTGCGCGCCGCGGGCGAGGGGGCGCATGTCGAGGGGGTGGACCTTGCCGCAGACTACGCCCGCGCTTTTGGCGGGACGGCCCCGGCGCTGGTCGGGTTGGCAGTGTCGGCGGACAGTGACGATACGGCGAGTGTGATCCGGGCGCGGGTGGCGGGGCTGCGGGTGGAGTGATGGGCAACCAAGTCCGTCGTGGCAGAGGCCATCGCCTCTGCCACGCGATACAGATCCGCTTGGAAGCCGGGACGCCAAAGCGTTTCGGCCTGCGCCTGCCACCCGGCCCGCCCACGGGGCGGGCGTTCGACCAGGAAACGGTCCACTGGACCGTTTCTGATCCAATCTCACCCCCCGGGCAGGCGCAGATGCGCTTACCCAGGCAGGCGCAGGCCTCTGATGTACTTGTGGTGAGGGTCCAAGCCAAACCGTCCCGCAGGCGCGGGGCGGAGGCAGTGCCTCCGCTTTTCCCGCGCTCGGCGTGGGTTCTACGACGGAAAGAGCGAGCGCGCCTAATCCACCCACCGGTCGTAGTCGCTCACCAGAAGATGCGTCGGCGCCTCGTCCTCTTCCACCTCGGCAAACCGACCGATGGGATCGACGAAGATGTTGTCGGTCAGGTCGTCGTTTACGGTCGAGACCTCGCCAATCAGCACATCGCCGCCCTCGCCCCAGAAGGCATGCCAGTCGCCGGGCATCAGGGTCACGCTTTCGCCGGGGGCAAGGCGCAGCTTCTCGCCCGGGCCGTAGGGGCGGGGAACGCCGTCGCAGAGGACCATGCCGCCACGATCCTCGGCATATTGTCCATGGTCGTCGGACCCGTAAAGGTGGATCACGAGCGTCGCCCCGCCGCGGTTGATGATATCCTCGGCCTTGATGACGTGGGTATGCATCGGCGAAAGCTGATCCTGCCGGGAAATCAACAGCTTCTCGGCATAGGCCATGCCCCGGCCCCCTTCGAGGTCCGCCAGCCGCCCGTTGCGCAGGGTGAACAGGAACAGCCCGAGTTCATCGAAGCGCCCCTGCCCGTAGTCGGTGATGTCCCAGCCCATCCGCGCCTCGACCACGCGGGACCCCGGCGCGTTCTGGCGGAATTCGTCCGGTGACCAATAGGCGAAGGGTGGCAGGACGAACCCGTGGCGGCGGATCATCTCGTCCGCCGCGGCCATGATCGCGTTGATGCGGCTGCGTTTCATTCCGGGCCTCCCTGCCTGATGGTGGGCACCATAGCAGGGGGCTTTGGCGGCTCAAGCCGTCCGGCGATGAAACCGCTGCACCATCAGCGCGCCCGCCCCGGCCAGCGCCACCAGCCAGCCAAGCCAGACGCCCGCCGGGCCGAACCCCAGCCAGTGGGCAAAGACCCAGGCCATGGGCAGGCCCACGCCCCAATAGGCCAGCATCGAGAGCTTCGCGGGCCAGGCGGTGTCGGACAGGCCCCGCAGCGCACCCAGCATGGTGGATTGCACACCGTCGAACACCTGCATGAGGGCAAAGACGCCGAGGATCGCGGCGGCCGTCGCGGCGACGCCCGGATCGGGCGCGATGGCGCGGGCCACCGGGCCGCCCGCCAGCGCGAGAAACAGCGCACAGGTCGACAGCCACAGCGTCGCCACCCCGAGCCCCGCCCAGCCCACGGCCCGCATCGCGGCGATGTTGCCTGCCCCGTTTTCCTGCGCAACGCGGATCGCCACCGCCCCCGCCATGCCGAGGGGGACCATGTAGAGCACCCCGCCCACCGCCATCGCCACCTGATTGCCCGCCAGCGCCACCGTCCCGAAGGTCCCTATGATGAGGGTTGCGACCGCAACGGCCCCCGTCTCGGCCACATACATCAGGCCAAGCGGCGCCCCCTCGACCGCCGTGGCGCGGATCGTGGCGGTATCGAGCGGGCGCCGCAGGCGCAGCCGCCGCATCGAGGGCGCGCGCTGCCAGTACATCCATGCGGCGGCCAGCGCGATGCTCTCGGCGGTGACCGTTGCAATCCCGGCACCCGTCAGGCCCAGCATGGGAAAGGGACCCACCCCCCAGATCAGCGCGTAGTTCAGGGGCACGTTCAGGACGACTGCGGTGAAGGCAAAGAAGGTGCCAACCCAGGGGCGCCCGACCGCCTCGAAGGTCGATTTGAACACGGTCAGGATCGAGAAAGGGATCATCAGAAGGCTCATCGCTGCCCAAAAGGCGGGCATTGCATCCAGCACCACGGCCGGTTGGCCGAAGAGGGGCATCAGGGGCCAGATCGCCCCCATGACAAGCGCCCCGCCTACCCCGGCCACGGCACCAAGCGCCAGCCCGTTGCGCAGGATCGCGGGGATCGTCCGCGCCGCGCCCGCGCCATAGGCCGTCCCAATCCGCACCGACATCACCGACAGAAGGCCGTAGAGCGCGGCATAGACGATGATCGCCGCCGCGTTCGTCAGCCCGACCGCCGCCAGCGGCACCGGGCCAAGAGGGGCCAGCATCAGCGAATCCGTCACGCCCAGAAGCGTCGTCGCGGCCAGACCCACCACGATCGGCAGGGCAAGGGCAAACAGCCCCGGGACTTCAGCCCATATCGAGGCGCGCGCTTGCATCTTGCCCTCTGGAGGTTGTCGGCATACGGTTCGTATGCGAAATTCCTACTCAGATACGGACCGTATGTCAACTGACCGCAAAAGCCGCGCCGAAACCGCCGCCGAAACCGCTGCGCGGTTGATCTTGGTGGCTGCGCCGGCCTTTGCCAGACAGGGCTTTGCGGCCGTGTCGCTGGACCATCTTGCGGCCGAGGCGGGGGTGACGCGGGGGGCGCTTCATCATCACTTCGTCAATAAGGCGGGCCTTTTCGAAGCGGTGCTGCGCGAAGTGGTGGCCCGTCTTGGCCAGAAGCTGGACACGAAATGGGAGGATGAAACCGGAGCAGGCGCGGACCGCTGGACAGCTTTTCGGCACTGCATCCATTTCTATCTGGATCAGGCGCTGCAGCCTGATCACCGACGGATCCTCTTTCACGACGGCCCTTCTGTGCTGGGGGTGCAGGCCTTTGACATCGTGATGGACCACGGCTTCGGCACGATGGTCGAGGATTTGCGCGGGCTGGTGGGAAGCGGCCTTATCCCGACCGTGGATCCGCTGGCGCTGGCGCACCTCATAAACGGCGCGGTGGTAAATCTTGCCATCTGGGCGGCTGAGGCCGAGCCGGGCGAGGATCGCCTTGCACAGGCACACACAGCCCTGGCGGCGATGTTCGACGGGCTAACTCGTAGCCCGCGTTGAGCATTTGGCAGTTTTCTTCACGGAAACCCGGCTAGTGTCTTTGAATGCGTCGACCGGCAGGGGCCTTGCCCCTGTGTTAGGCCGACTTTCGTTGTGCAGCGCCCTGTCCGGCCCAATCGGCGCAGGCCCGACCGAAGGCCTCGAACAGCGGGCGCGAGACGGGGTCGCCGCAGGCGTTCCATTCGGGGTGCCACTGCACCGACAGGGTGAACCCCGGCGCGTCCTTGACATAGATCGCCTCGGGCGTGCCGTCGGGCGCCTCGCCGTCGATCACGATGCGGGGGCCGGGACGGGCGATGCCTTGCCCGTGCAGCGTGTTCGTCATCACCTCGACCGACCCCAGAAGTCGGGCGAAGGGGCCATTCGGGGTAAAGCGGACCGCATGGCGCAGGGCGAACTTTTCCTCCAGCGTGCCGTCGGGGGGCATGCGGTGGTTCATCCGGCCCGGTAGGTCGCGGATCTCGGGGTGCAGGGTGCCGCCAAGCGCCACGTTCACCTCCTGAAACCCGCGGCAGATGCCAAGGAAGGGCTGCCCGCGTTCCACACAGGCGCGGATCAGGGGCAGCGTCACCGCATCGCGCGAGCGGTCAAAGGCGCCGTGGGCGGGCGTCTCTTCCTCGCCATA
>CAZVIS010000149.1:0-7482 GCA_964627355.1 uncultured Rhodobacterales bacterium
GCCGGGGACGCCGGAATGGGGCGCCTTTGCCACCTGGATGGTCTGGTACCAGGGGGTGCTGGAACCAGCGCTGATCCACCGCTTTGCCGGCCTGTCGCACCCCGCGCTGACCGCGACCTTCCGTGGCCCGGACGAGGCGGCGGCGCGGCTGCGGGCGGCGCTGGAGAAAGGGCCGTGGCTGATGGGGCAGGACTGGTCGGCGGCGGACCTGCTCGTCCATTCGCCCTATGCCTGGTTCACGGATGCGACGCCCGACGATCCCCTGATCCGCGACTGGGTCGAACGCTGCAAGGCCCGCCCCTCGCGCCTGCGCACGCTGGCGCGCGACGCGGCCTGAATGACAAAGGGGCGCCCCCGCGCGGGGACGCTCCTTCTCTGCAAGGCTTCTGCCTCAAGCGTTGACGCTGTCCTTCAGCGCCTTGGCGATGGCGAACTTGACCTGCTTGTCGGCGGGCTTCTTGACCATCTCGCCATTGGCGGGGTTGCGCACCATCCGCTCGGGGCGGGCGCGGCAGACGACCTTGCCAAGGCCCGGCAGGTTCACGGCGCCGCCTTCGGCCACGGTCTTGGCCACGACGGCGGCCAGCGCATCCAGCGCGCCCGAGGCGGTCTTCTTGTCCGACCCCATGGTGGCGGCAAGGGCGGCCACAAGTTCGGTCTTGGTCATCGGTTTGGTCGTCATCGGAAACTCCTGTCCCATATCCCCCGTCGGCCGGACCTGCGGTCCCTGTGCCGGTGCCCCGTTCGGGGCGGTTCGGGTGCTACACAGGTTTTCTGGCCGGGGATCAAGCGAAAATTCCCTTCCCCGGTTGATTTTCGTGCAAGGTCAGAGGAACGCCGTCTCGTCGAAACTGCGCAGCTTGCGGCTGTGGATGCGGTCGAGGGGGGTCGAGCGCAGCCGTTCCATCGCCCGGATGCCGATCTGCAGGTGCCGGCTGACCTGCGTACGGTAGAAGTCGGACGCCATGCCGGGCAGCTTCAACTCGCCATGCAAGGGCTTGTCCGAGACACACAGAAGCGTCCCGTAAGGCACCCGAAAGCGGAACCCGTTGGCCGCGATCGTGGCCGATTCCATGTCCAGCGCGATGGCGCGCGACTGGGACAGCCGCTTCACCGGCCCCGACTGATCGCGCAGTTCCCAGTTGCGATTGTCGATGGTGGCGACGGTGCCCGTGCGCATGATCCGCTTCAGTTCATACCCCTCAAGCTGCGTCACGTCCGCGACCGCCTCCTGCAAGGCGATCTGGATCTCGGCCAGCGCCGGGATCGGCACCCAGATCGGCAGGTCGTCGTCCAGGACGTGATCCTCACGCAGATACGCATGCGCCAGCACGAAATCGCCAAGCGACTGGCTGTTCCGCAGCCCCGCGCAGTGCCCCACCATCAGCCAGGCATGGGGCCGCAGCACCGCGATATGGTCCGTCGCGGTCTTGGCGTTCGACGGCCCGACCCCGATGTTGACAAGGGTAATCCCGTTCCCGTCGGCCCGCTTCAGGTGATAGGTCGGCATCTGCGGCACCCGCGTCAGCGCGGGCAGCACGCCATCGGGCGTCGTGATCTCATGGTTGCCGGGCGCCACGAACCCGGTATAGCCCGAGGCCGGGTCCGCCAGCACCGCGCGGCCATAGGCCTCGAACTCATCCACGTAGAACTGGTAGTTGGTGAACAGGACGTGGTTCTGGAAATGCACCGGCTCGGTCGCGGTGTAGTGCGACAGGCGCGCAAGGCTGTAGTCCACCCGCTGCGCCGTGAACGGCGCCAGCGGGAAGGATCCGTCAGCATGGGTCGTCCTTTGCCCGTTCACGATGTCATCGTTCGTCGTCGCCAGATCCGGCACGTCGAACACATCGCGCAGACTGAAGTTCAGCGCCCCCTCCTGCGGCACCGCGATCCCGGCACTGCCCGCCACCGCGAAATGCACCGGCATCGGCGTGTCCGAAGCCCCCACCTGCACCGCGATCCCGTGATTCTGCACCAGAAGGCCCAGTTGCTGGATCAGGTAGTTGCGGAAGAGATCCGGCCGCGTGACCGTCGTCGAATAGACCCCGGGATGCGAGACGTGGCCGAAGGACAGGCGGGAGTCGGCCTTGGCGAAACTCGACACCATCAGCCGGACTTCCGGATAATGCGCGCGGATGCGCCGCTCGGGCCGGCCTGTTTCCAGCGCGCGACGGAAGTGGTGAAGGAGGAAATCAGTAGCCTGCTCGTAGATCTGCTCCAGCCGCGCGACCGCCGCCTCGGCATTGGTAAAGGCCTCGGCCGCGGGATAGTCGGGGGTCAGGTGGGGCAGGCTGTCGTCTTGCATCGCGTCTTTCCGCAGGTTGGTCCGCCATGTAAGGCCCGGGGGGCCGGGGCGGCAAGGCCTCCAGTGCAGTACGCCCATGACAGGCGCGTGTCAGCGCAAGCGGAAGCGGACGATGCGCGCGGTGTCGGCGGCGTGGGCGTCATCGGCGGCGTCATAGATCGGCTCGATGGCGACGGTCAGGGCGGTCAGGCGCGGGGCAAGCGCCTGCAACGCCGCGTCGAACCCGCGCGCCGTCCAGACCCCCGAATTGACCGAGAGGGCGATGGTGGCCCCCGGCGCGCAGAGGTCGAGCAAGGGCGGCAGCACCTCGGGGCCGAGGTGGCCATGGGTGAAGGCACCGGAACTCGTGAGGCCCGCATAGGGTGCAGGCAGCGGCGGCAGCGTCGCGGTCAGATCCGCCTCGACCAGATGCCGATAGCACCCCTTGGCCCGGGCGAGCCCCAGCATGTCGGGCGAGATGTCGATTCCATCGACCGGACTGACACCCTCTGCGGCCAGTGCAATGCCCAGAAGCCCGGTCCCCGCGCCCACATCCAGCACCGGCCCCGTGCCACCCGCCGCCACAAAGGCCCCCGCCACCAGCGCGGGCAGGCGATAGGCCAAGCGATCCGCGAAATCGGCATCATAGCGCGCCGCCCAACCGGCATAGTAGCGCCGGTTGTCCTCGGGTGTGCGCAGCGCATAGGCGGCGTCGAGGTCGGACAGGTCCTCCATCCCGCCAGTGGGCCACAGGGCCGCCCCTCTGGCAAGCGGTGTCAGGGGGCCCGCTGCCCCCTCTGCGCCTTTGGCGCATTCACCCCCGAGGATATTTGGGCAGGAAGGAAGGGGCAGGCTTGCGCAGGGGCCGACAGGGCAGGATAGATGCCGCCCATGATGCGAACGCTTCTCTCCCTCGGCCATGGCTACTCTGCCGCAGCATTGGCCCGTCGCCTGATCCCCGAAGGCTGGCGTGTGATCGGCACCACGCGGAGTGCCGGGCGGCTGGCGGAGATTTCCGCGTCGGGGGTCGAGGCGGTGCTCTGGCCGGGGACGCCGCTCGGGCCGCTGCTGGCGCGGGCGACGCACCTGCTCACCTCGGTCGCGCCGGATGCCTCGGGCGATCCGGTGCTGGCGGCAGAGGGGGATGCGATTCGGGCGGCGCGGGTAGAATGGGCGGGGTATCTCTCCACCACCGGCGTTTACGGCGACCACAAGGGCGGCTGGGTCGACGAGGCGACGCCGCTCACTGCCGGGCAGCCGAGGGGCCGCGCCCGCGTGGTGGCCGAGGCCGAGTGGCGCGCAACCGGCCTGCCCCTCCATATCTTCCGCCTTGCCGGCATCTACGGCCCCGGTCGCGGCCCCTTCGAGAAGGTGCGCGACGGCACCGCTAGGCGGATCGTCAAGCCCGGGCAGGTCTTCAGCCGCATCCATGTCGAGGATATCGCGCAGGTCCTCCACGCCTCGATCCAGCACCCCAACCCCGGCGCCGCCTACAACGTCTGCGACGACGACCCCGCCCCGCCCGAGGATGTGCTGGCCCATGCCGCCGAACTCCTCGGCCTGCCGCCCCCACCCGAGGTGCCCTTCGATCAGGCTGAAATGACCCCGATGGCGCGCAGCTTCTATGCCGAAAGCCGCCGCGTCAGGAACGACCGGATCAAGGACGAACTGGGGGTGCGGCTGCTCTACCCCGACTATCGCCGCGGGCTGGCGGGGCTGCTCGCGGCCGGGGATTGACCGGCTGCGCGGGGCAGAACGTTAAGCGAAGGTAAAACCGCGCTTGTAACCCCTTGATCTATATGAGGTGCGGCGTGTCGCACGTGTGGACACGTCTCACGCCCGCTTCCCCACCACCGCCACGCCCAGAACCTGCAGCACCTTCGCTTCGATCTGGGCCGCGTCCATCCCGGCGGCGCGGTACATCGCCTCGGGACTGGCGTGGTCGATGAAGGTGTCGGGCAGGACCATCGAGCGGTATTTCAGCCCCCGGTCGAACACCCCTTCCTCGGCCAGCAGCTGCGCCACATGGCTGCCGAAGCCGCCGAGGGCGCCCTCTTCCACCGTGATAAGGGCCTCATGCTCGCGGGCGAGGCGCAGGATCAGGTCGCGGTCGAGGGGCTTGGCAAAGCGGGCGTCGGCCACCGTGGGGGGCAGGCCACGGGCGGCGAGGGTATCGGCGGCGCGCAGGACCTCGGCCAGGCGGGTGCCGAAGGACAGGATCGCGACGCGTCCCCCCTCGCGGATCACGCGGCCCCGGCCGATCTCCAGCGGCGTGCCGCGCTCGGGCAGTTCGACCCCGGTGCCGTCACCGCGCGGATAGCGAAAGGCAATCGGCCCCTCGTCATGCGCCGCCGCCGTGGCGACCATGTGCATCAGCTCCGCCTCGTCGGCGGCAGCCATCACGACGAAACCGGGCAGGTTGGCCAGGAACGCCACATCGAACGCCCCCGCATGCGTCGCCCCGTCCGCGCCCACCAGCCCCGCCCGGTCGATGGCGAACCGCACCGGCAGCCGCTGGATCGCCACGTCATGCACGACCTGATCGTAGCCGCGTTGCAGGAAGGTCGAATAGATCGCGCAGAAGGGCCGCAGCCCGCCCGCCGCCAGCCCCGCCGCAAAGGTCACCGCGTGCTGCTCGGCAATCCCCACATCAAAGCAGCGGCGCGGGAAGCGGTCGTGGAACAGGTTCAGCCCCGTCCCCTCGGGCATCGCCGCTGTCACGGCGACGATCTTCGCATCCCGCTCCGCCTCGGCAATCAGGCCCTTGGCGAAGACGCGCGTATAGCTGGGGGCGTTGGATGCCGCCTTGGCCTGCGCGCCGGTCGCGATGTCGAACTTGGCGGTCGCATGGCCCTTGTCCCGCGCCGCCTCTGCCGGGGCATAGCCCTTGCCCTTCTTCGTCAGCACATGGATCAGCATTGGCCCCGTCGCCCGCGCCCGCGCTGTCCGCAGCACGGGCAGAAGCTGGTCAAGGTCATGCCCGTCGATCGGGCCTACATAGCTGAACCCCAACTCCTCGAACAGCGTTCCACCCACGGCCATGCCCTTGAGCATCTCCTTCGCCCGCCGCGCCCCCTCCTGCAACGGTTCCGGCAGCAGGCTGACCATGCCCTTGGCCGCCGCCTTCAGGTCATGGAACGGGGCGCCTGCATAAAGGCGCGAGAGGTACGACGACAGCGCCCCGACCGGTGGCGCGATGCTCATCTCGTTGTCGTTCAGGATGACGAAAAGGCGCCGGCCAAGATGGCCCGCGTTGTTCATCGCCTCGAAGGCCATGCCCGCACTCATCGCGCCGTCGCCGATGACGGCCACCGCATCGCCCGGATCGCCGCCAAGCTCCGCCGCCATGACAAAGCCGAGCGCGGCGCTGATCGAGGTCGAGGAATGCGCGGCGCCAAACGGGTCGTAGGGCGACTCGCTGCGCTTGGTAAAGCCCGACAGCCCCCCCTCCATCCGAAGCGTCCGGATGCGGTCGCGGCGGCTGGTCAGGATCTTGTGGGGATAGCACTGGTGGCCCACATCCCAGATGATCTTGTCGCGCGGCGCATCGAACACCGCATGGAGGGCCACCGTCAGTTCCACTACCCCCAACCCCGCGCCCAGATGCCCGCCTGTGACCGAAACCGCCGAAATCGTCTCGGCCCGGACCTCGTCGGCCAGCATCCGCAACTCGCGGTCGGATAGGGACTTGAGATCGACGGGCAGGGTCACGCGGTCGAGTGTGGGGGTCTTCGGTCGATCGGTCATGTCTTCAGCTTTCCCGCGCAATGACATAGCGCGCGGCTTCTTTCAGGGATGCGGCACGTTGGCCATAGGGGGCCAGCGCCACCTCGGCCTGATCCACCAGCGCCGCCGCCCGCGCCCTTGCGCCATCGAGGCCCAGCAGGGACACAAAGGTCGCCTTGCCCGCGCCTGCGTCCTTGCCCACCCGCTTGCCCATCGCCACCTCGTCCCCCGTCGCGTCCAGAATGTCGTCGGCGATCTGGAAGGCCAGCCCAAGCGCCCGCGCATACTCCGCAAGCGGCCCCGCATCCGCCCCCGCCAGCACCGCCCCCGCCCGCCCCGACCATTCGATCAGCGCGCCGGTCTTGCCAGCCTGCAGCGTCTCGATTTCCCCGAGGTTAAGAGGCACCGCCGCCGTTTCCGCCGCGATGTCCAGCGCCTGCCCCAGCACCATCCCCTGCGCCCCTGCCGCCCGGGCGAGCGACCCGATCAGTTCCACCCTCACCTCTGCCGACCCCAGCCCCGGATCGGCCAGCAGTTCAAAGGCCAGCGTCTGCAGCGCATCCCCCGCCAGCACCGCCGTCGCCTCGTCCCACTGCTTGTGTACCGTGGGAAGGCCCCGCCGCAGGTCGTCGTCGTCCATGCAGGGCAGGTCGTCATGCACCAGCGAATAGGCATGCAGCGCCTCGATCGCCGCCGCCGCCGTCACCGACACCGCATCCGGCACGCCATGCAGGGCGGCCCCCTCCATCACCAGAAACGCCCGGATCCGCTTGCCGCCCCCGGCGGCGTGGCGCATTCCCTGCACCACGGGCAGGTCGCCCATCCCCGCCATCGCGGCATCAAGGCGCGCCTGCACCGCCGCCTGCACGACCGCCAGCCGAAGGGCAAAGCTCACAGCCCCTCCGCCGGCACCGTTCCCACAGCGCGGCCCTCTTGCGCTCGGATCAGGTCCACCCTTTCCTGCGCGTCACGCAGTTTCGTCTCGCAATGCGCTTTCAGCGCGGCCCCCCGCTCGTACAAAGCAATCGACGCCTCAAGCGCGACCTCGCCGCGTTCCAGCTGACCGACCACGCCTTCCAGCGCGGCCATCGCCTCTTCAAAGGTCATCTCCGCCACGGGTTTCTCGGTCATCGGCCCCGCTCCTCCAGCACACCCACATGCGCGGCCACACTGGCCTGAAGCGCCGCGAGATCATAGCCCCCCTCCAGCGTAGAGACCACCCGCCCGCTGCAGACCTCATCTGCGATATCGCAAAGCTGATGAGTCAGCCAGGCGAAGTCCCCGGCCTGCCAGTTGAGTTCCGCAAGCGGATCATCCGCATGGGCATCGAAGCCTGCCGAGATCAGGATCAGTTCGGGCATCCATGCCCGCAGACGATCCAGCACAGGCGCGTAAGCCGCCCGCATCACCGCCCCGTCCGACCCCGGCGCCAGCGGGATATTCACGATCTGCCCATGCGCGCCACGCTCGGA
>CAZVIS010000150.1:0-1937 GCA_964627355.1 uncultured Rhodobacterales bacterium
TCGAGGTGATGGCCGAGCGGGGGCGCGAGACGCTGCGCTTTGGCCCGATGAAACCTGTGGGTCTGACGAACCCGCACCGGCCCGAGAAGCCCTACGCGGTCGTGCAGCTGCGCCGGGATAACAAGTTGGGGACGCTCTACAATATCGTGGGCTTCCAGACAAAGATGAAGCACGGCGCCCAAACTGATGTATTCAGGCGGATTCCTGGGCTTGAGAACGCAAGCTTCGCGCGGCTTGGGGGCATCCATCGGAACACGTTCATCAACTCGCCGACCTTGCTTGACGATCGTATGCGGCTGAAGTCACGCCCGAACCTGCGTTTTGCCGGACAGGTGACGGGGGTCGAGGGATATGTGGAAAGTGCGGCCATGGGGCTACTCGCGGGCCGGATGGCGGCGGCGGAGATCCTCGGTCGGGACCTGCCCCCACCGCCGCCCGAGACGGCCATGGGCGCGTTGGTGACGCATATCAGCGGCGGGGCGGATGCAAAGACCTTCCAGCCGATGAACGTGAACTTCGGCCTCTTCCCCCCGATCGATGCCAAGGGCGGACGGAAAGGGCGCAAGGACCGTTACAAGGCCTATACGGACCGCGCAAAAGACGCCTTCGGTCAATGGCTTGCGGCGCAAGGCTGAGATGACTTTCGTCACCCGGTTCGCGCCATCGCCGACCGGCCCGCTGCATCTAGGCCATGCCTATTCGGCGATCCTTGCCCATGACATGGCGCGCGCGGCGGGCGGGCGGTTCCTGTTGCGGATGGAAGATACCGACCTCGAGCGGTGCCGCCCCGATTACGACGCGGCGATCCAGGAGGATTTGCGTTGGCTTGGCCTTGCATGGGACGGGCCAGTGCTGCGGCAATCCAGCCACATCGCCGACTACACCGCGCGACTGCAACCGCTGATCGACCAGGGGCTTCTCTATCCCTGTTCCTGCAGCCGCGCAGATATTCGAGCGGCTTTGGCCGCCCCGCAGGAGGGGGTGGTGCATGTGGTCTATCCCGGAACCTGCCGGGGCAGGACGATGGAGACGCGCCAACCCGGCGACGCGCTGCGGCTGGACATGGGGGCGGCGCTGCACCTGCTCACAACCGACGTCAGCTTCACGGAAACCGGGCCCACCTATGCCGGGGTACACCGGATCGAGGGGGCGGTGGCGGCGCGCGACATCGGGGATGTCGTGCTGTATCGAAAGGGCGAGGAGGTCGTGGCCTACTTCCTTGCCTCGGCGCTTGACGATGCGGACCAGGGGATCACCCATGTCGTGCGTGGCGAGGATCTGTTCGCCTTCACCCCGGTTCAGGTGATCCTCCAGCGTCTCCTCGGCCTGCCCACGCCCACCTACCACCACCACCGCCTGATCCGCGACGAGAACGGCAAGCGCCTCGCCAAGCGCGACGATGCGCGGGCCTTGGCGAAGTATCGGGCGGAGGGGGCGACGCCGGGGGATATCCGGCGGATGGTGGGGCTATAGGGGCGAAAGGATCTCGACCTCGGCCCCGTTGCGGATCGCGGTGAAAAAGCAGGCGCGGCGGTTGGTGTGGCAGGCGGGGCCGGTCTGGTTGACGAGCACCAGCAGGCAATCGCGGTCGCAGTCCACGCGCATCTCGACGAGGGCCTGAGTGTGCCCCGACGTCTCTCCCTTTACCCAGAAGGCGGCGCGAGAACGGCTCCAGTACGTCACCCGCCCCGTCGCCAGCGTCTGCGCCACGGCCTCGGCGTTCATCCAGGCGAACATCAGCACCTCGGCGCTGCCTGCATCCTGTGCGATCACCGGGATCAGCCCGTTTGCATCGTACTTTAGTGTCGCGGGGTCGAAGGGCATCACGCGGGGTCCTTTGCAAGGGGCGGGCATGGGTCTATCTTGCTTGCCGAAGAGGGGAAAGCCATGAGCGACACCGATCTCATCAAACTCTACTCCGGCCGTATTCTGGAGCT
>CAZVIS010000150.1:2037-7399 GCA_964627355.1 uncultured Rhodobacterales bacterium
GGAAGGCGGCGGCAAGTGGCGTGTCTGCGGGCCGGGCGCGAAGGCGTCGCGCGGGGCGCACCGGGGACAGGTGCGCGGGGCCCGGGGGATCAGACCGCAGGCAGGAACGTCAGACGAGGCCCGGAACGGCGAGGGCGGTCAGCAGGACCGCGAAGAGCGCCAAGACCCCAAGCGAATCCTCGACCAGCGTGGCGGAGGAACGGGACAGGACGGCCTTCACTTCGGTCAGCATAGCGGCACCTCTTCGTTCGAGTTGCCATCTTGTTCTCATACCTGCGGGTCAAAGTAAAGAACCAAGTAAGAACATACGAGAACAATTCAGGATCAGCCGACCGATAGCAGCCGGATCGCCCGGTCCTGATCCAAGAGCCACAAGAGCGCCCGCGCCGCCTTGCCGCGCGGCCCCGAAAGCGTCGGGTCGGTCTCCAGCAGAGCCCGCGCATCCGATTGCGCGACCGCCATCAGGGATGCCTGCCGCTCCAGATCCGCGATACGGAACCGCGGCAGCCCCGACTGCGCCGTCCCGATCAGGTCCCCCGCCCCCCGGATCGCCAGATCCTCCTCGGCGATGCGGAACCCGTCTTCGCTGTCCCGCAGGGTCTTCAGCCGCCGCGCCGCCGTCTCTCCCAGGGGCCCCTGATAGAGCATCAGGCAGGTGGACTCCGCCGCCCCTCGCCCCACCCGTCCCCGCAATTGGTGCAACTGCGCGAGGCCAAAGGTCTCGGCCCCCTCGATCACCATGATGCTGGCATTGGGCACGTTCACCCCCACCTCGATCACCGTTGTCGCCACCAGCACCTGCGTCTGCCCGGCGACAAAGCGCGCCATCGCCGCATCCTTTTCGGCGGGCGGCATTTGGCCGTGGACAAGGCCCACCACATCCCCCAAGGCCGCCCGCAGATGGGCAAAACGCGCTTCGGCGGAGGCAAGATCCAGCGTCTCGGAATCCTCCACCAGGGGGCAGACCCAATAGGCCTGCCGCCCCTCGGCCACCGCGCGGGACAGGCTGCCCACCACCTCGTCCAGCCGCTCGGAGGCGATCCGGACCGTCTTGACCGGCTTCCGCCCCGCAGGCTTTTCATCCAGCACGGATACATCCATATCGCCATAGCTCGCCAGGGCGAGGCTGCGCGGGATCGGCGTCGCGGTCATCACCAGCACGTCCGTCGCCTGCCCCTTTGCCCCCAGTTCCATCCGTTGCGCCACGCCAAAGCGATGCTGCTCGTCCACGACCGCCAGACGAAGGTCCCGAAACTCCACCCCCTTCTGGAACACCGCATGGGTGCCGATCAGGATGCCGATGCGCCCTTCGGCCAGGTCCGTCAGCTTCGCCGCCCGATCCGCCCCTTTGTCGCGGCCTGTCAGAAGCTCCATCCGCACCCCGGCCGCCCGCGCAAGCTCGACCAGCCCCGCATGGTGCTGCCGGGCCAGGATCTCGGTCGGGGCCATCAGTACGCCCTGTCCCCCGGCCTCCACCGCGATCAGCAAGGACAGAAAGGCTACCAAAGTCTTCCCCGACCCCACATCCCCCTGCAACAGACGGTTCATCCGCAGCCCGCTGCCCATATCCGCCGCAATCTCGGCCACGGCGCGCCGCTGCGCCCCCGTCGGCGTATAGGGCAGGCTTTCCAGCACCCGCGCCTGCAAGGCCCCCGTCCCCACCGTCGCGATCCCCTTCGCCCGCCTGAGGGCCGCCCGGGCGAGCGAGAGCGTCAGTTGATGCGCGAACAGCTCGTCATAAGCGAGGCGGGCGCGGGCGGGGGTCGTGGGGGCGAGGTCGGCGGGGCCGGTCGGCGCGTGGACGGCGGTCACCGCAGCGTGCCAGCCGGGCCAGCCCTCTCGCGCCATCAGCCCGGGGTCGATCCACTCTGCGAGGTCCGGCGCCCGCTCCAGCGCTCCGGCCGCCGCCACGGCCACCTGCCTTTGGGTCAGGCCCCCTGCGAGTGGATAGAGCGGCTCGGCCAGCGGCAGTTCCCCTGCCTCCTCGGGCCGCAGCACATGGTCAGGGTGGACCATCTGCGCGATGCCATCGAAAAGCTCCGCCCGGCCCGAAATCAGCCGCTTCTGCCCCGTCGGCAGCAGCTTCGTCAGGTAGTCCCCGCGGGCATGGAAGTAGACCAGCTGGAATTCCAGCGCGCTGTCGCTGACGAAGATGCGATAGGGCTTGCCGCGTGTGCGGGGGGGGACATGGCTACCGACCGTCACCTCGACCGTCACCGTCGCGGGCAGCGGGACATCGCGAAGCGTGGCGCGGCGGGTGCGATCGACGACCGAGTGCGGCAGCACGAACAGCAGGTCCTTCGGCCGCTCAACCCCTAGGGCGGACAGGGCTTTGGCACTCTTCGGCCCGACGCCCGTCAGCGTTTCCAGATCGGCAAACAGAGGGAACAGGACCTCGGGCCGGGTCACCCCTCAGGCCCCGCCGATCAGGGTCAGCCAGGCATCCTCGTCGATCACCTGCACGCCAAGGCGCGCGGCATCCTTGGCCTTGGACCCCGCGCCGGGACCTGCGATCAGCAGATCCGTCTTGGCACTGACCGACCCCGCAACCTTGGCGCCAAGCGCCTCGGCCCGCGCCTTCGCCTCGGCCCGGGTCATCTTTTCCAGCGTGCCGGTGAACACAACGGTTTTCCCGGCGACCGGGCTGTCCACCGCCGCCCGCCGCGCCACAGGCTGCACGTCCAGATGCGCAATCAGCGCGTCGATGGCGGCCCGTTCCGCCGGGTTCTGCAGGGCGGCCACGACGCTGCCCGCCAGCACATCGCCCACCCCGTCGATGGAGGTCAGCTCGGTCCAGGCTTCGGTCCCCGGGCTTGCCGCGGTCATCGCCGCCTCGAACGCCGCCCACGTCCCGTAGTGCCGCGCAAGCAGCCCCGCCGCGACCTCGCCCACATGGCGGATTCCAAGGGCAAAGATCACGCGGTCCAGCGCAATCGTCCGCCGCGCCTCGATGGCCGCGAACAGGTTGCCCACGGACCGCTCTCCGAACCCATCACGATTCTTGAGCTTTCGCAGAGGGTTGGCGGCGTCTCTTGAAGCAAGCGTGAAGATGTCTGCAGGCGTGCGGATCGGCAGATCCTCGTCGCGGAAAAACATCTCGACCTGCTTGGCGCCAAGCCCCTCGATATCGAAGGCGCCCCGGCTGACGAAGTGCTTCAACCGCTCCACAGCCTGCGCGGGGCAGATCAGGCCGCCGGTGCAGCGGCGGACCGAGTCGCCCTCCTCGCGCACAGCGGGGCTGTTGCATTCGGGGCAATGGTCGGGGAATGCGAAAGGGGCAGTGTCAATAGGCCGCTGCGACAGGTCCACATCCGCGATCTTGGGGATCACATCGCCAGCGCGATAGACCTGCACCCAGTCGCCCACCCGGATATCCCGCCCGCCCCGGATCGGCCCGTCCTTGGCGTCGCGCCCGGCGATATAGTCCTCGTTGTGCAGCGTCGCGTTGCTCACGACCACGCCCCCCACCGTCACCGGCTGCAACCGCGCAACCGGCGACAGCGCCCCCGTCCGCCCGACCTGAATGTCGATGGCCAGAAGCCGCGTCCACGCCAGTTGCGCGGGAAACTTGTGCGCCAGCGCCCACCGGGGGGTAGAGGACCGGAACCCGAGCCGCCGTTGCAGGCCAAGGTCATTCACCTTGTAGACCACCCCGTCGATGTCATAGCCAAGCGTCGCCCGCTGTGCCTCGATCAGGCGGTAGTGGGCCAGCATCTCATCGGCGCTGTCGCAAAGGCGGGTCAAGGGATTGGTCTGAAACCCAAGCGCCGCCAGCCGCTCGATCGCCCCTATCTGAGTCTCCGCCAAAGGCGCGCTCAGGGCCCCCCAGGTGTAGGCGAAGAACCGCAGCGGGCGAGAGGCGGTGATCGTAGCATCGAGTTGACGCAGGCTGCCCGCAGCTGCGTTGCGCGGGTTTGCAAAAGTCTTGCCCCCGGCCGCCAGCTGGCGCGCGTTCAACGCCGCGAAGTCCGCGTGCGACATGTAGACCTCGCCCCGCACTTCCAGCAGGTCCGGCGCGCCGGTCAGAGACTGCGGAATATCGCGGAGCGTGCGGGCATTGGCGGTGACATTCTCGCCCGTCTCGCCATCACCCCGCGTCGCTGCCTGCACCAGCACCCCGCCTTCATAGCGCAAGGACAGCGAAAGCCCGTCGATCTTGGGTTCGGCCGTGACCGGGATCGGCCCCTCCCGGTTGAGGTAACTTCTTACGCGGTCGATGAAATCAACCACATCTGCCTCGGCGAAGCCATTTTCGAGGCTGAGCATCGCCACCGCGTGCTGCACCTTGCCGAATCCTTCGGCGAGCGTCGCACCGACCTGGTCAGAGGGGCTGTCCACCCGTTTCAGCGCCGGAAAGCGCGCCTCGATCGCCGCGTTGCGCTTCTTCAGCGCGTCATACTCGGCGTCCGTGATCGCGGGCGCATCTTCGGTATGATAGGCCCGGTTCGCCTCGGCGAGGGTCTGTGCCAGCCGTTCGAGCTCGGCCGCCGCCTCGGCCTTGTCCAGCGCATCCACCGGCTTCATCGCTGCCCCCTTCCGCCCCCTGCCCTGTCGGGTTTAGGGGGCAGGCGGGACGGCGTAAAGCCTCATGCCCCCATGGCAAGGCGCGGCTGCGACACCGCCGGGCCCGGATCGCGCAGAACGTAGCCGCGGCCCCAGACCGTCTCGATGTAATTCGATCCGCCCGTCGCCTCGGCCAGCTTCTTGCGCAGTTTGCAGATGAAGACGTCGATGATCTTGAGTTCGGGCTCGTCCATGCCGCCGTAAAGATGGTTGAGGAACATCTCCTTGGTCAGCGTCGTGCCCTTGCGGAGGGAAAGCAGCTCCAGCATCTGGTATTCCTTGCCGGTCAGATGCACCGACTTGCCCTCGACATCCACTGTCTTTGCGTCAAGGTTCACGGCCACCTTGCCGGTGCGGATCACCGACTGCGAGTGGCCCTTGGACCGCCGAATGATCGCGTGGATGCGGGCGACCAGCTCCTCGCGGTGGAAGGGTTTCGTCATGTAGTCATCGGCACCAAAGCCGAAGCCCTTGATTTTGCTGTCGGTATCGTCGGACCCCGACAGGATCAGGATCGGCGTTTCGATCCGCGCAAGCCGCAGTTGGCGCAGGACGTCATGCCCGCTCATGTCCGGGAGGTTCAGGTCGAGAAGGATCAGGTCATAGTCATAGAGCTTGGCCAGATCGACCCCATCTTCACCAAGATCGGTGCAGTAGACGTTCAGGTTGGCATGGGTCAGCATCAGTTCGATGCTGCGCGAGGTGGTGGGATCATCCTCGACCAGAAGAATCCGCATCAGTGCATCTCCGCAATTTGGCCTTCAACGTTAACGACACTGACGGCCAATGGTTAATTGAG
>CAZVIS010000151.1:0-7367 GCA_964627355.1 uncultured Rhodobacterales bacterium
GAGGTAAAGCGTCGGAAGCACCACCCCCAAAGGTCCCCCCATCACGGCGCGGAACCCCACAGCAGCCGCCGCCCAGTCCTGCCGCCGGAATGCCGCCATGGCCTCGCCCCAGGCCGCGACATCCCGCAAGGTCGCCTGGTCCACCGCCCCCGTCTCCCCCAGCAGCTCATGCAGGGCAACGGGCCGCGTGGTCCCCGCAGGCGACACCAGATCGACCTCGCGGAACACGAACCCCGGCCCCGCCGCGTCCACCACCGCCTGCGTCGCAAGGATCGCCGTGCCGTAATGCTTGTTCAGCCCCTCGACCCGCGAGGCAAGGTTCACCGCCCCCCCGATCGCCGTGTATTGCAGCCGGTTCGCAGACCCCACGTTGCCCACCACCACACGGTCCGAATGCAGCCCGATCCGCGTGCGCGTGGGCACCAGCGCCCCCTGCCCCGCCGCATTCATCGCCGCCTCTGCCGCCTTGCAGGCCAAGGCGCCCCGGCAGGCTGCCGCCGCATGTCCCTCGATCGCCACCGGCGCATTCCAGATCGCCATCACGGCATCGCCGATGTACTTGTCCACCGTGCCGCCATGGGACGCCACGGCCTGCGCCATCGCCTCGAAATAGCGCGACAGATCCTGCATCGCGACCTCGGGGGGCAGCGCCTCGGACTTGGCGGTGAACCCCTCGATGTCGGAAAACAGCAGCGTCACCTCGCGCGAACTGCCACCGACAGCCACCTTGCCACCTGCCGCGACCAGCGAACGTACCACGTCCTTGGGCACATAGGCACCAAAGGAGCCAAGGCTGTTCTTCATGTTCGCCACGGCGGCCCCCAGCTCCGCCACCTCGGTGATGCGCGAGCGGACCTCGAACTGCCCATCCAGTTCGAACGCGCTGATCCGCCGCGCCTCGACCGCGACAGCCCGCAACGACTGGCTGAGCAGCCGCGCCAACAGCACCGTCGCCGCCAACGCCACCAGCCCCACCGCCGCCGACAGGGCCACCACAGTCTGCGTCGTCGTGATGATCCCGCCGACATAATGCTCCTGCGGCACGATCACCCCCAGGGTCGGCGTCGTCCCCAAGAGGGGCCGCACCCGCGCCATCGACACCAGATGCCCGCCCGCCGCCTCGACCCGAAAGAAGGCGCCGTCCGTTCCGTCCCATTGCGCCAGGGCAGCAGCGCTTAGCGCCCGGTCTTCCCCTTCGGAAGTGGCGATGAGCCGCCGGTTCTGGTCGAGGAGAAAGATCTCTCCCACCCCGTCCACCCGGATCGCCGCCAGAAGGCCCGACAGCGTATCAAGCGACATGTCCACCCCAACGACACCCTTCACCACCCCCGCCGCATCGGTGAACCGGTTCGAGAAGGTGACGCCGGGCTGCCCGCTGCTGGCAAAGACATAGATCGGGCTGGCCACGGCCCCGGCATCCCTGCGCGCCGCCGCATACCAGGGCCGGGTGCGCGGGTCGAAGTCCGTGGGACGCTCGACCTGCGACAGCACCCGGCCATTGGCGGCAACAAAGGTGATCCGTTCGGTCTGCGCAGCCCCGGTGGTCCCGATCAGATGCCGCACCAGTGCAGCCCCCTCGGGCACCGGCACCTTGCCTGTCCCGAAAGTCTCCATCTCGGGCAGCACGCGCGCCACCTGCACGAAGTCGCCGCTCGTGTCATCGACCACGAACACGCTGTAGACATTCGGCAATTCGGCAAACTCTGCGGCGATGATGTCGAACCCGCGCTGGCCCGCGATCTCTTCCGGAAAGCGCCCGGCAAAGTTCGCGGCGGTGCCGACCACGCGGATCACCGGCGCAACCTCGGCGGCCAGGGCGGCCTCGCTGCGCACCTGCGCGTCGGCCATCGCGTCCCGCGCCGTCTCGATCGCCAGTTCCCGGTTGCTGCGGAAGAACAGCCCCACCGTGACGGTCAGCACGATCAGGGTCAGCGCGGCAAAGGCCAGCGCCACGCTTACTTGAAGTCTGATCCGCATGTCGATGTCCCCTCGTGCCGAACGCTAGGCGAGGGGGCGCCCCCCGGGCAAGCCTGTCGCGCGACACGCCACCTCAGCCCCGCAACACCGCCCCGGGGTTGAGGATGCCCAAGGGGTCCAGCGCCGCCTTGATCGCCCGCATCGCGGTCAGCTTCACCGGATCGCCATAACGCTCCAGATCCTCGACCTTGATCCGGCCGATGCCATGCTCGGCACTGATCGACCCGCCGCGCGCATGAACCATGTCATGCACCAGCCGCTTCACGCCCGGGCGTAGGGTCTCATAGTCAGCACGGCCCCGGCCGCGCACAGGAAAGATGTTGTAATGCAGGTTGCCGTCGCCCAGATGGCCAAAGCAGTTGATCCGCATGTCGCCCATCGCGGCCAGAGCCCGCCCCGCCTCGGCAATGAACCCTGCCACTTCGCCCAAGGGCAGGCTGATGTCATGCGACGAGACTGACCCGATGCGCCGATTCGCCGCCGGGATCGCCTCACGCAACGCCCAGAACGCGTCGCGCTGCACGGCACTCGACGCGATCACCGCGTCCTGCGACAGCCCCGCCTCCTGCGCCTCGGCAAACAGCACCTCCAGCGCCGCCTCGGCGCTCATCCCCTCGGGCAGGCCAAGGTCGATCAGCACCATCCAGTCCGGCATCTTGGCAAAGGGCGGGCGGTGCGGAATCTCCGTCTCGGCCAGAAACTCCAGCCCGGCCCGGCCAATGAGTTCAAAGGCCGAGATAAGGCCCGGCAGCATCCCCTGCGCCATGGACAAAAGGCGCAGGGCTGCCTCGGGGTCGGTCACGGCAAAGAAAGCCGCCCCCTGCCGCGCCGGAATCGGTACCATCCGCAAGGAGGCCGCCGTCAGGATGCCAAGCGTCCCCTCCGACCCGATCAGAAGGTTCCGCAGATCATAGCCGGTGTTGTCCTTGCGCAGCCGCCGCAGGCCGTGCCAGACCGACCCGTCTGCCATCACCGCCTCCAGCCCCAGGCAGAGGTCCCGCGCATTGCCATGCCGCAGGACGTTCACGCCCCCCGCATTCGTCGCCAGCACTCCCCCGATCCGCGCCGTCCCCTCCGACGCGATGGACAAGGGGAACATCCGTCCCACCCCCTCTGCCGCCGCCTGCACGGCCGCCAGCGTCATCCCTGCCTCGACGATCAGCACGTTCTCTGCGGCGTGCGCCGCGCGCACCGCCGTCATCCGCTCCAGCGACAGCAGGATCGGCAAGGGCCCCTCGGCCATCAGTTGCCCGCCGACAAGCCCCGTGCCGCCCCCCCAGGGCACAATTCCAACCCGCGCCCCCGCGCAGGCCCGCACCACCGCCGCAACCTCGTCCACCGAACGCGGCCGTACCACCGCCGCGGCCTGCCCCCGGATCCGCCCGCGCGGCTCGACCAGATCGGCCTCTTCCGGGGCGCGCAGCGTGCCGGGCGGCAGTTGCGCGGCCAGCGTCTCAAGGAATGCGGGGGTGGCGGAGGACAGCATGGACCCTTCTAGCGCGAAGGCTGCGCGTCAGTCGAGCAACTCCGGCTCCAGCACCATGATCGTGGGGCGCGAGGGCAGCCGGTCCAGCGACATCTCGATCTCGCTCAACCCCGTCTCGACCACCTCGAACTCGCCTGCCATGTCCGCCAGGAAAATCTCCAGCGAAGCGCCCGAGAACCAGTGCATCGGGATTACGACCGAGGACCGCAGCCGCCGCACCACCTGCGACATCGAGGCCACGTCCATCGTATAGCCCCCATCCACCGGCACCATCACGATGTCCAGACGGCCAATGCTGGCGAAGTCCGCCTCGGTCGGGATCTGGTGCAGATGCCCCAGATGCCCGATGCACAGGCCCGCCACCTCGAAGATGAAGATCGAGTTGCCGTTGCCCCGCACCCCGCCATAGGACCGCACGTCGGTCGTCACGTTGCGCACCAGCATCTCGCCCAGATCCAGCCGGTGATCCGCGCCCTCCGGCCCCTCGCCCCAACCGGGCAGCACATGCGGGATGCGCGGGTCGGGGTCGGCGGTCCAATGCGTCGAATGGGCGTTGTTCATGGTGACCACATCGGGGACAAGGTCCCTTATCCCGGTGTATCCCGTGTAGTCCGTCACCGCCGTCATGCCCCCCGCCGTCTCCAGCAGGAAGGACGCGTGGTTGAGGTAGCGCAGGCGCACGGTGTTCTCGGCCAGCGGGTCGCCGAATGCGGCGTGCTGGATCGTCTCGGGGCCTTGCGCAAGCGCGATGCAATGGCTGGGAATCCGTTCCTGCGCTTGAAGTGGCAGCGCGAGGGCGACGGCGAAGGCACAGGCAACGGGTCGAAGCATTGACGGTACCTGCTGAAAGAGAGGTTAGCGCACACCGCTCCGCTGTCAGCACAGAACCCTTCACAGAGCCGTGACCACCGGACCCCCTGACGCTTGACCATGGCAGAGGCCATCGCCTCTGCCACGCAATGCCCTGTCCGCGTGGCCGCCGGGGCGCCAAAGCGTCCCGGCCAGCGCCTGCCTGCCCCCTGGCAGGCGCTTCTCGCCCGCCCAGGCAGGCGCTGGCCTCTGTCGTGTTGGTGGATAGGCGTCGGATTGCACCGCCTCGAAGGCGCGGGGCAGAGGCAGGGCCTCCGCTTGTCCCGCGCTCGACGGTTTCATAGGGCCAATCCCCTACCCCGCGTCCGTCCGCCCGCGCCGGTCCCCGCGCAGGTTCGCATACAGCACATGGTTCCGCCAGCGCCCCGCGATCTGCAGATAGCTCTGCGCCACCCCCTCGTACTTGAAGCCCGACACCTCCAGCACGCCCCGGCTTGCCGCATTCTCGGGCAGGCAGGCGGCCTCGATCCGGCTCAGGTCCATCACCGTGAAGGCATGATGCGCCACCGCCCGGATCGCCTCGCGCATGTAGCCCTGCCTCGCATGGGCGGCACCGATCCAGTAGCCCATGGTCCCGGCCTGCGCAGGCCCCCGCCGGATGTTGTCCAGCGTGATCGCGCCGAGCAGCACCTGATCGGCCCGCCGGAACATCAGCAAGGACAGCGCCGTCCCCTGCGCCTCGGCCCGCCCCGCCCAATAGACGCGGTTGGTGAAGGAGCGCCGCGAAAGGTGATCGGCCGCCCAGACCGGCTCCCACGGCGCCAGAAACGCCTCGCTCGCCTGTCGCAGATCGGCCCAGGGCCGCCAGTCGGCGTGCTGCGGCAGGCGCAGCGTCATCCGCTCGCTCTCGATCTGGACGCGACGGCGCAGGCGGAACATCAGGCGGAAAGCCCCTCGCGGATGGCCTCAAGCGTCGGCGCCTCCTCGACTGGGCCGTAAAGCGCCAGCGCCGCGCCCCCGGTGGCCAGCCCTTCGGCATACGCCCGCACGGCTGGCACATCCACGGCGTCGATCTTGGCCACGGCCTCGGCCACCTCGGGCACCCGGCCCCAGATCGAGAGCAACCTTGCAAGACGCTCGGCCCGCGACGAAGGCGACTCCAGCCCCATCAGCATCCCGGCCTTTAGCTGCGCCCGCGCCCGTGCGACCTCGGCCTCGGTCATGTCCTCGGCCGACCGCTTCAACTCCGCCAGCGTCAGGTCGGACAGGTCCGCCACCTCGTCCCCGCTGGTGCCTGCATAGACCGTGATCGACCCGGTATCCTCATAGGCGGCCGACTGGGCGAAAATGGAATAGCACAGGCCGCGCTCCTCGCGGATCTTCTGGAAAAGACGGCTCGACATGCCGCCGCCCATGGCCATCGCATAGACCTGGGCTGCATGAACCGCCTCATCCCGATAGCCGGGCGCCTCCAAAGACAGCGCAAAATGCGCCTGCTCCAGATCCTTGACCTCGCGCCGTTCGGTCCCGGCAAAGCGGGCGCGGTCGAAGGCGCCGTTGCCGACAGGTTTCACCCCGGCAAAGATCCCCTCGGCTTGGGCCACGATAGCGTCATGGTCCACGCCGCCCGCCGCCGACAGGATCATGTGGTCAGGGCCATAGTGCTCGGCCACGAACCGCCGCAGGTCCGTCGAGCCGAACCCCGCCACCCGCTCTTCCGGCCCCAGAATGGTCCGCCCAAACGGCTGATCCGGATAGCTCGCCTCCTGCAACCAGTCGAAGATGATGTCGTCCGGCGTATCCAGCGTCTGCCCGATTTCCTGCAGGATCACATGGCGTTCCGTCTCGATGTCGCCCTCATGGAACACCGGGTTCAAGACGATGTCCGAGATCACATCGAGCGCCAGCCCCACATCCCCCGACAGCACCCGCGCGTAATAGGCCGTCATCTCCTTGGACGTATAGGCGTTGATGTAGCCCCCCACATCCTCGATGGCTTCCGCGATCTGAAGCGCCGTCCGGCGCGGCGTGCCCTTGAAGGCCATGTGTTCAAGGAAATGCGCGATCCCGTTCTGCTCGACCCGCTCATGCCGCCCGCCAGCGGTGACCCACAGGCCGACCGACGCCGATTGCAGCCCCGGCATGTGTTCGGTGACGATCCGCAGGCCGTTCGGCAGGGTGGTGAGGCGGGCGCTCAATGGGCAATCCTTTCGCGGATCAGGGCTTGGAGGGCGGTCAGGTCATCAGGAACGCGGGTCACCCGCTCGGTCCGGTCATAGAGGTCGGCCATGCGGGGGGGCAGCGGCGGGCGAATGCCGGTCGCGGCCTGAACCGCGTCGGGAAATTTGGCGGGGTGCGCGGTGGCGAGGGTGACCATCGGGTTCGCGCCGAGCGACTCCTCCGCGACCTTCACACCCACGGCGGAGTGCGGGCAGAGAAGCTCTCCCGTCGCCGCCAGCGTCCGGGCGATGGTGGCCGAGGTTTCCTCTTCCGAGCAGCGCCCCGAGGCAAAACCTTCGCGCAGCGCCTGCAAGGCCCCCTGTGGAATCCGGAAGCCCCCGGCCTTCAGGTCCGCCATCAGCGCCCCCACCGCCTTGCCATCCCGTCCAAGCGCATCGAACAACGCGCGCTCGAAATTCGACGACACCTGAATGTCCATCGACGGGCTGATCGACGGCTTGACCCCATCGGGCACATAGTCGGCGGTCGTCATCACCCGATGCAGGATGTCGTTCTGGTTCGTCGCGATCACCAGACGGCCAATAGGCAGCCCCATGGCCCGCGCGATATGCCCCGCATAGATGTCGCCGAAATTGCCCGTGGGCACGGTGAAGTCCACCTTGCGCGACGGTGCACCCAAAGCCACCGCCGCCACAAAGTAATACACCACCTGCGCCAGCACCCGCGCCCAGTTGATCGAGTTTACCCCGGCCAGCCGCACCCCGTCACGGAAGGTCAGATCGTTGAACATGTCCTTGACCCGCGCCTGACAGGCGTCGAAATCGCCAGCCAGCGCGAGGGTATGCACATTGTCCCCGACCGGCGTCGTCATCTGCCGCCGCTGCACCTCGCTCACCCGCCCCTCGGGGAACAG
>CAZVIS010000152.1:0-3452 GCA_964627355.1 uncultured Rhodobacterales bacterium
GCCCCAACTGCGGCTATGACCGCGCACGGGGCGACCAGTGCGAGAACTGCACCAAGCAGCTTGACCCCACCGACCTCATCAACCCCCGTTCCGCCATCTCGGGTAGCACGGATCTCGAGGTGCGGGAAACCAAGCACCTCTACCTCCGCCAGACCGCGCTGCGCGACACCCTGCGGGACTGGATCAAGTCCAAGACCGACTGGCCGATCCTGACCACCTCCATCGCGCTGAAGTGGCTGGATGACGGCGACGGGTTGCAAGACCGGGGCATCACACGGGATCTGCATTGGGGGGTGCCCGTCCGGCGAGGCGATCAGGACTGGCCGGGGATGGAGGGTAAGGTCTTCTACGTCTGGTTCGATGCCCCGATCGAATACATCGCCTGCGCCGCCGAATGGGCCGATGCGCATGGATATCCTGAAAGTGCATGGGAACGCTGGTGGCGCACCGACAAGGGGGCCTCGGATGTCCGCTATGTACAATTCATGGGCAAGGACAACGTGCCTTTCCATACGCTCAGCTTCCCCGCCACCATCATCGGCTCGGGCGAGGCATGGAAGCTCGTGGACTACATCAAAAGCTTCAACTACCTCAACTACGACGGCGGCCAGTTCTCGACCAGCCAAGGCCGGGGCGTGTTCATGGACCAGGCTCTGTCGATCCTGCCCGCCGACTACTGGCGCTGGTGGCTTCTGTCCCATGCCCCCGAGAGCAGCGACAGCGAATTCACCTGGGAGAATTTCCAGGCGAGCGTGAACAAGGATCTGGCCGACGTCCTTGGCAACCTCGTCAGCCGGGTGACCAAGTTCGCGCAGGCCAAGTTCGGCGGAACGATCCCCGACGGCGGCACATGGGGGCCGCTCGAGACCGCGCTGGTGGCTGACATCGGCGCCCGCATCCGCGCCTATGAGGGTCTCATGGAGGCGATGGAGGTGCGCAAGGCTGCGGCCGAGTTGCGCGCGATCTGGGTCGCGGGGAACGAGTATCTGCAGGTTGCCGCGCCCTGGACGGCGATCAAGACCGACGAGGCGCGGGCACGGGGCATCGTCCGGCTGGCGATGAACCTGATCCGGCTTTACGCTGTGCTGTCGCGACCCTTCATTCCCGATGCCGCCGAAACGATGATGCAGTCGCTTGGCTGCGACGACTGGGCCTGGCCCGCCGACGCCGCCCATGCCCTGCGTCTGCTGCCCGAAGGGCAGCCGTTCCAGGTCCCCGAGAACCTCTTCCGCAAGATCACGGACGAGGAACGCGCCGACTGGGCCACCCGCTTTGCCGGGGTGCGGACCTGAGGGGTTGCCCGCTGCCGTGCCGGGACTAAGGTTCCGGCATGGCCATCAACACCCCCCCGATCCCCGCCGGTCAGGCCTTGGACGTCCTGCGCGCAGGCTTTGCCGCGCAGGCATCGGGTGCGATGACGGCGTCATGGATGCTCCACGGCCGACCCGGCATCGGCAAGACCGAGATCATCACCCAACTGGCCGAGGCCACCGGCAGCCGTCTTTACGACCTGCGCCTGACCACGATCGAGCCGCAGGACCTGCGCGGCCTGCCCTACTATGACCACGAGGCGAAGAAGACCGTCTGGTATCGCCCCGAGGATCTGCCCGACGGCGACCAGCCGGCGATCCTGTTCCTTGACGAGTTGACTGCCGCAGCGCCGAACCTGCAGCCGACCGTCTATGGCCTGCTGCAGGAACGGCGCGTTGGCAATCATCGTCTGCCGCCGTCGGTCTTCATCGTGGCCGCCGGGAACGCGGTGGAAGACGGGGCCGTTGCCTATGACATGGGGACCGCGCTGTCGGACCGCCTGATCCACCTCCTCGTGCGGGCCGAGGCGGCGGACTGGGTGGACCGCTATGCCAGCCCGCGCGGCCTGCACCCCGCCGTGATCGCGTTCATCCGTACCCGCCCCGACCTGCTGGAAACCGCCGAGGCTGCGACACGGCGGGGCGAGACGGTGTTCGCCACCCCCCGCAGCTGGGCCCGCGTCTCGACGATCCTGCAGACTATCCCCGACCGCCGCCTGCGGAACCTGATGGTCGCGGGCACGGTGGGAGAGGCGGTGGCGGCCGAGTTCGCGCTGATCGCCGACGACATCGCGGCGACGGTGCAGGTGGCCGAGATGATTGCGGCTGCCGGCCGGGCGCGGCTGGCGCTGTATCCGGCGTCCATGCACGGGCTGACGGCGCTGGTCTATGCGCTGGTGACAGCGGCGGATGAAGGGAACCTTCCTGCCGTCATCGAGATCATGGCCGACATCCGCCGCCTGTCCAGCCTGCGGGACGACGCGGCTCTAGCGCGGCTGCCGCTTGGGGAACTTACGACGCACGGGTTCGAGATGTTGTTGCGGAAAGGGCTGGAGCGGGGGTGGCAGGAGGCCTTCCTGACCTCGCCCGCCTATGCGGCCTATGCGGCGGAACGCCGGGCGGCGGGGCTGTGACGGCCCATTCAACCCGTGCAAGCCGTGCCTTGCGGGCCTTGACCGAGACGGACCCCGCCGTCGCAGCCCTCTCCCTCTGGTGCGCGCATCGGGACCGGGAACAGACCTTGGCCGCCGAGACCACCGGCGACACCATCCACTACGGCCCACCCTTCGATGCCCTCCTCCCGCATGAGCAGGAGGGGCTGGCCGCCCATCACGTCCTGCACGCGGCGCTGCGCCACGGCGCGCGGCTTCGCGCGATGGCGGAGAGGATGGGAGAGGGCTTCGACCCCCGCCTCTGGGGCATCGCCGCTGATGCGATCGTGAACGAGGCACTTCTCCTGGCGGGTCACGCTCTGCCCCGACCCGCCCTGCGGTTGACGGGGCTCCTGGAGGCGGCGCTTGGCCAGATGACGGACCCGGCGCAGGCACTGGCGGAATGGGACGCGGACCGGCTTTATCTGCGGCTGGCGCAAGGGGCGGGAAAGGGCGGTTCGGGGGAGAAGGCGCTGGCCCATGCGGCGGCGCAGGGGCACCAGCAGGACCTCGCCCCCGACGCCATCGCCCCCGACCGGACCGAGGCCGAGGCGGAATGGCGTCAGCATGTGGCCCGCGCGGTCGAGGCGGGGCGGATGGCGGGAACCGGGATCGGGCCGGTGCTCTGGCGCATGGCCGAGATTGCGGCGGGCGGCATCGCGTGGGAGGTGGTCCTGCGCGGCCTTCTGATGCGGGCGCTGCTGCCGCGCGCGCAGGAAACATACCGTCGCCCCTCGCGCAGCTTCCTCGCCCAAGACTCCGAGGCGAGGCGCAGCGGCGGGCCGACGCCTGCCTTTCGCCCGGGGCTTTCCCGCGCGGCCCCGGCGCCGAGACTGGTCGTGGGGCTGGATACATCGAGTTCGGTCACCGAGGCGCAGATGGGGCTTTTCATGGCCGAGGTCGCGGGGATCACCCGGCGGGTGTCCGCGGAGACCTGGCTTCTGCCCTTTGACGATACGCCCGAGGCGGCGATAAGGATGGACCCGGCGGG
>CAZVIS010000152.1:3552-7344 GCA_964627355.1 uncultured Rhodobacterales bacterium
CCGGGGTCGGTCGCCACATGTAGGTCGGGCCACTTGGCACGGGCCAGCGCCAGCAGGTCGCCCCCGCCTGCCCGAACCTCAGCCACCAGCGCCTTCGCAGCCTCTGCCGCCTCTGGCCGGGGCATGCGGTTGGCCAACGCAAAGGTCAGCGCCTCGGCATGGATCAGGCCGCAATCCGCCGCCAGCCCCCGCGCCATCGCCTGCGCATCGGGGCGAAGCTGCCCCGCCACCTCGCCCGCCAGCGCCAAGGCCCGCCCGGTCAGCACGCACATCTGCGGCAGGGTCAGCCACTCGGCCATCCACGCCGCGCCGTCCCGCTGCATCCCGTGGACCGCAGCCCCCTGCACCACCCCGTCGAGCCCCGCGACCATCCGCGCCAGCGACACAAGCGCCGACGGCCCCACCGGATTCGCCTTCTGCGGCATGGTCGAGGAGCCCCCGGCCCCCTCCAGCAGCACCTCTCCGATGCCGCTTTGGCACAGCGTCACCACATCCGCGCCGATCTTGCCAAGGGAGCCCGTCACCCCCGCCATCCACCCCGCCAATGCGACGATCCCGTCCCGCTCGGCGTGCCAGCTGGCCCCCGGATCGGTCAGGCCCAAGGCCGCCGCCAGCCCCGCCCGCACCTCCGGTCCCCTTGGCCCCATGGCCGCAAGGGTCCCCGCAGCACCCGAGAGCGACACCCGCGCAACCCCCTCCCGCACTACCGCCAGACGGGCGTGATGTCGCAGAAGGGGCCTCCCCCACCCCGCCACCAGCGCGCCAAAGGTCGTGGGCGTCGCCGCCTGTCCCCATGTCCGCGCGACCATCGGCAGGTCGGCATGGACCTCGGCCAACTCTCCCAAAGCCCCGATCAGCGCGAAAAGCCGCCTCTCCCACACCTCGGCCACCCGCTTCAGCCGCAGGGCCAGCGCGGTGTCGATGACGTCCTGCGAGGTCGCACCCCAATGCGCAAAGGCCATGAGCTCCGGCGCATTCGCGGCCTTGCGGAAGGCCGCAAGGAACGCAGGCACCGGCACCCCGTCCCGCGCCACGCCTGCTGCCATCGCCGCAGGGTCCAGGACCACCTCCTGCGCGGCCCGGTCGATGAAGGCCGCAGCCTCGGCCGGGATCAGGCCAAGCGCCCCCTGCACCCGCGCCAAGGCCCCTTCGACCAGCAGCATCGCGCGCAGTTCCGCCGCGTCGGTGAACAGGCGCGCGGTCTCGTCATCCCCGAACAGGCCGCGGTAAAGGGCAGAGTCGGCGGGGCTTGCGGGCATCGGATGTCCAGAGACTGAGGTCGCCACGATCCAGCCCTAGGCCCTTCCGGCCGTCGCGGACAGGGCCGGGCTTTGGATTGCAAGTGTCTTGGGGGAAATGCTGGCCGGAGGCAAGCCCCGCGCGGGTGCCGCAAGACCGGGATCGCCCCGTCGCCGCATCGACCGCGAAAGCACGCCAGACCCCAAGGGCCGGGGGTGCGACCGACCCAACCGATCCCCGAACTGGCCTCTTGACAGGTCAGACGGACAGAACCCCGCGCCGCTGCAGACACTCACGCGAATGCGACAGCAAGGAACCCCTCCACGCATGCGGCAAAGGCGTCGGGCGCGTCGATGGCGGGGATGTGGCCCGACCCGTCCAGCGTCACCAGCCGCGCGCCGGGGATCATCGCGGCGGTTTCGGCCACCAGCGCGGGCGGGGTGGCCTGATCGGCGGTGCCTGCGATCATCAGGGTGGGGACGGCGATCCGCCCCACATCCGCGCGGAAATCAGCGCGGGAGAGGGCACCGCAGGTGCCGACATATCCCAGGGGATCACAGCGAAGCAGCATCGTGGCCCAGGGCGCAGCCTCGGGGCTGTTGCGGAAAGCGGGCGCGAACCAGCGGTCGAGAACGGCATCGGCGATGGCCGCGATGCCCCCGTTCTGCACCGCCTCGATCCGGGGCTGCCACAGCTCGGGCGAGCCGATCCGGGCGGCGGTGTTCGACAGGATCAGCGCCCGGGCCCGCCCCGGATGCCGGATGGCCACCCCCTGCGCGATCATCCCGCCGACCGAGCAGCCACCAACGACCGCCGTCGCCACCCCCAGATGATCCATCAGCGCGACGGCATCATCGGCCAGATCCGTCACATCCCAGTCGCCCGCAGGCGTCCCCGACAGCCCGTGCCCCCGCTTGTCGAATCGCAGGTGCCGCCAGCCCGGCAACCGCGCGACGACCTCGTCCCAGATGCGCAGGTCAGTCCCGAGCGCGTTCGCCCAGAGGATCGACGGCGCCTCACCGGGGCCGTCAACCTTGTAGTTCATGTGCCCAAAGGGGCGGGTCAGGATCGGCACGGACAGACTCCGGTCTGGGCGCACCATTCGTGGCACGCGACGGCCTGCGTGGAAAGCCCGTCAGCCCCGGGCGAGCAGCGCCTCGATCTCGGCGCGCGCGGGCATGGACGGCGCGGTGCCGGGCCGGGTGACCGAGATGCCTGCGGTGGCCGATCCGAAACGGACCGCATCGACCGGCGCCATCCCGCCCGCCAGCGCCGCCGCGAAGCCGCCGTTGAAGGCATCGCCCGCGCCGGTGGTCTCCACCACGGGACCGGCCTTGAAAACCGGCATATGTACCGTCTGGTGGCCGTCGTGGAACAGCGCACCCTGCCCGCCCAAGGTGATGACCGCCGCCCGCGCGCCCTTGGCGATCAAGGCCTTGGCGGCTGCGAGGGCCTGTTCCGGGTTCGTCACGGGCAGGCCGGTCAGCCCCTCCGCCTCGGACTCGTTGGGGGTGACGTAGTCGCAAAGGGCCAGCATCCCTGCGGGCAGATCCGCTGCCGGTGCGGGGTTGAGGATCGTTGTGACGCCCGCACCCCGCGCGATTTCCAGCGCGCGCACCGCCGCCGGGATCGGCTGCTCCAGCTGCGTCACGAACACCGAAGCGCTCGCAATCAGCCCCGCATTCGCCTCGACATCCGCCGTGGAAATCTCTCCGGCCGCCCCTGCCGCCACGATGATCGCGTTGTTGCCCGTGGCCTCCTCGATGAAGATGTAGGCCGCCCCGGTATAGCTGTCGGACCGCGTGACCGCCGGATGCACCCCGGCCTTCCCCCACGTCGCCATCGCGATATCGGCAAAGGCATCGCGTCCTAGGCGGGTGATGAAATGCGTCTCGGCCCCTGCCATGGCGGCGGCGACGGACTGGTTCGAACCCTTGCCCCCGGGGCCGAGGACAAAGCTTTTCCCGAGGATCGTCTCGCCCATTCTCGGCTGACGCTCGGCGCGATATGCGGTGTCGGCGACGAAGATGCCGAGGATGACGACGCGGTTGGGGGTTCTCATCATGCCTCCGGCGGGATCACGCCCTTGCGGAAGATGAAGCAGCCGTAGAACCGACGCTCCCCGGTCTGGATCACGGCATAGGCCTTCTTGGCCTCCTCATAAAAGGCGAAGCGCTCGATCGAGAGCATGGGGCGTGGGCGGCCCTCGGCGCGGTCGATCTCGGCCTGCACCTCGGCCTGCACCTGCGGGATATCAGAGGGTTTGCCCACGACCTCCATCCGGGCCGCGAAGTCATCGACGAAGGTATCCAGCGGCAGGACCGACAGCACCGCCTGCGCGGCCTCTGCGCAGGTCAGGTTCTCCATCCGCAGAAGCGTGCCGATGGTAGTCTGGCGGGCGATGCTGTCGGACGGAAAGTTGGTGTCCGAGATCACCAGCGTGTCGCCGTGGCCCATGGCGCGCAAGGTGTGCAGCACCTCGGCGTTCAGGCGGTTGTCGATCCCTTTCAGCATGTCTCCCCCCGTTCAGTCGAAATGGTCGCGGACGGCTTG
>CAZVIS010000153.1:0-7314 GCA_964627355.1 uncultured Rhodobacterales bacterium
TATCGCAATGATGCTTATGAGAAGGCGGTGGCGGGGTTCGTGCCGCCGAAGGGGGTTTACAGCCATATCGTGGGCATCGATCTGGTGCGGACCGGGCCGGACGATTTCTTCGTGCTGGAGGACAACTGCCGGACGCCAAGCGGGGTCAGCTACATGCTGGAGAACCGCGAGATCATGATGCGGATGTTTCCCGAGCTGTTCCGCGAGAACCGGATCGAGCCGGTGGACAGGTATCCGGAGTTGTTGCGGCGGACTTTGGCGAGCGTGGCGCCTGCGAAGTGCGAAGGGGAGCCGGTCGTGGTGATCCTGACGCCCGGGCACTTCAATTCGGCCTATTACGAGCATTCCTTCCTCGCCGACCTGATGGGGGTGGAACTGGTCGAGGGGCAGGATCTGTTCGTCGAGGGCGGCTTTGTCTGGATGCGCACGACCGAGGGGCCGCGGCGCGTGGATGTGATCTACCGGCGGATCGACGATGCCTTCATCGACCCGCTGTGCTTTCGCCCGGATTCGATGCTGGGGATACCGGGGCTGATGGATGTGTACCGCTCGGGCGGGGTGAGCATCTGTTCCGCGCCGGGGGCGGGGGTGGCGGATGACAAGGCGGTCTATACCTTTGTCCCCGAGATGGTGCGGTTCTACCTGGGTGAGGAGCCGATCCTGAAGAACGTGCCGACCTGGCAATGCGGCAAGGCGGACGACCTTGGGCATGTGCTGGGCAACCTTGGCGATCTGGTGGTCAAGGAGGTGCATGGGTCGGGCGGCTACGGGATGCTGGTGGGGCCGAAGTCCACCAAGGAGCAGATCGAGGCCTTCCGCGCGCGGATCGTGGCGGATCCGGGGAACTACATCGCGCAGCCGACGCTGGCGCTGTCCACTACGCCCACCTTCGTGGCCGAGGGAATTGCGCCCCGCCATGTGGACCTGCGGCCGTATTGCCTGGTGGGGGAGCGGATCGAGCTGGTGCCGGGGGGCCTGACGCGGGTGGCGCTGAAGGAGGGGTCGCTGGTGGTGAACTCGAGCCAGGGGGGCGGGGTGAAGGACACCTGGGTGCTGGCGGAATGAGGGTTGACCTTCGCCTTTCTTCGGGGTCGGGCGGACAAGGAAACGCACTGCGTTTCCCCGCCCGTGGCGCAACGGTGCCACTCGACCCTCTCCACCAGCACGGCAGAGGCCTGCGCCTGCCTGGGCGGGCGCGACTGCGCCTGCCGGGGGCAGGCAGGCGCAGGCCGGAACGCTTTGGCGTCCCGGCGGACTGGCGTGAATGCCTCGCGTGGCCCCGGCGATGGCCGGGGCCATGGTCAGCAGTTTGCTGTCCGGACTGTGCCGGGGGCAGCCGTTCATGCTGAGCCGGACCGCCGATAACCTCTACTGGATCGCGCGCTACATGGAGCGGGCGGAAACGGCGGCGCGGCTGCTCGAGGTCGGCGCGCGGATTGCGCTGATCCCGACGGTGCATGGCTATCGCAACGAGTGGGACAGCCTGCTGCGGGCAGGCGGCACGGCGGTCGCGTTCGAGAAGAAATACGGCGACCCGGTTCAGCGCAACATCGAGAGCCATCTGTTCTTTGACCGCGACAACCCCTCCTCGGTCGCCTCTTGCATCACGGCGGCGCGGGAGAACGGGCGGATCGTGCGGACGGCCTTGACCACGCAGATGTGGGATGCGCTCAACACCGCGTTCCAGGAGTTGAAGGCGCTGGAGCGGACGCCGCGGAGCGAGTTGTCGCTGTCCAAGCTGACGGAATGGACGATGCGCCACACAGCGATGGTGCGGGGGACGACCGAGGCGACGCATTTGCGCAACGACGGGTGGGATTTCCTCAACCTCGGCTACTACCTTGAACGGGCGGACAACACGGCGCGGCTTCTCGACGTGAAGTACTATGTACTTTTGCCGAGTATCGAGTTCGTGGGCTCCGGCCTCGACAACTATCAGTGGACGACGCTTTTGCGCGCGATGTCCGCCCACCGGGCGTTCCACTGGGCCTATGGCGGCGAGGTCACGGCCAAGAAGATCGCGCATTTCCTGATCCTGAACCCGCAATGCCCGCGGTCGCTTATCACCTGTGTCGAGGGGGCGAACATGCATCTCGACCGGCTGGCGCGGGCCTACAAGCGGACGACCTTTGCCCAAGGGCATGCGCGCAACCTGCTGGCGGGGCTGGCGGAATTGCGTGTGGAGGACGTCTTTGACGAGGGGCTGCACGAGTTCCTGTCGCGCTTCATCCTCGAGACAGCCTCGCTGGGGTCCGTCGTGCATGAAAGCTATCTGAGCGGGGATGCGCGCTGATGCTGATCACGGTCGATCATGTGACCCGCTATCGTTACGACCAGCCGGTGCGCGGCGTGGTGCAGAGCCACCGGCTGACCCCTGCGGCGTTCGAGGGGCAGCGGGTGCTGGCCTGGGACGTGATGGTGACCGACGGGCTGAAGGGCGGCGGGTTCCGCGACGGGGCGGGGGACTGGGTGCAAGGCTGGTCGGTCACGGGGCCGGTGGCCGAGATCGCGGTCAGGGTGCGCGGGCTGATCGAGACGCAGGACATGGCGGGCGTGCTGCGCGGCCACCGCGAGGTCACGCCGCCAATGGCCTACCTGGCCGAGACGGTGCCCACGCGCGCCGATGCCGGGCTGACGGCGATGGCCGAGGCCGCGGCGGGGGCGGGCAGCGCGCTTTCGGTCGCCCATGCGATGGCCGCGGCAGTGGCCGAGGCGATCGTCTGGACGGCGGATGTGACGGTGGCGCAGACCACGGCGGCCGAGGCCTTGGCGCAGGGCAAGGGGGTCTGCCAGGACCATGCCCACGCGCTGATCGCCGTGGCGCGGGCGGGAGGCGTGCCTGCGCGCTATGTCACCGGGTATCTGCTGACGGGCGAGGGCGTGTCGGGCGAGGCCGCGCATGCCTGGGCCGAGCTTTGGGTGGATGGTCTGGGCTGGGTCGGGTTCGATGCGGCCAACGCCTGCTGCCCGGACGACCGCTATGTCCGCCTTGGGTCCGGCTGCGATGCGGCAGAGGCCGCGCCGATCCGGGGGACGGCGCGCAGCCCGGGGGCCGAGACGATGGAGGTCGCCGTCCGCGTGACACAATCGCAGGGCCAGTCGCAGCAATAGACCAAACTGTCGCCGCAATCGCGCCAATCGCCCGCCGGATTCGCATCCTAACGATCTAGCGACAGGGATGCAGGGGTGCGCCATGGCGCTTAACTACGATTTCGACATCTTCTCGGTTTTCCCGAAGGCGGTGTTCGACGACCCCAAAGTGGGCGGGATGCTGGCCGAAGTGGGGTTTCAGCACCAGCAGCGCGGCAATCATGTGGCGCTGTTCCGCGACCCCCGCACGGTCGAGGCGCTGCGCCGGGCGCCGCAGGCCGTGCAGGACTATCTGCGCGGGGCCGGGTTCGGGATGAACACCTATCACAGCGGCGCCCCCGCCGGCCGCTATCCGGCCGAGGATGAACCCGCCCGTGTCGCCCTGATCGAGAAGCTGGCCGAGGAACTGCCGCGCCACAGCCTGCCGCGGTCGGACGATTCGCAGCCCGCGCCCGAGGACTTTAGCCTGCCCGCCTTTTTCGAGGCGGTGGTGCTGGCCGAACCACTGCCCGCCGATGCGCCGCTGTTGCCCCCGGTGATGCCGGTGCCGTTCGCCGAACAGGATGCGGCCCAGCCCTCTGCAACAGCCCGGCGGCTGCGCCTGCCGTTTCCGTTGCGCCTGCCCGTCTGGATGTCGCGCCTGATGATGATGGCGATGGTCGGCACGCTGACCGTGGTCGGTGTCGTCGCATATTGAGGCCAGCCGCTGCGCCTAGCGGCACAGCCGGTCGATGAACCCTTCCCCGATGCCGTTTGCCGCATAATGCGCCTTGGCGCGCGCGATCAGGGCTGCGTTGTCGTCGATGAAGGCCACGCTGTCATCGGGGTTGAGGTAGATGATCGGCCCGAAGATGTGGAAGAAGGTCATCATCCCCTCGGGGTCATCGCAGACGAGGGTATGCCGGTCGCCTGCCGGTTCAAAGACATAGCTGCCGGGGCGGGCGACCCAGTCACGCTCTATGTAGCGCCACGAACCGGACAGAACGAGGCCGTGGACCGGCGTCGCGTGGAAGTGTCGGCCGAGGTGCCCGCCGCGCCGCACGCGCATGATCTCGGTATGGTTGCCGTTCGCGCGGTCGAACATCAGGGGCAGCCACGAGACATCGGGGAACTCTGGCTCGGTCACCCAGTAGCGGTCGTCGTAAAGGCGGGTGTCGTGGACGATCTCGTCGGTCGGTTGGGCCAGGGGGCGGATGTCATCGGGCATGGGCGCGGTCCTTCCAAGAGGGGCGTGTCGGAGGCAAGTGTGCCGCATCCCTCGGCGCGAAAGCAACGGTCGGGGTTGTCCTGCGCGAATGGTCGCCTTGGTGTTGAAGCCTTCACTTTGCCCCCCTAGTGTCGGGCGGCGCGGCATATGCTGCGGCAGGGGGACGGGATGACCTATTGCGTGGGGCTGTTGCTGAACGAGGGGGCGGTGCTGCTGTCGGATACGCGCACGAATGCTGGCCTCGACAACATCGCGACCTATCGCAAGATGTTCACCTTCGAGGCGCCGGGAGAGCGGGTGATCTGCATCCTGACGGCGGGCAGCCTGTCGGTGACGCAGACGACGCTGGCGCGGTTGCGCGAGGCCATCGACGAAGAAGAGCCTACGCCCGAAACCTCGATCATGCTGGCGCCGACGATGCTGAAGGTGGCCGAGATCATCGGCAACATGCTGGCACGGGTCCGCAAGGACATCGACGACAAGCTGGCGATGGCGCAGGGCGCTTCGGCCAGCATGATCGTGGCGGGTCAGCGCCGGGGCGGCGCGATGCGGCTGTTCCTGATCTATCCCGAGGGGAACTTCATCGAGGCTACGGAAGATACGCCCTTCCTGCAGATCGGCGAGCACAAGTACGGCAAGCCGATCCTCGACCGCGTGGTGAAGATGACGACCAGCCTGTCGGACGCCAAGAAGGCGGTGCTTCTGTCGATGGATTCGACCTTGCGGTCGAATCTGTCGGTGGGGATGCCGCTCGACATGGCGGTGATCGCGCGCGACGCCTGCCGGGTGACCGAACGGCGGCGGATCGAAGCGGGGGACGAGGCGTTCCGCGCGATGTCGGACGCCTGGAGCCGCGCGCTGCGCGAGGGGTTCAGCCAGATTTCGCTTTAGGGCAACGCGCGGCGGCACCTTCTCGTCGCAAGAGCAGCGCCCGGCGCGGGACAAGCGAAGGCACTGCCTTCGCCCCGAGCCTGCGCGACGGTTTCCCCTGTATCGGTGAAGCGAGCACGACAGAGGCCAGCGCCTGCCTGGGCGGGCGCGACTGCGCCTGCCGGGGGCAGGCAGGCGCAGGCCGGAACGCTTTGGGCGTCCCGGCGTCCATGCAGAACTGCCTCGCGTGGCAGAGGCGATGGCCTCTGCCATGTCTCACGCGGACTGCACCGCCCCCGCGAAATGCGCCAGTATCTCCCCGATCGCGAGGCCGCGCAGGTGGGGCCCCTCCATCAGTGTCTCGTGCTCGGCGCCCGGCAGAATGACCAGCCGACCCTCGCGCCAGCCCGCCATCCGCTGGCGGACCATGTCCGTGTTCACGATCCGCTCATGGCTGCCCAGAAGGACCAGCGTCGGCACCCGTGGCGCGGGCTGGCGGTGCAGCCAGCGGATCTCGGCCATGCCGACATGCAGCCAGGTCAGCGTCGGCCCGCCTAGCGCGAGTTCCGGGTGCGCCATCAGCTGGCGACGCATCCAGTTCCAGGTCGCCTCGTCCGAGGTCAGCGTGTTGTCCTTGAAGGGGGCGGTCAGCAGATAGGTCTGCGGCCCGGTGCTTGGCGCATAGGCCGTCCCGCCGCCGAGGGTCGAGGCCACCGCCGCAAGTCCGGTCGCCATCGGCGCCAGACCGGGCGAGAAGCGGATGCCCCACATCGGTCCCGAGAAGGCCGCGGCTGCCACCGGCCAGCCCTCGATCACCGCGCGAAAGCCGATCAGGCCGCCCATCGAGTGGCCGATCAGGAACAGGGGCTTGGGCAGGCCATCGAGCAGGGGCCGCAGCGCCGCGAGGTCCAGCTGGAAATCGGCAAAGTCGCGGACGTGGCCCTTCATCCGGTCGGGCAGGGGGCGGTCGGCAAGACCTTGCCCGCGCACGTCCAGCGACACCGCATGATAGCCTGCCGCCACCATGTCGGCGGCGGTCGGGCCGTACTTCTCGATGTACTCGGTGCGGCCCGGAAGGATCAGCACAGTCCCCCGGTCACCTCCAGGCCAATGCCCGGCGCGGATGCGCACGCCATCCGACGTGCGCAACCAGACCGCGCGACCGCCTGGCGGGCCGTCGGCCACATCCTCGAAAAGCGGCGCGGCCTCCACCGTCAGCCGAGGACCGAGCCGAGCTTCATGGCAAGGCCCATGTTGCCATCGACGCTGAGCTTGCCCGACATGAAGGCGCCGGTCGGGTTCATGTCGCCCGCGAGAATCGCCTGGAACACGTCGGCATCGGCGGTAAGGGTCACGTCTGCCTCGTCATCGCCTGCGCGAACACCGTTGGCGTCGATCATCACCGCGCCCTCGCCGTTGATGACAAACTTGGCCACCCCGTCGAAGCCGGACACCTTCTCGCTCAGCATGGCCACGGCGGTTGCGATCACATCGCTCATCATCTCTCTCCCTCGGGTTGCCACAGACGTGAGGGGGGACCACTGGCGTTCCTGATCCCCCGCGCTACACTCTGACTTATGAAAGCGCGTCGCGGATTGCACAATCGTATCGTTGCGGCATTCGGCCCGATTCTGCTGGCGTTCCTGCTGGCAGGTCCCTCCGCCGCGCAGACCGAGGCGCTGGACCGCCTGTTCGAGCGGCTGAAGACGGCCGAGGCGGGCGAGGCCGGGCGGATCGAACGCGAGATCTGGGCGGAATGGTCCAAGTCCGGCTCGCCCGCGATGGACCTTCTCTTGAAACGCGGGCGCGACGCGATGGAGGCGGGCGACACCGCTGCCGCCATCGAGCATCTGACGGCGCTGATCGACCATGCGCCCGAGTTCGCCGAAGGCTGGAATGCGCGCGCGACGGCCTATTACCAGGCGGGGCAGTTCGGCCCCTCGGTCGCCGATATCGCGCAGGTGCTGCGCCTGAACCCGCGCCATTTCGGGGCGCTGACCGGCTTTGCCATCATCCTTGAGGAGACCGAGCGCGAGGCCGAGGCGCTGGAGGTCTATCGGTCCGTGCTGGCTATACATCCGCACCTGGCGACGGTAGAGGAATCGGTCGAACGGCTGGAGACCAAGGCCGCCGGTCAGGACCTGTAA
>CAZVIS010000154.1:0-7301 GCA_964627355.1 uncultured Rhodobacterales bacterium
GCGGCGTCGCGGTCGATGTCGAAGTTGTAGCCGTCCTTCATCAGGAACTCGCGCCCCCGCATCACGCCGAAGCGGGGCCGCATCTCATCCCTGAACTTCCACTGGATGTGGTAGAGCGTCAGCGGCAACTCCTTGTAACTGCCCACGTGACTGCGGAAGATGTCGGTAATCATCTCTTCGTTCGTCGGCCCGTAAAGGAGGTCGCGCTTCTGCCGGTCGGTGATGCGCAGCATCTCTTCGCCATAGTCGCCGTAGCGGCCGCTTTCGCGCCAGAGGTCGGCCGGTTGCAGCGTCGGCATCAGAAGCGGGATGTGCCCTGCCCGCTGCTGTTCCTGATGCACGATCTCTTCGATCCGGCGCAGGACGCGCAGGCCCAGCGGAAGCCAGGAATAGATGCCAGCCGCCTGCTGCTTTATCATGCCCGCCCGCAGCATGTAGCGGTGCGAGACGATCTGCGCCTCGGCCGGGTTTTCCTTGAGGACGGGCATGAAATAGCGGGTCAGGCGCATGGGCGGGTCTCGGTTGCTGCTGCGGGGGCAAAGGTCGCCCGTACCTAGCGGGTAGACCCTACCCTCGCAAGCCGGAAGGGCTCCCCCCCGCGGACCATCGGGATCGGCGCACCCATCTTAACCTAGGGTCAAGCCCTCTGGCGTAAATGCAAAGGAGTGCGGGTACGATGGAAAGGTCTAATTCATGGCAAAGCGGCGCTACGGCCTTATCAAGAATTTCAGTATCGTCGCCCGACTGCGGGTCTCGGCGCTGCTGGCACTCACCGCGGTTCTGGTCACCTGTGCCACGGGCTACATTGGGCTGACGCAAAGCAATGCCGGAATTGAACGGTCCACCATTACAACGCAGGCCGTGTTGCACCAGATGCGGGCCGACATGATGCATGATGCGCTGCGTTCAGACGTGCTCTACGCGATCCAGATCGGCCCGCTGGGCTCGCAGGCCGACCGCACCGCCGTCATGAACGACCTTGGCGGGCATGTCGGCGAGTTCAGGGAGTCGGTTGCCTCGCTGGAAGGTCTGTCGCTGGATCCCGATGTGCGGGCAAGCCTGGAGGCCGTTCGCCCGCTGATGGAGGCCTATCTATCCAGCGCCAAGACCACCGCCGCCGCCGCCTTTTCCGACGCCGAACAGGGCAAGGCCCTGTTTCCTGCCTTCATGGACAAGTTCAAGGCGCTGGAGACGGCGATGGAAAGTCTGGGCGTCCAGATCGGGGCCGAGGGGAAGGTCGATGACGATCTACTGCGCGAAAGCAACAACTTGCTTCTGAACATCGTGATGTCTGCGGGTTTGGCCGCATGCCTGATCTTGGTCGTCACGAACTTTCTGATCGGGCGCAGCATCACCGGCCCCCTCAACCGAGTGAAGGCCGCAATCAAGGAGGTGGCGGTAGGCAATCTGGGTGGCCGCTACTCGAGCTTCGACCGCGTCTCGGACCTGCATGACGAGGTGAGCGAAATCAGTGTCCATCTTGAAGTGCTTCGCGTCCGGCTGCGCGAGGCGCTGGAGATGGAAGAGACGATCCGAACCGCACAGGCCGCGCAGGAGAAGGTCGTCGGTGCCCTGACCCTGGGGCTGGAGCGTTTGGCCGCCGGCAACCTGACCGAAAACCTGCCAGAGCCGTTCGCCCCCGAGTACGAAGAGCTGCGCACCAATTTCAACCGCACGGTCGAGCAATTGAATGAAACCATCGCCAAGGTGGTAGAGGTGTCGCGCGGCATTCGCACCCGTGCCGATGAAATCCGCGACGCGAACGAGGACCTGTCGCACCGGACCGAGAATCAGGCGGCGACGCTTGAGCAGACTGCGGCGGCGATCGACCAACTGGCGACCAGCGTGCGGTCTGCCGCAACCGGCGCGCAAGAGGTTGAAACCATCGTGCAAGAGGCACGCAAGGCGGCTCAGCACAGCGGCAAGGTGGTGATGGGCGCTGTCGAGGCGATGAACGGGATCGAGAAGTCCTCTGAACAAATCGCGCAGATCATCGGGGTGATCGACGACATTGCCTTCCAGACCAATCTTCTGGCCCTGAACGCGGGGGTCGAGGCGGCCCGGGCGGGCGATGCCGGGCGGGGGTTTGCGGTTGTGGCGTCGGAAGTGCGGGCCTTGGCCCAAAGGTCCGCGAATGCCTCGAAAGAGATCAAGCAGCTGATCGGGACATCGACGCAGTTTGTTGGTCGCGGTGTAGCGGCCGTCGGCGGGGCGGGGCAGGCGCTGACCCAACTGGTCGAGCGGGTCTCGCACATCTCTTCGCTTGTTTCGGGAATAGCGACTGGCGCCTCGGAACAGGCCACCGCAATCGGTGAGGTCAACGTTGGCGTGACGCAGTTGGATCAAGTGGCACAGCGGAACGCCGCAATGGTGGAGGCATCGATGTCAACGGGCCAGGCCCTGCTGCAGGACGCGGTCGAACTGGAAGCCATGGTGCTGCAATTCTCCACGCGCGACAGCCGGCCGGGTGTGTCTGCGGCAGGCGATGGTACGGCCCGGGCGTCCCAGTCCGGCGCAAAGCGACTGCGCGCGGTCTGATCGCCCGGCCCCTGCGTCTGCGGGTCTGGCCGATAGGCCGTCGGCCCCACATCCGTCGGCGACGGTGGACCGACGGGCAACGCCCTGACGGCTTTGCAGGCCAGGACGGTCGAGGCGGCCCCGAAGTCCGGGGACACCGGGCCGCCGAACTGCGTCCCGTGCAGCCGGACGGGCGAGCGACACCGTCCCGCCGCACGCCCGGCCCCTCGCACTCCCATAGAGAGCTGCCATCGTGCACCTCGCCATGACCTCGCCCCGTCCAGGTTTTCCGAGAACCAGAGGGGCAGTCTGCAGACCCGATGGCCCGGACACGGCAACCGGCACAGTTGCGGCGGCCGTCCGGCCGACCGCGGCACGATCCCCGTCATCGACATGCCCCTGCGGTTCGGGACACGGTCCATCCGAGATCGACTCTGACCCGCACGGCCCTTGCGTGGCTGCCCGGGGTGCGCCATGTGGAGGGCGGACAAGGGGGACCGCGCATGGCGTTGCCGATCCGCGAACAGGCGAAGTACTGGGGCATCGCCTCGGTCGTCATTCTGGCAGCCCTTTGGCTGGTGGGCGATGTGATCCTGCCTTTTGTCTTGGGCGGCGCGATTGCCTATTTCCTCGATCCCGTGGCGGACCGGCTGCAGCGCGCGGGCATGGGGCGGGCAGCGGCAACCACGTTGATCTCGGTCGGCATGCTGCTTCTGGTCGTGGCGCTGGTTCTGGCAGTGATCCCGACGCTCGTTCAGCAATTGACCGCCCTTATCAACGCCGCCCCCGTGCTGTTCCGCGAGCTGCAGGAGTTCCTGACCGAGAAGTTCCCGCAGCTGATGGACGAAACCTCGACCGCGCGGCAGACGCTGACGCAGATCGGCGAGACGATCCGCGCCCGGGGCGGAGAGTTCGCGCAGGCAATCCTCGGTTCGGCGCTTGGGGTCATCAATGCGGTGGTGCTGATGGTGGTGGTGCCGGTGGTAGCCTTTTACCTGCTGCTGGATTGGGACCGGATGATCGCGCGCGTGGACAGCTGGCTGCCGCGCGACCACGCGCCGGTCATCCGCCAGCTTGCCGGAGAAATCGACGCGGTCCTTGCCGCCTTTGTCCGGGGGCAGATCAGCGTCTGCCTTATCCTGGGAACCTTCTATTCGGTCTCTCTCATGCTTGTCGGGCTGCAGTTTGGCATGATCATCGGGGCTATTGCGGGAGCAATCACCTTTATCCCCTATGTCGGCGCGCTGGTCGGGGGTGCGTTGGCGATTGGCCTAGCCCTGTTCCAGTTCTGGGGGGACTGGGTGTGGATCGGGCTGGTCGCTGCGATCTTCATGCTGGGCCAGTTCCTTGAGGGCAACGTCATCACGCCAAAGCTGGTGGGCGAGAGCGTGGGGCTGCATCCTGTCTGGCTGCTGTTCGCCCTGTCGGTGTTCGGAACGCTGTTCGGATTCCTGGGGCTTTTGGTCGCGGTGCCCGTCGCGGCCTCGATCGGAGTGCTGGCCCGATTTGGCCTGCGGCAATACATGGAAAGCCTGCTGTATCGGGGCCGCGAAGGGCAGCCCCCGCACGACGACCCCGCCCCATGATCCGGCAGTTGACCCTCGATTTGCCCGTGCGTGCCGCGCACGGCCGCGATGACTTTTTTGCCGCGCCGTCGAATGCGGACGCCCTGGCGGCCATCGAGGGGTGGCGCAACTGGCCGGACAAGCGGATGCTGCTGGTGGGGCCGAAGGGGTCGGGCAAATCGCATCTGGTGCAGGTCTGGGCCGAAGCCTGCCCGGCGGCACGCAGCCTGGCTGCAACCGACCTGCCCGGCACCGATATCCCGACACTCGCTGCTGGACCGTTGGCGGTCGAGGATTGTGGCGCGCTTGCCGGCGATCTGGTGGGCGAAACGGCGCTGTTTCACCTTTACAACCTGATGGGGGCGCAGGGTCAGACGCTGCTGCTGACCGCGGAGCAAGGGCCAGGCCTTTGGCCGACGGTCCTGCCCGACCTCGCCAGCCGCCTGCAGGCGATGCCGGTTGTCCGGCTGGACCCGCCCTGCGACGCGCTGTTGTCCGCCGTGCTGGTGAAGCTGTTCGCCGACCGGCAGATCGCTGTCGCACCGACCCTGATCACCTGGCTTTTGCCGCGCATCGAGCGGTCGCTGCTTGCCGCCGCCACCGTTGTCGCCCGCCTTGATGCGGCAGCGCTGGCAGCCGGACGCGCGGTAACCGTGCCCCTGGCTGCGCAGGTTCTGGACACAGCGGGAACAGATGGTCAGGATGGCACGCCAAAGCGCCCAGGAGCCCCATGACGAAAGCCGATTTCCTCAATTGCCCCTTCGCCGTCCCGGTGACGCTGCCACAGGCCGAGATCGAGGGGCCGAAGCGCTTTTTCAATCGTGAGTTGAGCTGGCTGGCCTTCAACTGGCGCGTGCTGGACGAGGCGTCGAACCCGGCGGTGCCGCTGCTTGAACGCCTGCGGTTCCTCTCGATCAGCGCCACGAACCTTGACGAATTCTACACCGTGCGCGTGGCGGGCCTGATGGCGATGGTGCGGCAGAATTCGCCCTCGCTGTCCGAGGACGGGCGGGGCGCGGCAGAACAGCTGGTGATGGTGAACGACGATGCGCGCCGCCTGATGGGCACGCAGCAGACCGTGTTCAACAAGCTGAAGAAGGAGATGGAGGCGCGGGGCATCTCGATCCTGACGCGGTCCAAGCTGACGGCGCGAGACCTGAAGCATCTGGAAGATCACTTCCTGAACAAGGTCTTCCCGGTTTTGTCGCCGCTGGCCATCGACCCCGCGCACCCGTTTCCCTTCATCCCCAACACAGGCTTCTGCCTTGCGCTGGAGCTCGAGCGAGCGACGGACCATCGGCCGTTGCAGGCCCTGTTGCCGATTCCGCAGCAGATCGCCCGCTTTGTGGCGCTGCCCGCCAAGGCGGGCGAGCATCGCTTCCTGCCGCTGGAAGAGTTGCTTCTGTTGCATCTGGGGATGCTGTTTCCGGGCTATGTGGACCGGGGCCACTGTACCTTCCGCGTGCTGCGCGACAGCGACCTCGAGGTCGAAGACGAGGCCGAGGATCTGGTGCGCGAGTTCGAGACGGCTCTAAAACGCCGCCGCCGGGGCGAGGTGATCCGCCTGAAGATCAGCGCGGGGGCCCCGGACAAGCTGCGCAGCCTCATCATGGAGGAGTTGCACGTCACCCAGACACAGGTGGTCGAGGTGCGGGGCCTTCTAGGGGTGGCCGACCTGAAGGAGTTGGTGCTGTCCTCGCGGCCCGATCTCCTCTGGCCGCCGTTCGTGCCACGCATCCCCGAACGGGTGCAGGACCACGACGGCGACATCTTTGCCGCCGTGCGGCAGAAGGACATGCTGCTGCATCATCCATATGAAACCTTCGACACCGTCATCCGCTTTCTAGAGCAGGCGGCGCGGGATCCGAATGTGCTGGCGATCAAGCAGACGCTCTATCGCACCAGTTGGGACAGCCCGATCGTGTCGGCGCTGTGCGAGGCGGCCGAGGCGGGCAAGTCGGTGACCGCACTGGTGGAACTCAAGGCCCGCTTCGACGAGGCCGCGAACATCCGGCAAAGCCGGCGGCTGGAACGGGCTGGGGCGCAGGTCGTCTACGGGTTCATGAACTACAAGACCCATGCCAAGATCAGTACCGTCGTGCGGCGCGAGGGCGAGAACCTGGTGACCTATACCCATTATGGCACCGGCAACTACCACCCGATCACTGCGCGCATCTATACGGACCTGTCGTTCTTCACCTGCGACCCGGCGTTGGGCCGCGATGCGACCAAGGTGTTCAACTATCTGTCCGGCTATGTGCAGCCTGCCGATCTCGAGAACCTTGCGATCAGCCCGATCACGCTGAAGCCGCGCCTTCTGGACCTGATCGCCGCCGAGGCCGACCATGCCCGCGCCGGAAGGCCGGCCGAGATCTGGTGCAAGATGAACAGCCTGATCGAACCCGAAGTGATCGATGCCCTCTATGCCGCCAGTCAGGCGGGCGTGCGGATTTCCTGCGTGGTGCGCGGCGTCTGCGGGATCCGGCCGGGGGTGAAGGGCCTGAGCGAGAACAACCGGGTCAAGTCGATCGTGGGGCGTTTCCTCGAACACAGCCGCATCGTCTGTTTCGGCAACGGCCACGGGCTGCCGTCCAAGAAGGCGCGGGTGTTCATCTCGTCGGCCGACTGGATGGGACGGAACCTGACGCGGCGGGTCGAGACGCTGGTGGAAACCACGAACCCCACGGTCAAGGCGCAGATCGTCAGCCAGATCATGGCGGCGAACCTGACGGATACCGAGCAAAGCTGGGTGCTGGCGCCCGACGGGTCCTATACCCGTCCGCCGGTGGTTGGCGTGGGCTTCAACTGCCATCGCTTCTTCATGGAGAACCCTTCGCTGTCGGGACGGGGGACGGCGGGGGCCAAGGATGTGCCGCGACTGGCACATCTGCGGGATGACGCGCCAGCGGGCTGAGGACAAATTCCTTAAGTAAGGAATTTGCAATTTTCTTACTTAAGAAAATTGGCCGCGTGACCGACATCGCCCGGGCCCGCGCCGCTGCGCTGCCGAAACGTCATGCCCTGCTGCCCGTTGACCGCAGGCACGGCGGACGGCATGGTCCGGGCGCAAGCGACGGAGGGCCCGCAGATGGACATGGATTCGGGTCAGGACACCGCCGTGCTCGATCCCGGGCCCTTCGGGCGGCCGCTGTTCGAGGATCCCACCGCCCGGGCGCTGCGCCGCGTGGGGGTGGTCGATGTGGGGTCGAACTCGATCCG
>CAZVIS010000155.1:0-7298 GCA_964627355.1 uncultured Rhodobacterales bacterium
CGCTGGTGCAAAGCCCGATGCGCGCCCTGCCCCGCCCCGTTTCTGCACTGGTGCCCCAATGAGGACTCTTGCCGCCCTTTCCCTGTCGCTTGCCCTGATTGCCGGTGCCGCCCAAGCCGGGTGCAACGGTTCGCCCGCGCCCTGTGAGATCGGCGACGGAACCTATCATGCTGTCCTGCCAGAGGGTGCGACCGGGCCCCTTCCCGCGCTGATCTTGCTGCACGGCTTTACCGGGCAGGGCGAGGATGTGATCCGCTTTCCCCCGGTGGTCGAGGTGGCGCTCAAGCGCGGCTATGCGGTGATCGCGCCTGACGGTCTGCTGCGGCCCAACGGGCCGGGCCGGACCTGGGGCTTCCACCCCGACCGCCCGGCGCGGCGGGACGAGGCGGCCTTCATCATGGCCGTCGCCGACGACGCGGCCGCGCGGTTCGGCGTGCAGCGCGAGCGGATGCTGCTGGCAGGCTTTTCCATCGGCGGCTCGCAGGTCAGCTATCTGGCTTGCGCGCATCCGGACGCCTTTGCCGCCTATGCCCCTGTCGCGGGCAACTTCTGGCGGCCCCATCCCACGGGATGCACGGGACCGGTCCGGTTGTTTCACACGCATGGCCTGGCCGACAAGACGGTACCGCTGGAAGGGCGCGAGGTCGCCTCGGGCTTTCGGCAGGGCGATGTCCAGGTGGCCCTTGGCATCTGGCGCACGACGAACGGCTGCAAGACCGACGCAGAGAAAACCCGCATAGCGATCTTCGATGTGCAGCGCTGGACGGCCTGCGCGCCGGGCGCCGAGGTCCGGTTCGCCCTGCATGATGGCGGCCACAGCATCCCGGTTGGCTGGGCCGACATGGCGCTCGACTGGTTCGAAGGGCTCTAGCCGAAGGCGGCGGCGAGGTCCGCTGGCAGGGCGAAGTCCTGCAGCGCCCGGGCGCGCGCCCCGGCAGACATCTTGCGCGCGGTTTTCGTCACGATATCGGCCACATGCGCCGGGTCGCGGCCTGCGGCAAAGGGGGCGAAGTACCAGCGCAGGAAGGTGAAGCAGATCACATCCTCCAGCGCCTGCACCTCGGGGTCGCGTTTCAGCCCCTCCTTCCGGACCAGCGCCCCGATCCTTTCCTGATCCTCTGCCGGATATCCCGCCTCGGCAAGGATACCCGCCAGCCGCACCCCATGCCGCCGCGCCTGTTCCCGCCGCCAGTCTAGATAGCCGGCCTTGCCCTCAGGGTAGTCCGTGCGCGGCAAGAGCCAGCGTTCGACATGCTGCCCGCGCGCGGCGAGCCACAGCACCTCGGACGCCTCGGGGAACAGCCGGTCACATTCCTGCGTCATCCGCTGGCCGTAAAGGAGCGCGGCGGGCTGGCCGTCCTCAACCGTCGGATCGGCGGCGTTAGCGAAGTCGATCAGCGCGGCGGCCTGTGAAAGGCGCTCTGGCGGTGGCGATTTCGGCAAGTCCCAACTCCTCGACCATGGCTTTCCGCATCAGGAACTTCTGCGCCTTGCCCGTCACCGTCATCGGCAATTCGGTGCGAAAGCGGACATGGCGCGGTACCTTGTAGTGCGCCATCCGGTCCCGGCAGAAGGTGCGGATATCCTCTTCGGTCGCGGTGGCCCCGACCTTGAGGATGATCCAGGCGCAGACCTCCTCGCCATATTTCGCATCCGGAATGCCGAAGACCTGCGCCACGGCGACCGCCGGATGGGCAAACAGGTGCTCCTCGATCTCGCGCGGATAGACGTTCTCGCCGCCCCGGATCAGCATGTCCTTCACCCGGCCCACGATGTTGCAATAGCCCTCGGCATCGAGCGTCGCCAGATCCCCGGTACGCATGAAGCCTTCCGCATCAATGGCTTCCGCCGTCTTCTCGGGTTCGTCCCAATAGCCCAGCATCACCGAATAGCCGCGCGTGCATAACTCCCCGACCGCACCCACGGGCACCACCTCCCCGTCCGCATCCACGATCTTCACCGTCAGATGAGGATGCACCCGGCCGACCGTGGTCACCCGTTTGTCGAGAGGGTCATCGGTGTGGGACTGGAAGCTGACCGGAGACGTCTCGGTCATTCCATAGGCAATCGTCACCTCGCGCATGTGCATCCGGGCGACCACCTTCTTCATGATTTCGATGGGGCAAGGCGAGCCTGCCATGATGCCAGTCCGCAGGGTTGACAGGTCGTGGTCAGAGAAACCGGGGTGATCGAGCATCGCGCCGAACATCGTCGGCACGCCGTAAAGGGCCGTGCATTTCTCTGCTGCCACCGCGGCCAGCGTCGCCCCTGGATCGAACCCCTCACCCGGGAAAACCATCGTCGCGCCCGCCGCCGCGCAGCCGAGCGTCCCCATCACCATCCCGAAGCAATGATAGAGCGGCACGGGGATGCACAGCCGGTCTGCCGGGGTAAAGCACATCGTCTGCGTCACGAGGTTCGCGTTGTTGACGATGTTCCGGTGGGTCAGCGTGGCCCCTTTCGGCAGGCCCGTGGTGCCGCTGGTGAACTGGATGTTGATGGGATCATCGGGCGCCAGCCGCTTTGTTACCGCATCCAGCGCCGTGACATCTGCCGCCGTCTCCGACAGCGCATCGAACGACAGCATCCCCGCCGTCACGCCCTGCCCCATCCGGATCACCGCCCGCAGGTCGGGCAACCGCACCGCGTGCAGGTCGCCGGGACGGCAGCCGTCGATCTCGGGCGCGACACTCCGGATCATCGCGATGTAGTCCGAGGACTTGAAGGCATCCGCGAGGATCAGCGCCCGCACCCCTACCTTGGCCAGCGCGTATTCCAACTCGTTCGGGCGATAGGCCGGGTTCACGTTCACAAGGATCGCGCCGATGCGCGCGGTAGCAAACTGCGTCAGCAGCCATTCCGGGCGGTTCGGCGCCCAGATGCCCACCCGGTCCCCCGGGGCAATGTCAAGCGACAGAAGGCCCGTCGCCAGTCGGTCCAGAGCCCTTGCAAACTGGGCCCATGTCCAGCGCGGGCCGCCCGCAAAGACCGCCGCCTCGGCCCCCGGACGCGCCGCAACGGTGCGCGCCAGCAGCGCGGGAATGGTCAGGTCCAGCAGCGGCGGCTGCGTCGGGCCGGTCACCTGCGACAGGGTCATGTGCTCCTCCCCCAAGGGCATTCCGCGTAGTCTGCGGCAGATGCGCCGCGCCGTCCATGACGCTTTCGGCGGATGCTTGCCGGACCCTGCCCCCTCGTCTAAGCAGGACTGGAGCAAGGGACCCTTAATGCGCATCCTCATCACCAACGACGACGGCATCAACGCCCCCGGGCTGCAGGTTCTGACCGAGATCGCTGCCGAGATCGCGGGACCGGGGGGCGAGGTCTGGACCGTCGCCCCCGCTTTCGAGCAGTCGGGCGTCGGCCATTGCATCAGCTATACCCATCCCATGATGATCGCCGAACTGGGGCCAAGGCGTTTCGCGGCCGAGGGTAGCCCGGCGGACTGCGTTCTCGCGGCGCTCTATGACGTGATGGCGGGCGCGCGTCCGGATCTGGTGCTGTCGGGCGTAAACCGGGGCAACAACGCGGCCGAGAACGCGCTGTACTCGGGCACCATCGGGGGCGCAATGGAGGCGGCGCTGCAGGGCCTTCCGGCCATCGCGCTGAGCCAGTTCATGGGGCGCGAGACCGAGGCGCTGGACGATCCGTTTGAGGCCGCGCGGGTGCATGGGGCGGCGGTGGTCCGCGCGATCCTCGACAAGGGGCTGTGGGACGGGGCGGACTACCGGCTGTTCTACAACGTGAACTTCCCTCCGGTGGGCGCAGCGGCGGTCAAGGGGACGCGCGTCGCGGCCCAAGGTTTCCGGCGCGACACCGCCTTTTCGGTCGAGCCGCACCTGTCGCCCTCGGGCCGGCGGTTCCTGTGGATCCGGGGCGGTGCGCAGCATCTGCCGACACTGCCCGGCACCGATGCCGCCGTGAACCTGCAGGGCTATGTCTCGGTCACGCCCATGCGCGCCGACCTGACCGCCTACGACGTCCTCTCCGACCTCGAGGCGCGGCTGGCATGACGCAAGGGCCGGAGGCCGAGGCGGAACGCAAGATGCGCTTTCTCTTCGCCCTCCGCTCGCGCGGGGTGACCGATGCGCGGGTTCTGGGCGCGATGGAGCGGGTGGATCGGGGCGCCTTTGTCCGGGGCCTCTTCGCCGAACGCGCCTATGAGGACATGCCCCTGCCGATCGCTTGCGGCCAGACGATCAGCCAGCCCTCGGTCGTGGGCCTGATGACGCAGGCGCTGGCAGTGCAGCCCCGGGATACGGTGCTCGAGGTCGGCACCGGGTCAGGCTATCAGGCCGCGATCCTGTCGCTCTTGGCCCGCCGCGTCTATACCGTGGACCGCCACAAGCGGCTGGTGCGAGAGGCGAAAGATCTCTTTGCCCGCCTTGGCCTGTCCAACATCACAGCGATTGCCGCCGACGGCAGCTTTGGCCTGCCCGAACAGGGCCCGTTCGACCGCATCCTCGTGACGGCGGCAGCGGATGACCCGCCGGGGCCCCTATTGGAACAGTTGAAGATCGGGGGTATCATGGTGGTGCCTGTCGGCCAGTCCGACGCGGTGCAAAGCCTGATCAAGGTCACACGCGGCGAGGCCGGGTTCGACTATCAGGAGCTTCGGCCGGTGCGCTTTGTGCCGCTGGTCGAGGGGATGGCATCGGACTGACAGGACAGCCGACCCCAATCCGCACCGGGACCCAACCCGGGCACAGCCCGAGAGGCCCGAGCAAGATGACCCGACCCGCGACCCTGCGCCTGTTCCTGATCACTGTGGCAGGCCTCGCCCTGACCGGCTGCACCACCTCAGAGTTCGACTGGGACCTTCGGCCCGACAACCTGGGCAGCACGGCGGACGCAGCGCTGGCGGCCACGCGCGAGCGGCCGGCGCCTGACAACCGGGGTGTGCTGTCCTATCCGGGCTATCAGGTGGCGCTGGCGCGGCGGGGGGATACCGTTGGGTCCGTCGCGGCCCGGCTTGGGATCGACCCCGGAGAGCTTGCCCGGACAAATGCACTGCAACCCGGCGATAGCCTGCGCGAGGGGGAAATCCTGGCCCTTCCCCGCCGGGTGTCAGAGCCCCTGCCGGGGACGTCGGGCAGCGGCACGACCGGCACCATCGTCGGCGGTCCGGTCACCACCGGGCCGATCGACGTGACGACCCTGGCAGGCAAGGCCATCGACCGCGCCGCACCAAGCGCGGCGCAGCCCGCGCCGCCCCCGGCGCCCGCAGGCCCCGAGCCGGTCCGTCACCAGGTGCAGCGGGGCGAGACCGCCTTCTCGGTTGCGCGGACCTACGGCGTCAGCGCAAGGGCGCTTGCCGACTGGAATGGCCTTGGCCCCGAGATGAGCCTGCGCGAGGGGCAGACACTGCTGATCCCGACCGCAGCCGGAACCCCTCCGGCTTTGCCTGTGGCGACAGAGCCCGGAACCGGATCGCCGACACCCGTCCCTCCTTCTGCCGCCAAGCCCCTGCCCGACGAAAAGACAGTGGCCGCGAACAAGCCAGCGCCGGGAACGCCGCCGTCGCCGAACCTTGGCACGCAACGGACCACGGCCTCGGCAATGACGATGCCGGTCAGCGGCAAGATCATCCGGGGCTATGTGAAGGGCAAGAACGACGGCATCGACATCGCCGCCGCGCCCGGAACACCGGTCAAGGCGGCAGCGGACGGAACAGTCGCTGCGATCACCAAGGACACCAATCAGGTGCCCATTGTCGTCATCAAGCATGCCGACAACGTCTTGACCGTCTATGCCGGGATTGACGCGGTTGGGGTCACCAAGGGGGCGACGGTCAAGCGGGGTCAGCAGATCGCGGTGATCCGTCAGGCCTACCCGGCGTTCCTGCATTTCGAGGTGCGCAAGGGCGTCGAATCGGTCGACCCTGTAGGCTTCCTGCAATAGCGTTCTCATTTACGACCTGGCGCGAGGAATTTAATGGTCTCGCAGGGGTTTCAAACACGCTGCATGCGGGGAATATACAAATGCGGGTCATGTGGAGTGCGCTCTTGATCGGGACACTGACTGGATCTGGTGCCATGGCCGACATCACCGCCGAACAGGTCGCCGGCAAGACGCTTCGGTTGAAAGGCAGTGTCTTGGTCATTGCGGCCGACGGCAGCCTGAGCGGGACCACGGAAAAAGGTGAAAAGGCGGCCGGAACGTGGTGGGTCAAGAGCGGCCAATGGTGCCGCACATTGACCGCACCGGAGCGTCTGGCTGGCAGCGACTGCAAAGCCGCAACGATCAAGGGCAACAAACTTGTCCTGACACAAGAGGACGGATCGACCGTCGCCTTCAACATCAAATGAATGGACGGGCGTCACGGGCGCCCGATTGCGCTTGACAGGCGCGTGGCCGGAACCCTGATCGGCTCCGGCATACGATCAAGGGGCAGAAGCTGGCTGGGGCCCTCCGTCGAGTTGGAAGGGTACTCCTCTTGAAATTCCTTGATGGGCCTTCTTTTTGAAGGTCGATTTTTCATTGCTCTTGGACCGTATCGCAGTGAGCAAGGCGTGCGACCCATATGCCACGCCCAAAATCGGTCGAGGTCATCCGGCGGCACTCTTTTTCCAAGCCGTATCATGCCTTCTGGCGGGATTGACTTACACAGAAGCACTGCGACTGTGCTTTTCGCCAAAGACGGTCAGCATCCGGCCAAGCAGCTTTGCAACTGCTCGGAGCAAGAATGGGGCCGGTGGGGTTGGGCTCGTTTCCAACCGATCCGACTCTGCTTCAGGTCAGTGACACGCCCCGCCTTGCCGCAAGATCGGTGAAGAACTGCCAGGCCACGCGGCCTGAACGGGCACCGCGCGTGGCTTGCCATTCGATCGCCTCGGCCCAAAGGGTGGCGTCGTCGATCACCACGCCATGCGCGTCGCAATAGCCCCGGATCATCGCGAGGTATTCGTCCTGGCTGCACGGGTGGAATCCCAGCCAGAGGCCAAAGCGGTCCGACAGCGAGACCTTCTCCTCGACCGCTTCGGACGGATTGATGGCCGAGGAACGCTCGTTCTCGATAATGTCGCGAGGCATCAGGTGGCGGCGGTTCGAGGTGGCGTAGAAGATGACGTTCGGGGGGCGCCCCTCGATCCCGCCATCGAGGACCGCCTTCAGTGATTTGTAATGCGTGTCGTCGTGGCTGAATGAGAGGTCATCGCAAAAGAGAATGAACCGCCGGTCCGAGGCAGCGCGCAGGTGGCGCAGCAAGCGCGTGACCGAGGGCAGATCCTCGCGGCTGAGTTCGACAAGGGCCAGCGCCGTCCCCTCGGCCCGGACGGCAGCATGGACCGCCTTGACCAGCG
>CAZVIS010000156.1:0-7279 GCA_964627355.1 uncultured Rhodobacterales bacterium
TGTTCGGCATAAGGGGCAGTCCGGCCATCAGCCGACTCGTGCAACAGAGCCGTGCCGCAGGGTCGCATCTAGGAGATCTTGGTGCGACAGGCAGCACACCTCATACTCAAACGAAGACTGTTTGCGGAATGCGAAGGCGGGCTGTGAACGTTTCGGCGTCGCGTGCAAACTCCACCTCCCCTTTGTGCGCCCTCGCAACCTGATCGACAATGGCCAACCCGAGACCTGTCCCCTCTCCGGCGCGCGCGGCATTTCCCCGTGCGAACGGGCGCATCAGGTCTCGCGCTTCTTCGGGCGAGATGCCTTGCCCAGAGTCCCGCACGTCAATCAGGACATTCCCGCCGTGAACTCGGGCCTCCACGGCGATCGGGGCCTTTCCGTATTTGAACGCATTGGTCAGCAGATTGTCCAAGGCGCGCAGCAGGGCCGCCTCCTTGACCCGGATCACGACATCCGCTGGGGCATCGAGCACGACGGCCTCGGGCTCGACAGAGGTCTCTATTGCCTGCTGCAATAAAGACCGTAGGGGAACCGCCCGCGTCGCTTCCGTCTCGAACCCGCGGGCAAAATCGAGGAACTGGCCCAGCATGCCCTCGATACGGATCACGTTGCGCTCTGCCCCGGCGACGAGCTCGGCGTCGGCATCCTTCAGCATGGCCAGGGCCAGCCGCAGCTTTGTGAGGGGCGTGCGCAGGTCATGGCTGACCCCGGCCAACATCAGCGCGCGGTCCGCCTCGGCCACTTGCAGCCGCTTCGACATGTCCGTCAGCGCACGCGATACAGCCGCGATCTCGCGGGGACGCGCGATATCGCTGTCATAGGCATCGGACGGACTGGACATGCGGCCGACAGCCTCTTCAAGGCGTTTCAGCGGCAGGGCAATCCGTCGTTGAAGCGCGATGCCGCCAACAAGGGCGGCAAGCAGGGCGATCCCGGACGCAATTGCCAGACCTGCGACCGGGTCGGTCTCGGGCAGAGCTCTGAGCGACAGCCAGTAGGGCGAATCTGCGGCATCCATGCGGGCCCAGACGCGGCCCTCGGCATCGATGACAACGTCTGACGTCGCAATCCCGTGCCGTTCCGACAACACGCGGAGGAAGTAGCGCGACATCCAGCTGCGCTGCATGTTCGTGTCTTCCGGCGCGGCGTCGGCGATCAAAACATCCAGGGCCTGGCCCGCGCGCAGGGCCTCGGCAAAGTGGATCTGCTGGAACGGGTCCATCTGTTCGAAGGAAAGCTCGAGGCTTCGGATCATCTGGGCCGTGTCCGCCGCTGACCGTTCGATCTGTGGGCGCAGGACAAGACCGGCGACCAAGACCAGCGATACGACCAAAGCGGCAAGGATGGACGCGGCAAGAACCGCGATATTCTGCTTCAGGAGTGAGTCAAGCACCGTCGGCCACCAGAACGTAGCCCACACCCCAGACCGTCTTGATGAGTTCGGTGTCGTCTGTCGCATCGCCGATCGCGCGCCGCAGACGCGCGATCTGCACGTCCACCGCACGGTCGGTGACGTCTGCGTCGCGCCCAAGCGCACGATCGATCAACTGGGCCCGGCTGAGCGGGCGCCCGCGGCTGCGCACCAGCGCTGCGAGAAGGGCGAACTCTCGGCTGGACAGCTTCAGCGACGCTCCGTTGCGCTTTACCGTTCGGGTCGAGAAATTGACTTCCAGCGAACCGACCGTGACGACGTCGTCCGTGGACACATAACTCTGACCCCGCGTGCGTCGCAGGACCGACGAGAGTCGGGCCACCAGTTCGCGGGGCTCGAAGGGTTTGGCGAGATAGTCGTCCGCGCCGGACTCCAGCCCGATGATCCGGTCGATCGGGTCGCCCCGTGCCGTCAACATCACGATCGGCGTCATGTCGCCCGAGGCCCGCAGGCGTCTGCAGATGGCCAGCCCGTCTTCGCCGGACATCATCAGATCGAGAACGATGGCATCCGCCGGGTTGCGCGACAGTTCCCTGTCAAGGGCGGCGCCCCCCTCAACCGCGCGGGTGTCGAAGCGGTGCTCGGCCAGGAACCGGCGCAACAGCGCGCGCAGTTCCGGATCGTCATCGACAACGATCACCTTGTCCGGTCTGTCCTTCATGGCATCGACCTTGTCACCTTTGCGGGCGCATCAGCAGCGCCGAGGTATTGCAGAGTGTTACAGGACGCCTCTTCTGACATGGTTTGACGCACAAGGCCGAGACTCTGCAACACCCGTGAAATCTCTCGCCGGCATTTCCCTTGCACCGGAAGCGATGACGAAATGCCCCGACAAGGCAGCCCCGTTTAAAGCTTCGAGACCCTGTCTAGTCGCCTACTGGGAAGAAAAATGCTGCGCATGACCCTGTTTGCCACCGTCCTTGTATCTGCTTTCAGTCCGGTACTGGCGCAGTCGCAAGACGGGTTCCGGCAGCCCCAAGTCGATTTCGACCGGGTCGACGTCAATGGCGACGACGTGATTTCGCGCGCCGAGTTCCGCAACCTGAAGCTTGCGCGATGGACGCAGATCGACCGCAACAGCGATGGCTACCTGAGCGAAGAAGACTTCCCGGCCAGCGCCCTACGCCGGGCGAGGACACAACTGGCGGTCATCGCCGATCTGGACACGGATGGGGACGGCCGGATCAGCCGGGACGAATTCCTGGATGGGCCAACCCCTATGTTCAACCACGCAGACCGGAACACCGACGGGGTCGTGGCCCGCTCTGAAGTCGAAGAGCAGGCGTCCTAGCAGGACATGCAGACCAGCCCCCCGAACAAAACCAATTCAAACACCAGGACAAGGACCACAGACATGAACATTCTCTGCATTGGCCAAAGGCCCGCGACCCCCTCCGTCTCGGTTCTGACAATCGTTGCCGGGGCCGCACTCGCCCTAAGCGTCAGTGCCCTCCCGGCAAAGGCGGACGGGCTCATCCTGCGCAAGGGTTTTGCGGCGGGTGAAAACGGCGCCGTGGGGCGGACCCGTGGCGCTGTGTCCACCGGCGAGGGCACGGGCGCTGTCCGGCGCGGCGGCTTTGCCGTCGATGGCCAGGGGAACGGGGTCGCCCGACGCGGCGGTTGCGTCAGTGGCCAGACTGGAAGCGGATGCCGCGGTGGCGCGGCAAGCTGGAACTCCGACGGCTCTTTCACTGGTCAGTCCGGCGCGGAATTCAGCGGCGACAACGGCTTTTTCAGCGGCAGCCGTACCCTTGAACGGGATGCCGACGGGAACGTGACGGCGGGACGGGCGGTCGATGCGTCGGGCACAAACGGTGCCTACAGCGGTGCCTCGTCCCTCGAAGACGGCACCTACAACCGTGACGGGACCTACACGGGCAACGAAGGCCAGTCTGCAACCGTGGAAGGCACCTGGGCACTTGGCTCTGGTGGCTCTCGCGCCTTGACCTGCGTTGATTCAGCCGGCGCGGTTGTTGCCTGCCGCTGATCCCGACGCACCACGGCCGGGGGCCGTCGGCCCCCAACCGCACTGATCTCCAGACCAAAAGGAAAATCTCATGGAAGCCATTATCAAGACCCTTTTCGCCGCTGCGGTCCTTGCCGCCGCGCCCTTCGCTGCGGCCCAGGCGCAAAGCATGTCCGGCGCCGAAAAGCAGGCGCTGATCCAGAACATGCTGCAGGCGGACAGCAACAATGACGGGATGCTGTTCCTCAGCGAATTCGAACTCTTGATCAAACTCAATGCCGAGGATGGCCTGGGCAAAGCCGCGATCGTGGAACGTACCGGGGCCTACCGGAGGGTGTTCAACAAACTCGACAGCAATAGCGACGGCGCCCTGACGAAAGAGGAAGCGCAACAGCTCGCCGAAGAGCGTGGTTGAGCCAGACTTCGGGGCCCGGCGCAAGGCCGCCGATATGGAGCGCGGGCGCCGCTCATTGCGGTCGAGGGTCTGCCGGCGATGCAGGTCACTGCTCGTCAGTCCGTCGAGACCCATCCGCTATTCAGGCGGCGGTTTGGCCACGCCTGCGCTTCAGATACTCAAGAGGGAAGAGAAAGCCCCCGATGTCAGGAGGTGAAACACCCGCCGCCGATGTGACCCCGGTGAACCGTCTGCCGCTGCTCGACAATGGCAAGGACCGGTCTTCGTCGAAGCCATCGCCGCACCGAAGGCTTCCCTGGCCGCTGAGGGTCGTGGTCGTGCTGCTGATCCTCTTTCTCGGTGGCGTCCTCGGGCTCTACTTTCAGGGACCAGCCCTGCGCGCGGTCTTCGACTGGACCCGGCTTGAGCCCGGTGCCGGAGCGCGCCAACCGATCGCGCTGCCGGTGGACCGGGTTCCCTCGCCCGAACGTGTCGCCGCAATGACCGTAGGCGACGTCGTCGCCCTCGGGCGCCTGCAACCGGCGGGTGGAATCGTCTCGGTCGCCCTGCCGCAGGGGGCCGGAGACGCGCGCATCGACGAAATTCTGGTCGCCGAGGGTGACATTGTGGCCAAAGGCGATGTCCTGGCCGTGCTCGACAGTCTCGCGCTTTACGAATCAGCCCTGACCAGTGCCGAAAGCACGCTTGCAATCCGGCGGGCGGCGCTTGCGCAGGTGAAGGTTCAGGTCGCGGCGACGGAAGCGGAACTGCACGCGCAGACCCGGGGCGCAGCGGCAACGCTTGCCGCAGCCGAACGGGAACTGGCGCGGATCAGCAGCCTGTTGTCACGAGGTGCCACGACACAGGCGAACCTCGATGATGCCGCGCGGGCCGTCGACGTCGCCCGCGCCGATCTTGACCGGCTGCGTGCCTCGCTCACGCGGTATCGGCCCGGTCTGGACGGCCTTCCGGTGGACATCGCCGTGGCGACGGCCGATCTTGCCGCCGCCGAAGCCGCCGCACGACAGGCGCGACGCGATCTCGACCGGGCCAGTGTGCTCGCGCCTCGGGATGGCACGATCATCGAGGTGGCAGCCCGCGCCGGAGAACGGCCGCCCGCGGACGGGTTGCTGCTGATGGGCGACACCGCACGCATGGAAGCCGAACTCGAGGTGTTTGAGATCATGGTGCCCCGCGTCGCGGTCGGTCAACCCGCAACACTGGTGTCCGGCGTGCTTGGAGATGACCCTCTGACCGGAACGGTCTCGCGCATCAGCACGCTGGTCGGACGGCAGAGCGTCACCGCCGACGATCCGGCGGCGAACACCGATGCGCGCGTGCTTCGGGTTACGGTCGCCCTGGATGAGGCGTCGAGCGCCCGTGCTGCGGCTTTCGTCAACCTCGAGGTCGTGGCCCGGATCGCAGTCGCGGCAGGCTCGCCCGATGCAGGGGCAGAGGAATGACAGCCCTCCTCACCCGCCTTCTTGGCCGGTTGCCCATCGGGTATCTGCAGCTGACCCATAACCCGGGGCGGCTCTTGGCCGCCCTGGCTGGGGTCGCCTTCGCCAACGTGCTTGTCTTCGTGCAATTGGGCCTTGCGGGATCCATGGCGGAATCGGTGGCGATCCCCTACCGGTTGTTCCAGCCCGACCTTCTGATCTTGTCGCCCGCCGACTCCGAGACGTTGACAGATGCATCGACGCTGCCGCGACAGAGGCTGTTCCAGGCGCTGGTACACCCGGACGTGACGGGCGGCACCCCGATCTATATTGGCCGCTCGACCTGGATTTCGGGCAATGATGCGTCCTCATCGATCCAGTTCATCGGGATCGCGCCGGACGCCGGGCCGTTCCTTCACGAGGCGCTCGCCGCACCCCTGATCAGCCTCTCGCTGTCGGACACGGCCCTTGTCGACACGCGGACCCGCTTTGTCGACATGCGCAGTTTTGCGGCAGCTCATCCCGAGGCGCCGGTGCCGTTCGAGATGCAGAACCGTCAGATTGGCGCCGTTGGAACCGTGTCGATCGGCGGCGGGTTCGGGGGCGACGGCGTGTTCCTCGTCTCGGACCAGACCTTCTTCCATCTGTTTCCACAACGCAGTTCCGCCACGCCGAGCCATATCGTGCTGGCACTTGCCCCGGGTGCCGATCCCGGGCGGGTCGCGGCTGAACTTGCGCAGCTTTACCCGACGGACACGGTTCGCATCCGCTCCGTCGCAGACGCGATGGAACACGAGATCCGCTACCAGATGACCGAGCGTCCGACCGGCCTGATCTTTGCCTTCGGCGTGGTCATCGGGATGATCGTGGGCATCGTGATCGCCTATCAGGTGCTGTCGGCCGATGTCGCCGACCATCTGCGCGAATACGCGACCTTCAAGGCCATGGGGTTCCGCCAGGGCTTTTTCGTGGGCGTCATCCTGGAAGAGGCGATCATCCTTGCCGCCATCGGCTTTTGGCCCGGGTTGGCGTTTTCGCAGCTGTTCTACCAGTCGCTGGCCTACCTGACGAACATCCCGATCTTCATGACGCCCGGGCGCGCCGTCGCAGTCTTCGTCGGGACGATCCTCGCCTGCGCCTTGTCCGGGATCCTCGCGATGCGCAAACTCGCCGCCGCCGAGCCGGCAGACCTGTTCTGAGGCCCCGATGACAGACACCGCCATCTCGGTCAGTGGGCTGAACCATTACTTCGGCGAGGGCGAGGCCCACAAACAGGCCCTGTTCGATGTGAACCTCACTCTCGACCGCGGATCGCTGACCATCCTCATGGGGCCGTCGGGTTCGGGAAAGACCACCCTGCTGACCATCATGGGATGTCTGCGCGAGGTTCATGCCGGCAGTGTGAGGCTGCTGAACCAGGAGTTGTTTGCATCCGACGAGGTCAGTCGGGTCGACATGCGTCGGCGCCTGGGGTTCATCTTCCAGGCCCACAACCTGCATGACAGCCTGACGGCACGACAGAACGTTATGATGGGCCTGCAGGTTCACGGCCGGGGCGATCGGACCCGGCACGCCCGTGCGGCGGACCATCTTCTGGGGCTTCTGGGTCTGGGCGCGCGGCTGGACTACCTTCCCGCCAACTTGTCAGGCGGACAGAAGCAGCGCGTCGCCATCGCACGGGCCCTCGTCTCGAACCCCGACATCATCTTTGCCGACGAGCCGACCGCAGCACTCGACAAGGTCAGCGGCATGGCAGCGGTGCGCCTGTTCAAGGACCTCGGCCGCACCCGCGGCACCACGACCGTGATGGTCACCCACGACCCGCGCATCCTGGATCTGGCGGACCGCGTGGTCACGCTCGATGATGGCAGAATTGTCGAGGATCGTCCGGGCGGCTTGCCCCGAAGCGGCCCCCCGGCGCCCGCGTGACAGCCCGGTCGGCAGGTAGGTTGCAAGTTTCGGAGGCCGCTAGGGTACGCCAACGTCCCTCCTTGCACGGCTCTGTTGCACGAGTCGGCTGATGGCCGGACTGCCCCTTATGCCGAACA
>CAZVIS010000157.1:0-7246 GCA_964627355.1 uncultured Rhodobacterales bacterium
CGGGTTCGGCGTCGGGCTTGTCCACCTTGTTCAGGATGACGATGGGGCGCAGGCCCAGGGCCAGCGCCTTGGACAGCACGAACTTCGTTTGCGGCATCGGACCTTCGGCGGCATCGACCAGCAGACAGACGCCGTCCACCATGTTCAGGATGCGTTCGACCTCTCCACCAAAGTCGGCGTGGCCGGGGGTGTCCACGATGTTGATGCGCGCGCCCTTCCACTCGACGCTGGTGCACTTGGCGAGGATGGTGATGCCGCGTTCCCGCTCGATATCATTGCTGTCCATCGCGCGTTCGCTGACTGCTTGGCCTTCGCGGAAGGCGCCGGACTGCTTGAGGAGTTCGTCCACAAGGGTGGTCTTGCCATGATCGACATGCGCGATGATGGCGATGTTGCGAAGCTCCATCGAAGGTCTCTCGGGTAAGGTCGGGTTGCGCGGGCGATAGCCGATGCCGCCCGGAAAGGCCAGAGACTGAATCGCGCGGCCTTCCGCAGCCCTGAAACTCCATCGCTATCGCCGATCGGGCCGGTTCAGGCGCAAGACCAGTTATTGCATTTCAATCGACAATGAACTTCTAAAGTTGCGCAGAATGGCATCAATAACTCCAGAAAGTACGCGTCCGCCGTGAAACTCGGCCTTAGGTTGTTTCGTTCCTTGAGTGTTCGGCCAGAGGTGGTTGGCCCGGACAGCCGCGGATGAACGGCATAGTGCCCCCGGCGGACAGGTCGATGCGGAAAGGGTCCGCGCTTTCCGGCCAGCCCGTCTGTCTGACCCGGGCACCACTTTGTGGAGGACAACGGATGTTTGTAGGCATGCTTCAAACGAAGATCGGGACCGACCCGACGTGTCGGCCGGGTCGGGCCATGGGTGCGATTGCGGTGCTGCTCGGCCTGACCGCAGCCCCTGCACTGGCCGAGGGCCTGTCGATCGGCCTTGGCAGCCTTGGCGAGGTGTCGGTCGGTCGGGACAGTCTGGCCGACGTGGATGTCGATGTCGGCGGGCTGGATGTCGAGGCCGGTGTGATGGAACGCGATACAGTCGCGCGCGGCTGTGTCGGGAACTGCGATGGGGATGGCGGGTCGGTCGGCCTGTCGGTGGGGGCCAGAGGCATCTCGGCGTCAGACGGTTCGGGGACCGCCGGTTCAGGATCGGTCGGAACGGGCGGAGGCACAGGCACCACGGGTGGCAGCAGCGTGGGAGGCACCGCGTCCGCACCCTCGGTCGGCACGCAGGCCCGGCTTGGCACCGTCACTGACACCCAGCCGACAAACCGACTGCGGCAACGCGCCATGGCCTGCTCGGGCGGGGGCAACTCGTTCGTGTACAACGGGTATCCGGTGGTGGACCGCAACGGCAACCCGATTGGCGTGGTACATGATACACGCCTGTCACCCGATCTGAAGATCACCGGTCTGCAGATCAAGACAACGCGCAACCGCTGTGTTGGTCTCGACGGCGGCAGCTACAACCTGTCGGCGGACGGGCGCGTCTGGGTGAATATGGACGGCGCGCGCCTGCGCTAGAGGTATCCCGGGGGCCCGGTCCGCAGGGGCCGGGCCCTGTCATGTCGCGATGTAGCGGTCGCGCCGGTGGTTGAACGTGATGATGAGGTTCAGGGTCAGCGCCCCCAGCATCGACCACAGGACCGTGGTGGCGGGAAAAAGCAGCAGGGCCACGGCAAAGATCACCGCATCGACAGCCATCTGCACATGCCCCGCCCGGAATCGCGTGCGGTCCTGCACCAGAAGGGCCAGCATCCCGATCCCGCCAAGGCTGCCGTTGTGGCGAAACAGGGCGAGGAGGCCGACGCCGGAAAGGCTGCCGTAGATCAGCGCCGCAAGCCAGGTGTCCAGATGCGCAAAGCTCAGCCACCCGGGCAGGGCCAGCGTCAGCCCCGACAAGAGCGTGACCGACAGCAGCGACCGCGCCGTAAAGGCCGGGCCAAAGCGGCGCAACGCGAGCACATAGAAGGGCAGGTTCACGACAAAGAACACGACGCCGAAGGACCATCCGGTGAGGTAGGACAGGATTACCGCGATCCCCGCCGTCTGCCCGGTAATCAGGCCCGCATGGGTCAGCACGTGGATGGCAAGCCCGCACATGAAGACCCCAAGGCCGATGCCCTGCACATCGTCGAGGGTCGAGTGGCGCGGAGAGGAGGGGGCGTCCGACATGCGGGCGGCATAGGACAGCCTGGCTGACCTGTCAAAGCCTGTTGCGGCGGGCGTTCGATCAGGGTTGCGTTCGTGCCTGCGCGGCGTGCACCCTGCCCAAAGCCGCGCCGATCCGGAGAGCCCCATGCCCGCCCTGACCTTTGCCCTGCCTGCACCCACCCTCTTGCCGGTGGCGGGCACGGATGCCCTCTTCCCCGTGCGGCGCGTCTATTGCATCGGACGGAACTATGCCGCACATGCCGTCGAGATGGGCGGCGACCCGGACCGCGAGCCGCCGTTCTTCTTTCAGAAGAACCCCGATAACCTGACGGCTGCGGCGACCTTTCCCTATCCCGCGCAGACCGCCGACCTGCACCACGAGGTAGAGCTTGTGGTGGCGCTTGGGTCGGGCGGGCGGGACATTCCGGTCGAGCGGGCGCTTGGTCATGTCTGGGGCTATGCCGTGGGGTTGGACATGACGCTCCGCGACCGGCAGGCCGAGGCCAAGGCCATGGGCCGCCCGTGGGAGGTGGCCAAGGCCTTTGACCACTCAGCCCCGGTGGGTTTGCTGCATCCGGTGGCGCAGGTCGGGCACCCGGCGGCGGGGCGGATCGCGCTGCGGGTTAATGGCACGTTGCGGCAAGAGGGGGACCTGAACCAGATGATCTGGAAGGTGCCCGAGATCGTCGCGGCCCTCTCGCGGCACATTGCGCTGGCGGCGGGGGATGTGCTGATGACGGGCACGCCTGCGGGGGTCGGGGCAGTGGTGCGGGGCGACGTGATGGAGGGCGAGGTTGCAGGGGTGGGCACGCTGACCGTCACTGTGGTCTAGGGGCACCTTGACGCCGGGGCCGCAGCGGTGAAGATCGCGCGATCGGGGCATGACCCCCATCGAGGATCCCGCATGACCGACACGATCGCTGCCCTTTTGCGTTCCCATCCGGCCGAGGCCCCCGCCCTTGGCGCCCCGGACAGGCCGTGGCTGACCTATGGGGTCTTGCGCGCGCTGGCCGGGACGACGCGGGCGGCGCTGAATGCGGCGGGTCTTGGGCGTGGGGACCGCGTGGCCATCGTGCTGCCGAACGGGCCCGAGATGGCCTCGGCCTTCGTGACGCTCGCACAGACGGTGACAACCGCCCCCCTCAACCCCGCCTACCGGCGCGAGGAATTCGACTTCTACCTGACCGACCTCAAGGCCAAGGCGATTGTCCTGCCCGAAGGGTATGAGGGTGCTGCGCTGGAGGCGGCAAAGGCGGCGGGGCTGGTCGTCCTTCGGCTGTCGTTCGATGCGTCTGGTCCCGCGGGAGCATTCACCCTGCGGGCCGAGGGGGTGGCGGGGGCCACCGATCCGGCGGACCCGGGGCCAGAGGATGTGGCGCTGATCCTGCACACGTCGGGCACCACCTCGCGCCCCAAGATCGTGCCCCTTCTGCAATCGAACGTGGCGGCGAGCGCGCGAAACATCGCGGCCTCGCTGGCGCTGTCGCCCGCGGACCGAGAGTTGAACATGATGCCCCTTTTCCACATTCACGGGCTGGTGGCGGCGGTGTCGTCCTCGCTTTCGGCAGGGGCGTCGGTCTGGTGCGCGCCGGGGTTCGACGCGCTGCGCTTCTTCGGCTGGCTCGATGCGGCCAAGCCCACATGGTACTCGGCGGTGCCGACGATGCACCAGACGATCCTGGCGCGGGCGGGGCGGAATGCGGATGTGATCGCGCGCAACCCCCTTCGGTTGATCCGCTCTTCCTCGGCCAGCTTGCCCGCACAGGTGATGCTGGAACTTGCCGCGACCTTCAACGCGCCGGTGATCGAGGCCTACGGGATGACTGAGGCCGCGCATCAGATGGCCTCGAACCCGCTGCCGCCGCGCGCGCAAAAGCCGGGGTCTGTTGGGGTTGCTGCGGGGCCGGAGGTTGCGATTGCGCATGAGGTCGAGAACCGGCTGGTGGAGGGCGTGGGCGAAATCGTGATCTCGGGCCCCAACGTGACGCCGGGCTATGAGGGCAACCCCGAGGCGAATGCGAAGAACTTCTTCGCGGTGGCGGGGCAGCGCTGGTTCCGCACCGGGGATCAAGGGTCGCTGGATGCCGAGGGGTATCTGAGCCTGACCGGGCGGCTGAAGGAGATCATCAACCGTGGGGGCGAGAAGGTCAGCCCGCTGGAGGTGGATGGCGTCCTGATGGACCATCCGGCGGTGGCGCAGGTGGTGACCTTTGCCATGCCCCACGCGAAGCTTGGCGAAGAGGTCGCAGCGGCGGTCGTGCTGCGTGAGGGGATGGAAGCGGATGAAGCCGCCATCCGCCGCTTTGCCGCCGAGCGCCTCGCCGATTTCAAGGTGCCTCGCCGTGTGGTGATCCTGCCCGAGATCCCGAAAGGTGCGACGGGCAAGCTGCAACGGATCGGCCTCGCCGAGAAACTGGGGCTCGGGGCGTGAGGATCTGTATCTTTGGCGCCGGGGCCATCGGCGGCTACATGGGGGCCAAGCTGGCGGCGGTGGGGGCCGAGGTCAGCCTTGTCGCGCGGGGGCCGCATCTCGCCGCGATCCGGAAGAACGGGCTTACGCTTATCGAGGAGGGGAGCGAGACGACGCATCGGGTGCAGGCCACCGACGATGCCGCGACCCTCGGCCCGCAGGACTATGTGATCCTGACCTTGAAGGCGCATTCCGTGCCTGCGGTCGTGCCGCGCATCCTGCCCTTGATGGGGGCTGAGACGACGCTGGTCTCGGGCGTTAACGGGGTGCCGTGGTGGTACTTCCACCGGCATGGCGGGGAGTTTGAAGGCACGCGGCTGGTCTCGGTCGATCCGGGCGGGGTGCAATGGGACGGCTTCGGCCCCGACCGCGTGCTGGGTTGCGTGGTCTATCCGGCGGCCGAGGTCGAACGTCCGGGGGTCGTGCGGCATATCGAGGGGAACCGGTTTTCGCTGGGCGAACCCTCGGGCGAGGTCAGCGAGCGGGCGCAGCGGCTGTCCAAGTCGCTGGCAGCGGCGGGGCTGAAGGCGCCCGTGCGGCCCCGCCTGCGCGACGAGATCTGGGTGAAGCTGTGGGGGAACCTGTCCTTCAACCCCATCTCGGCGCTGACCCATGCGACACTGGATGTGCTTTGCACCGATCCCGGTACAAGGGGAGTGGCGCGGGCGATGATGCTGGAGGCGCAGGCCGTCGCCGAGCATCTTGGGGTGAAGTTCCCGATCGACGTGGAACGACGGATCGACGGCGGGGCCGCCGTCGGCGCGCACCGCACCTCGATGCTGCAGGACCTCGACGCGGGGCGGCCCATGGAGATCGATGCACTGGTGGGGTCGGTGGCAGAGCTTGGGCGGCTGACGGGGATCGCGACGCCTGCCATCGACACGGTGCTGGCGCTGGTGCGGCTGCGCGCGCGGGTGGCGGGGCTTTACCCGGCATGAGCGGAAGGCGCAGGTTCGTCCGGGGCGATCCGGCACCGCCTTCACGATCCGGTGAAAGGCCGGACCCCCGCTGAAACTCTGTGGTGCTGCCCCCCGTTCGCGGAAGACGTGGCGCAACATGGAGTCCACCTATGCCCGAGGATCTCTACTTCGTCAGCCCTGCCGGGGCACTGACCCTCTTCACCGAATTCAATCGCCAGTTTCCGGGGCGCCTTCTGGAATTCGGCCCGATCGACACGGGGCCGAGCGGCGACGACTTCGCGGTGCGCGGGTTCGATCCGGTGACCGCGCTCAACTTCGACTTCCGGGTCACGGCGGATGGAAACACGTCGTCCTTCGCGTTTTTCCCCAATCCGCCCAATCCGTTCACCGAACCGCCGGCGCCCGAGTCCGATCCCGGCCCCGACGCCTTTGAGTACTGGAACTTCACCCCCCAGTACGCCCCGCCGGGCCTTGAGTTTGCCCGCTTCGATGACCCGTTTGGCGGGGGTGGGCCCATCAATCTGTTCTTCGGGACCGCGTTCTTTGGCAGCTTTGGCCATGGCGGCGGGGGCTACGATTCCCGACCGTACTACGCTTCGACTTTCACCGAGGATATCGAGGATCAGGAGAATTACGGCTTCGATGACGGGATCTGGTAGGCCGCAATGCGGGGGCCCCGCCGGGCCCCCGCCGCTCCGGATCAGCCCTGAAGCGCCTTGTTCAGGTACTCGTCCACCTTTTCCAGATAGCCGATGGTCGTGAGCCAGGTCTGGTCCGGCCCCACCAAGAGGGCGAGGTCCTTGGTCATGTGGCCGTCCTCGACCGCATCGACCGTCACCTTCTCCAGCGTCGTGGCAAAGCGCATCAGCTGCGCGTTGTCATCCAGCTTGGCCCGGTGTTTCAGGCCGCCGGTCCAGGCGAAGATCGAGGCGACGGAGTTGGTGGAGGTCGCCTTGCCCTGCTGGTGCTGGCGGTAGTGGCGGGTGACGGTGCCGTGCGCGGCCTCGGCCTCGACGATCTTGCCGTCGGGGGTGAGCAGGACGCTCGTCATCAGGCCGAGCGAGCCGAACCCTTGCGCCACCAGATCCGACTGCACGTCGCCGTCATAATTCTTGCAGGCCCAGACATAGCCGCCCGACCATTTCATCGACGAGGCCACCATGTCGTCGATCAGGCGGTGCTCGTAGACGATGCCCTTCTTCTTGAATTCGGCCTCGAACTCTTCCTCATAGACCTTCTGGAAGATGTCCTTGAAACGGCCGTCATAGGCCTTGAGGATGGTGTTCTTGGTGGACAGATACACCGGCCAGCCGAGGTTCAGCCCGTAGTTCAGCGAGGCGCGGGCGAAGTCGAAGATCGAGTCGTCGAGGTTGTACATCCCCATGGCGACCCCGGCCGAGGGGGCGTCGTAGACCAGCTTCTCGATCTTGGTCCCATCCTCGCCCACGAAGGTCATCGTGAGCTTGCCCTTGCCCGGGAAGCGGAAGTCGGTGGCGCGGTACTGGTCGCCAAAGGCGTGACGGCCGACGACGATGGGCTGGGTCCAGCCGGGCACCAGACGGGGGACGTTCTTGCAGATGATCGGCTGGCGGAAGATCACACCGCCGAGGATGTTGCGGATCGTGCCGTTCGGCGATTTCCACATCTGCTTGAGGTTGAACTCCTTCACCCGCGCCTCGTCGGGGGTGATGGTCGCGCATTT
>CAZVIS010000158.1:0-7220 GCA_964627355.1 uncultured Rhodobacterales bacterium
TCCGCCTTCTCGACCAGCAGATCCTCCTTTCGCGTGCCGGACTTGAGGATGTCCATCGCCGGGAAGACCCGCTTGTCGGCGACCTTCCGGTCCAGCACGATCTCGCTGTTGCCGGTGCCCTTGAACTCTTCGAAGATCACCTCGTCCATCCGGCTGCCGGTATCGATCAGCGCCGTTGCGATGATCGTCAGCGACCCGCCCTCCTCGATGTTCCGCGCCGCTCCGAAGAAGCGCTTGGGCCGCTGCAATGCGTTCGCATCCACGCCGCCTGTCAGAACCTTGCCGCTCGAAGGTACCACCGTGTTGAAGGCTCTCCCAAGTCTTGTGATCGAATCAAGCAGGATCACAACATCTCGCTTATGCTCGACCAGACGCTTCGCCTTCTCAATTACCATCTCGGCCACCGCCACATGTCGCGTCGCCGGTTCGTCGAAGGTCGAGGACACAACCTCCCCCTTCACCGACCGCTGCATGTCGGTCACTTCCTCCGGCCGCTCGTCGATCAGCAGAACAATCAGGTAGCACTCCGGATGGTTCGTCGCGATTGAATGCGCGATGTTCTGCAACAGCACCGTCTTGCCCGTCCGCGGCGGCGCCACGATCAGCCCCCGCTGCCCCTTCCCGATCGGCGCCACCAGATCGATGATCCGGGCCGAGCGGTCCTTCAGCGTCGGGTCATCGACCTCCATCTTCAGCCGCTCATCCGGGTACAATGGCGTCAGGTTGTCGAAATGTACCTTGTGCCGCGCCTTTTCGGGATCGTCAAAGTTGATCCGCGTGACCTTCGTCATGCAGAAGTACCGCTCGTTCTCCCGCGGCGCCGCGATCACGCCCTCGATGGTATCGCCAGTGCGCAAGCTGAACTGCCGCAGGATATCCGGCGAGACATAGATGTCATCCGGCCCCGGCAGGTAGTTCGCCGAAGGGCTGCGCAGGAACCCGAATCCGTCCTGCAGTACCTCGAGAACACCGTCCCCGCCGATCTCCCAACCTTCCTCGGCATGCTCCTTCAGGATCGAGAACATCATCTCGCCCTTGCGCATGCTGGGCGCGTTCTCGATCTCCCACTCCTCGGCCATGGCCAGCAGGTCAGCAGGCGTCTTGGCCTTTAGATCGGCCAGGTTCAGCCGCTGTACGGTTTCGTCATCCATCGGAAAGTCACCTCGCGAACGTCACCTCTCGGGGTGCCGGTCGCCTGCATGTCAAAGGGGAGTGCCATGGGCCGGACGGCCCCGCAGCGTCGCCCTAGGCTATCCGGCCCCACGAGTCAAGGAGTCAGAACTTCACGAAGACCGACAGCACGATGACAATCATCAACACCGTCGGCACTTCGTTCATCAACCTGTACTGCCGTCCGCTCAGCGAATTGGTCCCAGTGATGAATCCCTTCTGCTTTGCCCCCAACCACATATGGAACACGGTCATCGCCACCACACCCAGACCCTTGGCCCAGACCCAGACCTCTTCCGCATAAACCCCCGCCTGCGGCGTCATCACCAGCAGCAAACCAAAAAACCATGTCGAGATCATCGCCGGGTTCATGATCGCCTTCAGCAACAGCCGCTCCTGCCGCTGGAAGATCAGGTCCATTTCGCTCCCCGCCACCACCCCGCCCCGGTTCAGACCCTCGACGTGATAGACGAACAGCCTTGGCAGGTAGAACAGCCCCGCCATCCAGGCGATCACCGACATGACGTGAAAGGCCTTCACCCAAGGGTACCAGTCCACCAGCCACTCACCCATTCCGATCCCCTTCGGTTCTCAGCCTTCCTCTTAAATCCAGAAGAAGAAAAAGAGAATGTGGTTGCAGTAGGGTCTCGGGATAACTGGATTTCTCGCTTCGTCCCCGGACTTACCCACAGGGCCGGCACACCCCCGATTTCCGCAAAACCGGGTTGGGGATGCCCTTGCAACGGAAAACCTCAAGCAATACCAGTGTGTTGCCGCCAACATGAGCAAACGTTCGTTTACCTTCCGTTCCCATTCATTTCGCTCCGCTAAATCTTTTCCCCCGAAGCCTTGAAGCGCGATTCACAGGTGGAAAACCTGACCCGAAGCACCGCATCGCTTGACAATCCGCACCCTGCCAACACACCACTGCGTGCAACGGGGACAGTGGTCCCCAGGTCAGCCGCCCAGAACATATCAGGATTTTCCACAGGGTCATTCCACCGTCAATGCCGCCCCCGATCGTACTCGCCTCCTCGTCTGAAACCCGCCAGCGCCTATTGCGCGCGGCGGGGCTGCCCGTGACGGCGCAGCCCGCGCGTCTCGACGAAGAGGCAATCCGCGCGTCCCTCATGGCCGAGAATGCCACCCCCCGCGACATTGCCGATACCCTCGCCGAGATGAAGGCCCGCCGTATCGGAGAGCGGACGCCGGGCGCCATCGTCATCGGCTGCGATCAGGTGCTCGACTTCAAGGGCCAGACCTGGGGCAAAGCCCCGACACGAGAGGCCGCGCGCGAACAACTTCGCAGCTTGCGCGGCCAGACCCATCACCTTCTCTCCGCCGTTGTCCTCTACCACGACGCACAGCCCCAGTGGCGCCACATCGGCGAGGCGCGGCTGACCATGCGTCACTTCTCCGATGACTGGCTCGAAGGCTACCTCAACCGCAACTGGGAAGAGCTGAGGCACTCCGCCGGCGGATACCTGCTCGAGTCCGAGGGCGTCCGCCTCTTCTCCACTGTGGATGGCGACTATTTCACGGTGCTCGGCCTGCCGCTCCTCCCCCTGTTGGGCTATCTTGGCGACAGGGGGTTCATCCCGACATGACCGACCATCCGCGCATCCCCCTCGCCGGGGTCATTGGCTCTCCGGTGGCGCACAGCCGCTCACCCGCGCTGCACGGCTACTGGCTGAAGCGTTACGGCATCAAGGGCCATTACGTTCCGTTGGATATCGCGCAAGCCGACCTGCCCGAGGCGCTGCGGATGTTGCCGAAACTCGGCTTCGTCGGCGCGAACGTCACGATCCCGCACAAGGAGACGATCCTCTCCCTCGCCGATATCGTTACCGACCGCGCGGCCCTCATCGGCGCTGCAAACACGCTGATCTTCCGCAAGGACGGCCGCATCCATGCCGACAACACCGACGGCGCAGGCTTCATCGCGAACCTCCGCCAGCACGCCCCCCAATGGGTCCCTGCCTCCGGCCCCGCCGCCGTCTTTGGGGCCGGGGGCGCCGCACGCGCCGTCGTGGCCTCTCTCCTCGAGGTCGGCGTGCCAGAGGTCCGCATCGCCAACCGCACAAGGCCAAGGGCCGAGGCGCTGCGCTCCGATTTCGGCGCGCGCGTGACTGTGCATGACTGGGTACAAGCCGCGAACATGCTCGAAGACGCCACCTGCGTGGTGAACACCACTTCTCTCGGCATGGTGGGCAAGGCACCTTTCCGTGTCCCCCTCGACGCGTTGAACCCCCGCGCCCTCGTCACCGACCTGGTCTATACCCCCCTCCGCACCGACTTCCTGCAACTGGCCGAAGCCATGGGCTGCACCGTCGTCGATGGCCTCGGGATGCTCCTGCACCAAGCCGCCCCGGGGTTCGAGCGCTGGTTCGGCCAGCGGCCCGAAGTCGATGACGCCACCCGCGCTGCCGTCCTCGCCGCATGACCTTCCGCCTCGGCCTCACCGGATCCATCGGGATGGGGAAATCGACCACCGCCGCTTTCTTCGCGGCCGACGGCATCCCCGTTTGGGACGCTGATGCCGCCGTCCACCGCCTTTACGCCCCCGGCGGCGGCGCCGTTGCCCCCCTCACCACCCAATGGCCACAGGTCAGCACCCAAGACGGCGCAATCGACCGCGCAACCCTCCGCCAGATCATCATCGCCGACCCCGCTGCCCTGAAAACGGTCGAGGCGATCGTCCACCCCCTCGTCCAGACCGACCGCGCGGCCTTCCTCTCCACGGCCAGCGCCGATATCGTCCTCCTCGACATCCCCCTCCTCTTCGAGACCGGCGCTGAGACCACGATGGACGCCACCCTCCTCGTTACCGCCCCACCTGCCTTGCAGCGCCAACGCGTCCTCGCCCGCCCCGGCATGACCGAGGCTGCGTTTCAAGCCATCCTCGCCCGCCAGATGCCCGACACCGAGAAACGCGCCCGTGCCACGCACATCATCGAGACCCTCGGTCTCGACGCCGCCCGCGCCGCCGTCCTCGCCCTCATCGCCTACATCAGGACCCGCCCATGACCGACGCCCGCCGTGAGATCGTCCTCGACACCGAAACCACGGGTTTTGACCCCGCCGAAGGGCACCGAATCGTGGAAATCGGCGCGGTCGAACTCGACAACCACATCCCCACCGGTCGCACCTTCCACGTCTATCTGAACCCCGACCGCGAAATGCCCAAGGAAGCGTTCGAGGTGCACGGCCTCTCGGACGCCTTCCTCCGCGACAAGCCCCGCTTTGCCGAGGTCGCGGCCGATTTCCTGACTTTCATCGGTGAGGCGCGGCTGGTGATCCACAACGCGGCCTTCGACATGCGCTTCCTGAATGCCGAACTGCGCGCCGCAGGCCTGCCGACGCTGCCCGATGCCCGCGCGCTCGACACCGTCCAGATGGCCCGCACGAAATTCCCGGGCTCTCCCGCCTCGCTCGATGCGCTCTGCCGCCGCTTCGGCGTGGACAATTCGGCCCGCACCAAGCACGGCGCGCTCCTCGACAGCGAGATTCTGGCCGAGGTCTATCTGGAACTGATCGGCGGGCGGCAGCCAGGTCTGATGCTGGCCGCAAGCAACCAGTCCACCGACAATCGCCCCGGTGCCTTCCAGCGCCCGTCAACCCGCCCGACGCCGCTTCTACCCCGCATCACCGAGGCTGAGGCAGCCGCCCACGTCGCCTTCATTGAAAAAATGGGCGCTGCTGCGCTCTGGCTCAGGCGCCCGTAGCGCCCTGCGCCTTCTGCGCCTCCATCCGGCGCTGCAATTCCATCCGGTACAGCCCGAGGAAATCCACCGTCTCGAGGTTCAGCGACTGGAACCCGCCGTCCCGCGTTACATCCGCGATGATCCGGCGGACGAAGGGGAACAGCATCCGCGGGCATTCGATCAGCAGGAAGGGGTGCAGCTGGTCATCCGCCACGCCTTCGACATGGAAAATCCCGCCATAGTCCAGCTCGATCAGGAACAGCGTCTCGCCCGTGACCTTGTTCTTCGAGGTGATGCGGAACTTGGTGATGACCTCGAACTGATGGTCGGCCTGACGCTTGCGGGCATCGAGGCTGACCGCGACCTGCGTGTCGGGCTGCACCTCTCCTGTCGTTACGCCGCGCTGCGCTACGGCGTTCTCGAAGGACAGGTCGCGGATGAACTGGCCCAGGACCGACATCTTGACCTGCGGGGCTGCGGGTGCCGCCGCGCCGTTCTGTTCTGCCATCTCTCGCTCCCTTGGCCTATGCATCCTGTCTGACGCGGCACGTCCTAGCAGGAAGGCGTTCGCCCCTCAATGCCGTGTCAACGGGGGGCGGGGGCGGACCGGATGCCCTTCGTCCAGATCGGTGAACTCGCCCTCGATGATGGTGGCCGAGGCGGAAGGCGTCCGCCCCGCGACCCGCCGCCCGATTGCTGCGATCAGCGCACGCCGCAGGGGCGGAATCAGCAGGGCGATCGCAACCGCATCCGACAGGAACCCCGGCACGATCAGCAGCAGACCCGCAAAAAGTCGCGCCGCCTCTTCGGCCACCGGCATCAGGCGCGGCAAAAGGCCCTCGCCCGGAACCGGGCGCAGCGGCACCCGCGCCAGTCCAGGTGTCCGCAGGATCGCCGCCCCGGCGAGGACCGCAACAACAACCAGCGCCAGCGTCGGCCAAAGCCCGATCCGGCCACCCACAAGGATGAAGAGCGCGATCTCGATCAACGGAAGCGCAAGAATGGCGAACAGAACGGGCACGGGGCTGGTTCCTTCGGTCACAGGGGCGTGGGGCAGCGGTGGACTTGCGCCGCCCCGCATCCTACATAAGTTGCATCACGTTGCCACCCAACCCCCAACCTTGAACCGTCCCCCCGACGGCCCTGCCGAGGACCGACATGCAAAGCGCCATCCAGCTTCTCGTACTGGCCGGGATCGCCATCTTCCTGATCCTCAAGCTGCGGTCCGTTCTGGGGACGCGCGAAGGCTTTGAAAAGCCTGCGGTCCCGGTCGACGACATGCGCCCGCGCGCGACCAAGCGGGATTTCGAAGTCATCGAGGGCGGTCCGGACCGCGACATCACCGACCATGTTCCCGATGGCAGCACCGCCGCCAAGGCGCTTGCTGGCATGAAGATGGCCGAGCCCGGGTTTTCCGTGAACACCTTCCTGCAAGGCGCCCGCGGTGCCTATGAGATGATCCTCATGGCGTTCGAGCGGGGCGATCTCGACCAGGTCAAGGCCTTCCTTGCACCGGATGTCTATGACAGCTTCGCCGCCGCCGTCGCCGCGCGCGAGGCCGAGGGGCTGACCGTCGAGGCGAATTTCGTGGGCCTCCGCGAACTGGCCCTCGCCGACGCCACCTTCGACCGCGACACGCGTGAGGGCGAGGTGACGGTGCGCTTCACTGGAGAGCTGACCTCGGTCATCCGCAATCGTGCCGGAGAGGTGGTGGACGGCAGCCCGACCGCGATCAAGCGGCAGCGCGACGTCTGGACCTTTGCCCGCAAGATGGGTGCCGACGATCCGAATTGGTTGCTGGTCGCGACAGGGGAATGAGGGGTGCGGCCCTTGCGGCGGTTCTGGCCTTGGGTCTGATCGGGCAGGCCTCCGCACAAGTGCTCGATTTTGCCGATCTCGACCAGTGGGCAGCGGACGATCACAGCGCTGCCCTCGCCACCTTCCGCCAGACCTGCACTTCGCTTGACGACGCACTTTGGCAGCCGGTCTGCGGTGTTGCCGCCGAGGTAGGGGACACCCCCGACGCTGCCCGCAGCTTCTTCGAACTGCTCTTCCGCCCTGTCCTGATTGGCGAGCCCCCCGCCCTTTTCACAGGCTACTACGAGCCCGAACTCGAAGGCTCTCTCACCCGTACCCCTCGCTTTGCCTGGCCAATCTACACCCGTCCGCCCGAATTGACCGACGGCGTCCCCTTCCTGTCGCGCGCCCAGATCGAGGCGGGTGCCCTGCGCGGGAGGGGTCTGGAGATTGCCTGGCTCGACGATCCGGTCGAGGTCTACTTCCTGCAGGTGCAGGGATCGGGTCGGATAAGATTGCCCGACGGGCGGGTCATGCGGGTGGGCTATG
>CAZVIS010000159.1:0-7200 GCA_964627355.1 uncultured Rhodobacterales bacterium
AGCTTGATCTCGAAGGCGTCGAACCCGAGGTCCTTGTAAACGCTTGCCAAAAGCCCAAGGAACTTGGCGCATTCCGCGCCGATCTGATCCTCGGTGCAGAAGATATGCGCGTCGTCCTGGGTAAATCCGCGCACGCGCATCAGGCCGTGCATGGACCCTGAAGACTCATAGCGATGGCACGCCCCGAACTCGGCCAGCCGCAGGGGAAGGTCGCGGTAGCTTTTTAGCCCCTGGTTGAAGACCTGCACATGGCAGGGGCAGTTCATCGGCTTCAGCGCGTTGACGCGCTTTTCCTTGGCGCCTTCCTCGTCAATCTCGGTGATGAACATGTTCTCGCGGTAGTTCGCCCAATGCCCTGATTTTTCCCACAAAATCCGGTCCACCACCTGCGGCGTGCGGATCTCCTTGTAGTCGGCATGGGCCAGACGGCGGCGCATGTAGTCTTCCAGCGTGCGGTAGATCATCCAGCCGTTCGGATGCCAGAACACCATCCCCGGCGCTTCTTCCTGCAGATGGAACAGGTCCATCTCGCGCCCGATCTTGCGATGGTCGCGCTTGGCGGCCTCTTCCAGCATCGTCAGATGCGCCTTGAGGTCCTCGCGGTTGCGGAAGGCCACACCATAGATGCGCTGCAGCATCGGGCGGGTGGAGTCGCCCAGCCAGTAGGCCCCCGCCACGCTGGTCAGCCGGAACGCATCCGCCGGAACCTGCCCGGTATGCTGGAAATGTGGCCCCCGGCAAAGGTCCTGCCACGGCCCGTGCCAATACATCCGGATGGGCTCATCCCCCGGGATTCGGGCAATGAGTTCAACCTTGTAGGGCTCTCCCTTCGCCTCGTAGTAGGCAATGGCATCTGCGCGGCTCCACACCTCGGTGCGCACCGGATCGCGGGCGGCGATGATGGCCTTCATCCGCGCCTCGATCTGGCCAAGGTCCTCGGGCGTGAAGGGTTCGGCCCGGTCGAAGTCATAGAACCAGCCCTGCTCGCGGACCGGCCCGATGGTGACCTTTACCTCGGGCCAGATGTCCTGCACCGCGCGCGCCATGATGTGCGCAAGGTCGTGTCGGATCAGCTCCAGCATCGGGGCGTCATCCGCAGTGGTATTGATCGCGATGCGGGCGTCGCGGTCGATGGGCCAGGCGAGGTCCCAGTGTTGGCCGTCAAGGCTGGCGCTGATCGCCTTTTTCGCCAGCGAGGGAGAGATGGCAGCGGCCACCGCGGCGGCGGTCACACCGGCCGGGAATTCGCGCTTGGCGCCATCGGGGAAGGTCAGGGAAACGTGGGACATCTTGGTCCTCCTCGTCGGTTCGGCGCCTACGAAACGCCCGGTTGCGGGTATGTGGGCGCGGTTTTGGGCTGCCCGCTTGGCAATGTCAACGGGGCGGCGCTAGAAGGGGGGGATGACCGCGTTTCTCGACACTGCCGACGGCCGCAGGCTCGCCTATCACCGGACACCGGGGCAGGCGCCCGGGGTGGTGTTTCTGGGCGGCTTCCGCTCGGACATGCAGGGGACGAAGGCGCTGTACCTCGAGGAATGGGCGCAGGCGCAAGGCCGCGCCTTCCTGCGCTTTGACTACTCCGGGCATGGGCAATCCTCGGGCCGGTTCGAAGATGGGTGCATCGGCGACTGGCTGGCCGATGCGCGGGCGATCCTGGCACTGACCGATGGGCCGCAGGTTCTGGTGGGGTCCTCGATGGGCGGGTGGATCGCGCTGCTCTTGGCGCGTGAACTGCCGGTTGCGGGCCTTGTTGGCATCGCAGCGGCGCCGGACTTCACCGAGCGTCTCTGGGACCGCCTGACCGAAGCGCAGCGCGACGAGATGCGCGAGACGGGGCGGCTGACCCGACCCTCGGCCTATGGCGAGCCCTACGTCTATACCCGCCGCCTGATCGAGGATGGCGAGGATCATCTGGTGCTGACGCGGCGGCTGGAATTGGCTTGTCCGGTCAGGCTGTTGCAGGGCGAGGCTGATGTGGACGTGCCGCCTTCGGTCGCGCTCAGCCTCTTCGCGCACATGACGGGGCCGGATATCCGGGTGACGCTGGTCAAGGGTGCCGACCACCGCTTTTCCTCGGCTGCCTGCCTCGACCTCATCGCCGCTTCGGTGGCGGACGTGCTGGGAGGGCCCCCCGGTGCGTAGGGCGTTCGTCTGGATCGGGCGACTGCTGGCGTTCCTGATTCTGACATTTGCGGTGATCTGGGCCCTTGGTCCCCGTGACCGGTTGGACCTTGCTATTGCGTTCGATGCCAGCAAGTTGCCTGGCAGTCTTGATACCTACCTTTCCACCCGCGAGTTGATCTTTTCCGACATTACCCCCGGAACAGAGAAGCGGATCGTCTGGGCCGGACAGCCGGAAGCGAGGACGCCGCTGGCCATCGTCTATCTTCACGGGTTCTCGGCCACGTCCGAGGAGATCCGCCCGCTGCCCGATGATGTCGCCGCTGCGCTTGGCGCGAACCTCTATTTCACGCGGCTGGCCGGGCACGGGCGGGACGGGGCGGCGTTGGCGGCGGTGACGCCCGAGGACTGGGTGCTGGATCTGGACGAGGCGCTGGCGATCGGGCGGCAGATCGGCGACCGCGTCATCCTCATCGGCACCTCGACCGGGGGGACCCTCGCGGCGCTGGCCGCGGTGGACCCGGCGCGCGCCGAGGGGCTGGCTGGCGTCGTGCTTGTATCGCCGAACTTCCGGCTTGCCCCGGCGGCGAGCGTCATCCTCGACCTGCCTTGGGCGCGGAAATGGGGGCCGTGGGTGGCAGGGGCGGAGCAGGACTTTCCGCCGAGGAACGAGGATCACGCGCGGTTCTGGACGATGCGCTATCCGACGACGGCGCTCTTCCCGATGGCCACGCTGACGCGCGCCGTCCGGGCTATGGACTTCGCAGAGGCCCGGGTGCCCGCGCTGTTCCTGTATGCGCCGGAGGATCAGGTGTGCGATCAGGCGCTGACGGCCGGCATCGCCGCCGTCTGGGGCGCCCCGACCGTCACGCACAACCCGGTACTGACTGACCGGGACGACCCCTATCGCCACGTTATTGCAGGTCGCATCCTCAGCCCGGACCAGACAGCGCCCCTGACGGGCGTGATCCTCGACTGGGCCACCGCCCTCTAGTTCGACGACGCCAGCGTGATCCCCTTGCGCCGCGCTGCCTGCGGGTTGCCGGAGTTCACGTCGATGAAGTTGAGGACCAGCGGCCGGATGTTCAGCCGCCAGCTTTTCCCGGCGAAGATGCCGTAGTGGCCCGCGCCGGGTTCCAGATGGCTGGCCTTCTTCGACGCGGGCAGCCCGGTCAAGAGGTCCAGCGCCGCAAGGCATTGGCCGGGCGCAGAAATGTCGTCATTCGCACCCTCGACCACCTTGACCGCGACCTGCGTGATGGCGCCCATATCGACCTTCTTGCCCGCCACGGTGAAATCATTCCGCGCAATCTCGCGGTTCTTGAAGATGCGCTCGACGGTCGAAAGGTAGAACTCGGCGGTCATGTCCATCACGGCCAGATACTCGTCATAGAACCGGTTGTGCGCGTCGTGGTCGGACGCTTCGCCCTGCGCCACGCGCAGGATCTGCTCCTGAAACGCCTTGCCGTGACGCTCGGCATTCATCGACATGAAGCCCTGCAACTGCAGCAGCCCCGGATAGACCATCCGACCCGCGCCCTTGTGCCGGAAGCCCACGCGCTGCAGCATCGTCTGCTCCAGCTGCCCCATCGTCACCCGGCGGCCGAAATCCGTCACCTCGGTTGCCGCCGCATCCGGGTCCACCGGCCCGCCGATCAGCGTCAGACTGCGCGGCTGCGCCGCCGGGTCCTCGGCGGCAAGATAGGCCGTTGCGGCCAGCGTCAGGGGTACCGGCTGGCAGACCGCGATCACATGGCTGTCGGGGCCAAGGAAGCGCATGAAGTCAGCGAGGTAGAGCGTGTAATCCTCGACGTCGAACTTGCCCTCGCTGACCGGGATGTCGCGCGCGTTGTGCCAGTCGGTCACATAGACGTCGCAGTCGGGGAGTAGCGACTGGACGGTCGAGCGCAGAAGGGTCGCGTAGTGACCGGACATTGGCGCCACCACCATCACCTTGCGCGGCATGGGCGACCGGCGGCGGACGCGGAAGTGGATGAGGTTGCCAAAGGCCTTTTCCACAGCCGGGACCACATCGACCAGATGGTCCTGCCCGTCCGGCCCCACGATGGAGCGGATCCCCCAGTCCGGCTTGACCGTCATCCGCGCAAAGCTGCGCTCCGTCACCTCGCCCCAGGCGGCCACGAGGGGCAGCATCGGGTTCATCGACAAGGCAAACGCCGGATAGGATGCCATCGCCCGCGCCGTCGCCCCCATCCACTCACTTGTGTTGCGGGCGCTTTCCATCAGGTCGTAGGTCATCATATACTTCAACGGGCGTCTCCAGATACGGTTGATGCGCAGGCTGCGAACCTGCGTCGCCGACAGAAAGTTGCGCAGACCGCCATCACGGCGACGTGTTGCTGCGCAGCAGCATAGTAGGGGGGGATTAACGCCATGACAACAGAGGAAGCCGAGACCCATGCGAAGGTCGCAAGGCTGAACGCGAACCTCTCGCGCATGGAGGAACTGTCGCAGCGCCTCGCCGCCGCCGTCGCCCGGCGCAAGGCGGCCGATCCCGCCCTCGCGGGCCCCAGCCAAGAGGTCTATGTCAAGGCCGCTGCCGCCTACATGGCCGAGATGATGCAGAACCCCTCGAAGATCATCGAGCATCAGGTGGCATGGTGGGGCAAGACCTTGAAGCATTATGTCGAGGCGCAGCAGGTGCTGCTCAAGGGCGAGCTGAAGGCCCCGCCGGACCCCACGCCGAAGGACCGCCGCTTTGCCAACCCGCTCTGGCAGACGCATCCCTACTTCAACTTCATAAAGCAGCAGTACCTTCTGAACGCCGAAGCGATCACCACGGCGGTCTCCGACCTCGACCACCTCGACCCGGCCGAGAAAAAGCGCGTGGACTACTTCACCCGGCAGATCGTGGACATGCTGTCGCCCACCAACTTTCTCGCCACCAACCCAGACGCGCTGGAGCGGGCAGTGCAGACGGATGGCGAAAGCCTTGTGAAGGGCCTCGAAAACCTCGTCCACGACATCGAAGCGAACGATGGCGAGCTTTTGGTGACGCTCGCCGACCGCGAGGCTTTCCATGTGGGCCGGAACATCGCGACCAGCCCCGGCGCGGTCGTCTATCGCAACAAGATGATGGAGGTCATCCAGTACGCGCCCACGACGGAAACCGTCCACGAGATCCCCCTCATCATCTTCCCCCCCTGGATCAACAAGTTCTACATCCTTGATCTGAAACCGGAAAACAGCCTCATCAAATGGGTGGTGGATCAGGGCTTCACCCTGTTCGTGGTCTCCTGGGTAAACCCGGACGCAAGCTACCGCGATGTCGGGATGGATGACTACATCCGCGACGGCTATATCCGCGCACTGGCCGAGGTGCGGCGGATCACCGGGGCGAAGAAGGTCAACGCGGTCGGTTATTGCATCGCGGGCACGACGCTGGCCCTGACGCTGGCGCATCTGAAGAAGGCGGGGGATGCGTCGGTCAATTCGGCCACCTTCTTCACCACGCTGACCGATTTCTCGGACCGGGGCGAGGTCGGCGTCTTTCTCGACAACGATTTCGTGGACGGGATCGAGCGTCAGGTGGCCGAGGACGGCATCCTCGACAAGATGTTCATGAGCCGGACCTTCAGCTTCCTGCGCTCGAACGACCTGATCTACCAGCCCGCGATCCGCAGCTACATGCTGGGCGAGGCGCCGCCTGCCTTCGATCTGCTTTACTGGAACGGCGACGGCACCAACCTGCCCGCGAAGATGAGAATGGAGTACCTGCGCGGCCTGTGTCAGCGGGACGAATTCGCGCAAGGCGCTTTCCCGGTCTTCGGTGATCCGGTGCGCCTGGCGGACGTGACGCTGCCGGTCTTTGCCGTGGCCTGCGAGACGGACCACATCGCCGCGTGGAAGTCATCCTTCGCGGGCATCCGGGGGATGGGGTCCAAGGACAAGACCTTCCTTGTCTCGCAGTCGGGCCACATCGCGGGGATCGTCAACCCGCCGTCCAAGGGCAAGTACGGCCACTACTCCAGCGAGGCGCCGCTGACCTCGCCCGAGGAGTGGATGGCCGGGGCCACCTTCACTCCCGGGTCCTGGTGGCCCCGCTGGCGGGACTGGCTGGCCAAACGGTCGGGCAAGCAGGTGGCGGCGCGGATTCCGGGCGAGGGGACGAATGCCCCGCTGGCCCCGGCGCCGGGCACCTATGTGGTGACGAACAGCGACAGATAGCCCGGTTGGGTCACACTGTTGACGCTTCGTCACGCTGCATTGCAGAAAGACATCTTGCAATGCTGCACTGCAGCATCTATATTCAGGTCATCGAACAACACCGACCCGCGGCAAGGCCGCCATGGAGATGAAGATGACCAAAGCGACCGACTACACCAAAGTCATGCAGGACATGATGCAGGCCTTCCCGGTGGACATGTCGTCCATGCAGAACGCGTTCAAAACCCAGGCTGCCATGGGCGAGAAGCTGTCGAAAGTGGCCCTCGAAGCCGCCGAGAAGTCGACCGACATCACCGCGCAGATGGCCAAGGGCATGATCGCCAAGCTGTCCGACGTCGTGAAGGCCAAGACCGAGCCGACCGACTACACCAAGGCGATGACCGACTTCGCCTCGGCCGCTGCCGAGATGGCAACTGAGCACATGGCTGCCTTCGCCGAAGTGGCGAAGAAAGTGCAGATGGAAACCGTCGAGCTGATGCTGGCCGCCGGCAAGGACTTCTCGGAAGACGCGACCGCCGCCGTCAAGAAAGCCACGACCGAAGTGACCACGGCCGCCAAGAAAGCGACCGCTGCCGCTGCCGCGAAGTGATCTGAACAACCCCGCGCGGGCGACCTTCCTCCCTGTCGGCTGCCGTGCGGTCGGGCGGGCTTCCCAAAGGAAGCCCGCCCTTTCTTTTTCTGCACCCCCGTCCTAGACTTTCTGCAACGCAAAACGCGACCGGGGGAAACGATGGCCGATACGGACAAGCCGCTGCTCATCAAGCGCTACGCCAGCCGCCGCCTCTACAACACCGAGACCTCGGACTATGTGACGCTCGAGGATATCGCGGGCTTCATCCGCGCGGGGCGAGAGGTGCAGATCATCGACCTCAAGTCCGGCGACGACCTGAC
>CAZVIS010000160.1:0-1464 GCA_964627355.1 uncultured Rhodobacterales bacterium
GCCAGATACTCGGCCAGCGCGTCCTGCTCGAACCCTTCGTCGGTGAACGTTGCGGCACCGGTGCGGCTGGCCGCGTCGTCATTAGCCACGGTATCTTCGGCCAGATCGACACGGTTGGCGAAGGCCGGGTTCTGCGCGATGAAGCGGGCGAAGGGATAGTTGTCGCCGCCAAGCCCGTTGCCGTCCGTATCGTTGACCAGGAAGTTGAGCGTCACCACGCGGATCGCGTCGGGCGCGCTGTCTACCACCTGCCCGTCCCTGACCAGCACGATCTTCTCGCCGTTGTCGGCCAGGATGACCGCCGACTGGATCCGCTGGCCCACCTGGGTCACCGCACCGTTGACCGTGCTCAGCACCTGCGCCTGCGCGGTCGGGTCAAAGGAGTAGGAGATGCCGCCGACCTGCGCGAACTGGCCGGGCGTCGCACCCGGGGCCACGGCGGCCACCGCATGTTCCAGCACGATCTTCAGCTGCTCGGGCGTCAGCGTCACCAGCGTCAGCGCGTTGTTGAAGCGCAGCGCGTTCGCGATGTCGAGTTGCGATACCTCGCCCTCGTCCTTGCCGACCTCGGGGTTGGCCAGCGGCGGCAGCTCCTCGACATCGCCGCCCACGGCCTGCACCCGACCGATCGAGTCGCGGATGCCGCCGCCGTTCTTGATCGAGACGGTGACCGTCTCGTCGACCTGCTGCGCGTACCACAGGTTGGCATCGGCGCTGAGGTTGCCGAGGTTCGTCTCCTCGGTCCGCACCTCGCCGCGGCGGCCCTCCAGATAGACTGCCGTCTGGCCAAAGACGTTGCCGTCCTGCGCGTCGATCACGCCGCCGACACCCTGCGCGATGTCGCGCACCAGATCGCCGCGGCTGCCCGCGACGAAGGGATCGCTGTCCAGATCGCTGTCGCCATCGATGTCGATGGGGGTGGCGTAAAGGTCGGCGACCGCGTCGTCGGTGGTGGCATAGGCGCCGTTCACCGCCTCATCCAGGCTTTCGGTGATGATCTCGCCGTTGGCGTCGAACTCGACCACCAGACGCCCGACGTAGGAATATTCGCCGTCGGTGTTCACGACCAGAATGGGTTTGCCGTCCGCATCGGTGGTCTGGAAGGGATAGGTCTCGTCCGCCGTGTCGCCCGGACGCAGCGGGTCGGTCGTATCGGCCTGCAGCGTGTTCGAGCCACCCGAGATGATGATATCCACCCCGCGCAACAGCGTCGCAAGCTGCTTCTCCAGCGCAATCTGCTGGAGGTGCGCAACCAGGATGATCTTGTTGATCCCCTGCGCGATCAGCGCGTTGATGGTTGGCTGAAGGATGGCCGCCAGTTGCGGCATGTCGTTCACGTCATCGCCGATGATGTCGATGCCGCCGGTGGACGAGATGCTCTCGACGATCTGCGTGGTGGCGCCGACGACGCCGATCCGCTCGCCATTCTCGTTGATGATGGTGGCGGGCGCGATCTTCTGGCCG
>CAZVIS010000160.1:1564-7117 GCA_964627355.1 uncultured Rhodobacterales bacterium
CTGCCGGATGATCGCGGCAAAGGGGTTCGTGCCCGCATCGAACTCGTGGTTGCCGATGGCCGAAGCCTCGACCCCGATGATGTTGAGGATCGAGATGTCTGCGGTGCCGAAGCCAGGGTTGATGTTCAGCGTGCCGGGGGCGAGGTTGTAGTAATCCTCGAGCGCGGTCTCGTAGACCTCCTTCAGGCTGGCATCCGACCCGGCTGCGAAGAAGGGGCTGGGCAGGTAGTTGTCGCCCGAGGAGAGCGTGATCGAATTCTCGTAGGTCTCTTCCAGGTAATCGACGATCGCGGCAAAGTTGCCCGCGCGGTCCACCGCATCAAGGCCAGCCTCGAAGTCCGAGGCATGCAGGATTTGCAGGGTAAAGGTCGACTCTTCCACCGTGAAGTCCAGCGCACCCGCCGTCAGGCCCGCAAAACCGTTGCCCACGGCGTCGGTAATCGCGCCGTCAGCGATCAGCACCTCATACCGCGCACCTTCCGTCAGGTCGTCGGTCGGGTTGATCGTCACCGTGTTGCCCGCAAAGGTCACCTGCGGGTCGGTCACGTCGATGACGCGCACATCGCCCGCGCCATCGGTCAGGGTGATGGTGCCGCTGCCCGCCCGGACCGCCTCGCTGAAGGTCAGCACAATGTCGGCGGTCGCCAGCACGTCTTCGGTCGCGTCGGCCGGGCTGGCCGAGGTCAGCGTAGGATCGACCGAGTCGAGCGTGAAGCCTACGACGATCGGGTCGTGATCGGATGCGCGTACCGGGCTGTCGCCGTCAAAGATGGATTGGTCGCGGCCAAAGTCGGTGTTGTAATCCAGCGCATCGGCCTCGTCGGCGTTGATGTGCCATTCCAGCGCATCCACGACCTGATTGAACAGCTCGAGGCTGGCAAAGGCGTAGTCCAGCGTGCCGATTGTCGCGTCGAACACGAAGGAATAGGCCAGTTCAAGCAGTTCCGCCGCGATATCGACGAAGCCTGCCGTCTCGGTCAGGTAGTTGATCGGCGATTCCTCGGCATAGGCGTTGAAGTCGCCGATCAGAAGCTTGTTGGCGGTGTCCGACCCGGTGGGATTGGTGCCTAGCCAGGCCGTCAGGGCCTCAACCGCGAGCTGACGCTGGTTGTTCCAGTTCCCCGCCCCGTCGCCCGCATCGGCATCGGCGCCCGTCCCGATGCCGGACTTCGACTTGGTGTGGTTGACCACCACCGTCAGCAGCTCTTGGCTGCCGCCAAGTTCCTGGAAGGTCGCGGCCAGCGGCGCGCGGCTGGAGTTGTTTCCGTTGAACACGTTGCCGCCTGCGGTGGTCGTGTCGTTGTCCACCGTGCTGCGGTCAAGGATATCCTGCGCCACCCCTGCATCGGTCAGGATTGCCGCCGTCGTGCCCGGGGCGACCTGCACCTTGTCGGTGCGGTAGATCAGCGCGACCGCGATGGCGTCGCCGCCCACCTGATCCGCGCCGGGGTTCACATAGGCATAGGTGCCGACGCCTGCCTCGGTATTCAGCGCGTCGACCAGCGTCTGGATCGCCGGCGTCTCGCCAGCCGGATCGATGAAGTCGTTCTCGATCTCGATCAGGCCCAGGATGTCGGCATCAAGCCCGAGGATCGCATCCACAAGCTTGTCCAGCTGCCGTGCCAGTTCATCATCCGTATCGGCGCCGCGCGGATCGAAGCCGTTTTCGGTCGTCACCCCGGGCAGGTCGATGGTGGTGAAGAAGTTGAGGACGTTGAAACTCGCGACCTTCAGGGTGCCGTCCACCAGCACCGGTTCGGCCGGGCGGGGGTTGTTCTGGTCAAAGCTGTTCGCGCCCTCTTCGGTGGACCGGATGCGCCAGGCCGCGTCACCAAGGATTCGGCCGCCCAGAACGCCCGTCAGGCCGGTGACCGTATCGCCCATGCGGGGCGCAGTCGCCGTCGTGTAGCCCTCAAAGCCGTCCAGTCCACCGATTGCCTGGTTCTGGTCGTTCAGCCCGTCGTCATAGGTGATGGTGCGGGCGCCCACGGCCTGCTGATAGGCGTCGTTGCCCGCGACGTCGGGGTCGTTGTACTGGGTATAGGTGAACGGCCGTTCGCCAACAGCGGCGGTGCCGCCGGGGCCGGTCTGCTCGAACCCCTCGGTTGCGAACAGCTTGATCTCGTTGAACCGGTCGAGGTTGAACTGCTCGGTGATCGTCAGGGTTTCGGGGACCGTGACCAGCATGCCCTCGAACGCTTCGAGATTTGCCTCGTAATTGCCGTTCGTCAGGATCGTGCCGGCCGTCGGCAGGTCGATCACCGCAGCACTCGGCAAGGCATTGCCGCTGCTGATGACGGTGACCTCTGCCTGGCTGATATCGTTGCTGATGTTCAGCTGGGTCTCGCCCTGGAATTCATCCACCCGACCGGTGATGCGGACCTTGTCGCCGACCTGCACGTTGGCGAGGAAGTCGCGGTCGAAGACGAAGATGCCTTCGGACGACAACGCGTTGCCGTCCGAATCCGTGTCTTCCTCTTGCACATAGAAACCTTGCAGGTTGCGCGAGGTGTCGGCATCGCCATTCTGGAAATCGCCGACCACGATCCCTTCGATGACCACGATCTGGCCGACCAGGGCGCTGGTGGCCGTGGTGCCCTGCACCGTGCTGATCAGCGTCGCGGCGGGCTCGTCATCCTCGACGGCCACGACCAGAGCGGGTAGGACCAGCCCGTTGTAGGCCGCATCGCCCGAGGCGACGGTGAAGGCGACCGTCGAGGGCTGGGTGACCGGCTCTCCGACCTCGTCGTCGATCGCTGCGATGGTGACGCGTTGCGGAATGTCCCAGTTTGCCGGGGTGAAGGTCAGCACGAGCGCCGAGACAAAGGTCTGGGCATCGGGGCCGATCGTGATGGTCACGTTCTCCGTTGGCTGCGAATCCAGCACCACGGTGAACGTGTCGGTCATAGTCCCTTCGACCACCATCGTGGTGCCGCCGGATTGGGTGATGGTCACGCCTGCCACGGGGCCCGCGGCGGGGGCAGAGGTCACGACAATGTCATCGACCCCGACCCATTCGTCGTTGCCGACAGCGTTCGCCGTGATGATGCGCACCTGTACCTGTGCCTGACCGTTCACTGCTTCCGGAAGCGTGGCCGTGACGTTCGTGGTCTGCGTGGCGCTGCCCGCCGTGGTGGCATCCGCGACATACCCGGCAGGTACGTTGGTCCATGGGCCGGAGGTGCCGATGCGGTACTGCAGGGCCACGGCCTGCGCCGCGTTGTCCGCCGACCCGTCCAGATCGCGCAGCGTGTAGGAGACGATCACGTCGCGCCGCCCCGTCGCGTCGAGGTGCAGCACAAGGTTCGGCGCGTCGGCAGTGCCCGAACCGTTGAGCGCAACGGTCGGATTGGTCAGTTCGAACTCGGCCACGCCGCCGGTGCCAAAGGTGTCGGGGTTCGTCTGGTTGGCATTGACGTCAAGGGTCACCGTGCCGTCACCCAGCAGGGTCTGCGGGTCGGCACCAGTCGTCGTGGTGATGTCGTCACCGCGATAGCCGATGATCGACGCAACCGCGTCCCAGTTGTCGCTCACACTCAGGAGGCTGGTGTCCGACCAGGTCTGGCTGAAGTCGCCGCCCGCAAGCGCGTGATATGTGTTCGACATGTCTGTTTCCCCCACGGATCCACTGAACCACCGATCCCTGCCGACGGGTATGCGCCGCCCCTGACCGTCGGCAGGGGTGGACCTTGGTTACCGCGCGGGCAAGAATCGCCTTCAGCCGGGCTAAACAGCCCGGGTAACAGGCCGATGAAACTTTCCGGGTCGTCAGGCATTGTGCCCGCCTAGACAGGTGCGCCCTTGTATAGTGCAACACTGGGGGGTGCAGGGCCGAGGCGGACTGGACCTAATTCCTGCACCGGTTGGGATCGGCGATCTGGTCGAAGGCTTTGCCGCCCGAAGGGTGAAAGGCAAAGCGCGACGGGATCGGCACAAAGCGTGAGGTGTTCTTGCGCAGCGTATCGTCGCTGCAAAGCTGGTAGTCGGCGATCTCGCACAGGAAGGTGGCGCTGACCTCGAAGAACCCGGTGCCGTTGCCTGCCGAATCGTTGATTTCGTTCGGACCCGACGGGTTCTGCACGGTGACCTTGTAGAAGATCAGCTCGTCCCGGCGGACGCGGTGGACAACATCGACGCCACCCTCCTCGACCTGCGACTTGTGCTGGTTGTTGGCCGTCAGGGTGATCGGAAACAGGTTCCTCTCCTGCGTCCCCGGACCGCCGATCAGGGCGTTCAGAAGGTGGCCCCGGACGAACTGCTGCTGGCCGCGATTCTCTTCGCCACCCGAGGGCCGCAGGCAGCCGCGCATCGGAATGCCGCGATGGTTGTAGATCTGCATCTGCGTCCTTCGGTCGGTCGGCGACCCTCCGCGAACGTCCTTTTCAAGGAAAGGGGCGACCATCACGCTGCCCACGGTGGCCGACCCGCCGCCGGGGATCGAGATGGTCCGTGTCGCGGGCCATGTCGGTGCCCGCTCGGCCGCCGTCTTCAGCCGCCGCCCGTCCGCGCCAGTGGCACGCTGCGGGCAGTTCACGTCGGGCGTCACCGGCTCTTCCGGCTCGTCCGGCGGGGCGGGGCGCCGTCGGAGGCAGGGGAACAAGAAGACAGGCGAGTCGGGCAGCGGGCTTCGGGCGGGGGTGCGGTCGATCTGGCGCACGCTCGCCGGATCGAACAGGTCGCGCAGCAGGCTTTCGGCGGCGAGCATCCCGCTTTCCAGCCGGAAGGTCGGCGCGGTGCCGACGGTGAACGGATCGAAGGTCAGGTTCATCGTCCAGCATTTCTGGAGCTGCTTTTCCACCAGCGGCCAGTCCTGCCCCCAAACGTGATACGACAGCAGGAACACATCCAGCCCCGCCGTGATCTCGCCGAAGATGTCGAGGCAGGTCGTCAGCGAAGCGCGCGGCAGCACCGTCAGGTTGCCGTCCTGGCAGTACAGATCGACGCCGACGGTCAGGTCGGTCGGCAACTGCACGGTGACGCCCGCGCTCATCATGCCGCGCAGGGTGACCCAGTTCGCCAGGCAGGCAAAATCCGAGATGAAGCCTTCCAGCGATGCAGTGATCCGAGCCGAGCCGCGCAGGTTGGCAAACAGCGACAGGTCGGCGGTGCCGGAATAGGTCTGGCTGACGGGGTCGTAGATCAGGCAGGCGTTCTGCAGGTTCAGCGGGCCAAGCCGGGCCAGGGCATCGGCATCAGCGCGCGCCGAGGCATCAATGCGATAGTTGATGCCGATGATGTAGGGGACCGGGACGAACCCCTCGAACAGGGTCTGGTTGAAGAACTCGCGCCCCCAACGGTCGCTTGCCTCGACCCCTGGCCACAATTCGCGGTCGGTGAGGCAGGTCTTCTGCACTTCGGCCTCGCCTGGCGCCGCCACGTTTTCCGGGCAGGGGCCGTCGCACCCCTTCCGGACCGTGCGTTCGTCGGCATAGGCCATGCGGCCCGCGTCGTATGGCCCGCCGCCACCCGCCCAGGTCACCGCCTGCTTGAAGCTGTAGCCGCACAGCGCCTCGAGGTCGCAGACGCGGTACATCGGTCCGAACATCACCCCGC
>CAZVIS010000161.1:0-7072 GCA_964627355.1 uncultured Rhodobacterales bacterium
GCCCGGTCGGATGCGCATTTCGTGCGGGAACGCGAATGGCAGGCAAGCCAGACGGTGACCCTCTGGGTCGATCCGGCGAAGTCGATGGCCTTCTCGGGCGCGAAGGACCGCGCGCCCAAGGCCGACCGGGCGCAGCTTCTGGCGCTGGCGCTGGCGGTTCTGCTGCTGCGGGGGGGAGAGCGGGTGGGTCTGGCGGGCGGCGACGCACCGCCGCGCGCGGGGCGGGCGCAGCTTTTGCGGTTGATGCAGGCGCTCACGGAAGCACCTGATGACTATGGCACGCCCGACACGGCAGGGCTTGTCAGCCACGGGCGGGCGGTTTTCCTGTCCGATTTCCTGGGGAACCCGGCGGGGGTAGAGGCGGCGCTGGCGCGGGCCTCGGATCGTGGGGTGCGGGGTGCTCTGGTGCAGGTCCTCGACCCGGCGGAGGAGGAGTTCCCCTTCGACGGGCGGACCATATTCGAATCCATGGGTGGCACCCTGCGGCATGAGACTTTGAGGGCGGGCGACCTGCGCACCCGCTATCTCGACCGGCTGGCCGAGCGGAAGGCGCGCCTTGCCGCACTGGCGCAGGCCTCGGGCTGGCACTACCTTTGCCACCACACAGGGGGTGGCGCGCAGGCGGCGCTTCTGTGGATGTATCGCGCGTTGGAACGGGGGCGCTGATGTGGATGATCGGCCCTGTCGGGTTCACCGCGCCGCTGCTGCTGATCGGTCTGATCGCGCTGCCGATCCTGTGGCTGATCCTGCGCGCCGTGCCGCCCGCGCCAATAAGGCGGCGGTTTCCCGGCGTGGCGCTGCTCCTCGGCCTGACGGATGACGAGACCGAGACAGACAAGACGCCGTGGTGGTTGCTCCTCCTGCGCATGGCGGCCATCGCGGCGGCGATCCTCGCCTTTGCCGGGCCGGTCCTGAACCCGCAGACGAAGGGGCCGGGGACGGGGCCGCTGCTGCTGGTCATTGACGGGTCCTGGGCCGATGCGCGCGACTGGTCGCGGCGGATCGACCGCGCGGGGCTGCTGGTCGAGGAGGCGGCGCGGGATGGCCGCCCTGTTGCCGTCATCCGCCTGACCGATCCGCCGGGCGAGACGGTGTTCCAGACGGCGGGGGCATGGTCCGCGCGGCTGGCGGGCCTGCAGCCGCAACCCTGGGCGCCCGATGCCGCCGCCTGGGCCGGTTCGCTGCCCGAGGGGGACTTCACCACCTACTGGCTATCGGACGGCCTTGCCCATCCGGGCCGCGATACCCTGTTGTCCGCGCTGGAAGCACGCGGGGCGGTGACGGTGTTCGAGAGCCCGCGCGCGATCCTCGCCCTGCGCCCCGCCCGGTTCGAGGAGGGCGTGATCCGCCTGACTGCGCACCGCCTGCCCGCGACCGACAGCGCCGAGGCGGTGCTGTCCGCGCGCGGGCTCGACCCTGCGGGGGTCGAGCGTGAACTGGCGCGCGTGCCCGTGACCTTTGCCGCCGGTGTGGGCGAGGCGACGGTGGACCTGTCGCTGCCCCCCGAACTGCGCAACCGCATCTCGCGGTTCGAGCTGGAGGGGGTGCGCTCTGCCGGGGCCGTGACCCTGACCGATGACAGCCTCAAGCGGCGCAAGATCGCGCTGATCGCCGGGGCGGGTGGGGCCGAGGGGCTGCAACTCCTGTCCCCCACCCACTACCTGCGGCAGGCGCTGGAGCCTGTGGCGGAACTGATCGACGGCACGCTGACCGACGTGATCCTCGCCAGCCCCGACGTGATCGTGCTGGCCGATGTGGCCCGCATGGGTCCGGACGAAAGCGACAAGCTGGCCGAATGGGTCGAAGAGGGGGGGCTGCTCTTGCGCTTCGCAGGGCCCCGGCTCGCAGCAAGCGACCTCAGCCGGACCGAGGAGGACCCCCTGCTGCCCGTCCGACTGCGCGAAGGGGGGCGTTCTGTTGGTGGCGCGATGAGCTGGGGTGATCCAAAAGCGCTGGCACCCTTTGCCGAAGGCTCGCCCTTCTTCGGCCTGCCTGTCCCGCCGGAGGTCGAGGTGACCGAACAGGTGCTTGCCCAGCCGGATCCCGACCTCGCCTCTCGCACCATCGCCGCGCTGGCGGATGGCACACCCTTGGTCACGCGCAAGGCCTTGGGGCAGGGGCAGATCGTGCTCTTCCATGTGACCGCCAATGCCGAGTGGTCCACACTTCCGCTGTCAGGCCTGTTTGTGGGAATGCTGGAGCGTCTTGCAGTCTCGGCCCGCCCCGTGGTGCCAGAGGCGGGTGATCTGACCGGGCAGGTCTGGGTGCCCGAGGTCGCGCTCGACGCCTTTGGCGGACTGGAAGAGGCCGGGGATGCGGCGGGTGTCACGGGCGAGGCCCTGGCCGAAGGGCTGACCGGTGGCCCAACCTCCAACTTGCCGCCCGGGCTTTATGCCGGGGATGATCGGCGCGTGGCGCTGAATTCGGTCGGGCCCGAGACGGTGCTGGAACCGGCCCCGTGGCCCGCGACGGTCGCGCGCGAGGGGATGGAGGCGCCACCCGAGCAATCGTTGAAGGGCGCGCTGCTGGCGGGGGGGCTGATGCTTCTGATGATCGACGTGCTGGCGGCGCTGGCTGTGTCGGGGCGGCTGATGCGGGGCGCGTCCGCGGCGGTGCTGGTGCTGGCGCTGCTGTTCCCCGGCGCCGCGGCGCGGGCACAGACTGAACCTGCGCCCGATCCGGCGGCCGAGGAATTCGCGCTGGACGCGACAACCGCCGTCCGTCTCGGCCATGTCGTCACCGGCAACGGCGACGTGGACCGCATCGCCGAGGCGGGGCTGCGCGGCCTTGGCCTGCGCCTCTACGAACGCACGACGATCGAACCGGCAGAGCCGATGGCGGTGAACCTGGAGACAGACGAGCTTGCCTTCTTCCCCTTCCTCTATTGGCCCGTGACGGCGGATCAGCCGCAGCCCTCGGACGCGGCCTATGCCAAGCTGAACCGCTACCTGCGCACCGGGGGGATGATCCTGTTCGACACGCGCGACGGCGATATCGCCGGGTCCGGCCAGACGCCCGAAAGCCGCAAGCTGCAGGCGCTGGCCGCCCCGCTCGACATTCCGCCGCTGGAGGTGCTGCCCGAGGATCACGTCCTGACGCGGACCTTCTACCTGTTGCAGGACTTTCCGGGCCGCTACACCTCGGTCAACATCTGGGTCGAGGCGGCGCCGCCGGATGCGGAACAGGCCGAGGGGATGCCGTTCCGCAACCTCAACGACGGGGTGACGCCGGTGGTGATCGGCGGCAACGACTGGGCCGGGGCCTGGGCGGTGGACGAGCGGGGGGTGCCGCTGTTCCCGGTCGGGCGCGGCTATGCCGGAGAGCGGCAGCGCGAGATCGCGAACCGTTTCGGCATCAACCTCATCATGCATGTGCTGACCGGGAATTATAAATCGGATCAGGTGCATGTGCCGGCGCTTCTGGAAAGGCTGGGGCAATGAACGGCACGCTGATCCTTGACCCGCTGCTGCCGGTGGCCGTGCTGGCGGTGCTTGCGGCGCTGTCGGCGGTGCTGGTGGGGGTGGCGGTCTGGCGCGGTCTTCAGGGCTGGTGGCTGCGCGGGCTGGCGGCTGTGGCAATCCTTGTGGCAATCGCCAATCCTTCGCTGCAGGAGGAGGACCGCGCGCCCCTGACGAACATCGTCATCGTCGTGGTGGACGACAGCGCTAGCCAGCGCCTGTCCGACCGTGCCGCGCAGTCCGAGGCGGCGCTGGCTGCGATCACCGCCGAGGTGGCGGCACTGCCGGATACGGAACTCCGCGTCCACCGCCTGCCCGATGGCGCGGGCGATGCGGGGACGGAACTGCTGACGGCCCTGTCGCAGGCCGTGGCGGAAGAGCCGCGCGCGCGGTTGGCGGGCGCAATTCTCATCACCGACGGCCAGGCGCATGACCTGACGGTGACGCCGGACCTGCCCGCGCCGCTGCATGTGCTGCTGACCGGGCGGACGGGCGACTGGGACCGCCGCCTGATCGTCAAGAACGCCCCGGCCTTTGCCATCCTGGACGAACCTGTGACCCTAACCCTGCGGATCGAGGATCAGGGCGATGTGCCTTCGGGGCAGGGCGGCACCGCCTCGCTTGCCATCGCCGTCGATGGCGAGGAGCCGCAGGTCTATACCGTGCCCGTGGGCGAGGATCTGGAACTGCCGGTGACCCTGCCGCGCGGGGGCATGAACGTCCTGCAATTCACGGTCGAGACCGCGCCGGGCGAGATCACCGACCGCAACAACGCCGCGGTTGTCCAGATGAACGGCGTGCGCGACCGTCTGCGCGTTCTGCTGGTGTCAGGCGAGCCGCATGCCGGGGAACGGGTGTGGCGCAACCTGCTGAAATCGGATCCTTCGGTGGATCTCGTCCACTTCACCATCCTGCGCCCGCCGGAAAAGCAGGACGGGATCCCGGTCAGCGAACTGTCCCTCATCGCCTTCCCCACGCGCGAGCTTTTCGTCGAGAAGATCGACGAGTTCGACCTCATCATCTTTGACCGCTACCGCCTGCGGGGGATCCTGCCGAACAGCTATCTGGAGAACGTGCGCGATTATGTGCGGCGCGGAGGCACGGTGCTGGTGGCGGCGGGCCCAGAATTCGGATCGGCGGACAGCTTGTGGCGCAGCCCACTGGCCGAAATCCTGCCCGTCGATGCCACCAGCCGCGTCATCAACGGCGGCTATCGCCCCGTGGTTACCGAGCTTGGCGCCAAGCATCCGGTCACGGCGGGGCTGGAGAAGCTTGCACCCGAAGGGGGGTGGGGCCGCTGGTTCCGCCTGACCGAGGTGACCAATCTGGGTGGCGAGGTCGTTATGTCCGGCCCGGGGGACCGCCCGCTGCTGATCCTGAACCGCGAGGGGGAGGGGCGCGTGGCGGTCATGGCCTCGGACCACCTGTGGCTTTGGGGCCGGGGGTATGAGGGGGGCGGGCCGCAACTCGAATTGCTGCGCCGCCTTGCCCACTGGATGCTCAAGGAGCCGGAGTTGGAGGAAGAGGCGCTGGTCACCACCGCCGAGGGGCAGAAGCTGACCGTAACACGCCGGACGCTTGGCGAGGATCCCGGGCCGGTCACTATCACCGGGCCGGACGGGACGGTGACCGAGTTGACGCTGCCCGAGACAGCGCCGGGTCGCTATGCCGCCGAATGGGACGCGCCCGAGATCGGGCTGTACCGGCTGGTGCAGGGAGACCTCAAGACGGTCATGGCCCTCGGCCCCTCGGCCCCGCGCGAGTTTGAAGAGACGGTGGCGAGCGGCGACAAGCTTACGCCACTGGTCGAGGCGACGCGGGGCGGGATCCTGCGGATCGAGGATGGGACGCCCGACGTGCGCACCGTGGCCGAGGGGCGCAATGCCGCCGGTCGCGGCTGGATCGGCATCACCCCGCGCGGCGCCTATGTCACGCAGGACGTGCGTGTGGCGCAACTGCTGCCGCCCTGGGCGTGGTTGCTGCTCGCGGCGGGGCTGGCGGTGGCCGCCTGGCTGCGCGAGGGGCGCAACGGGATGCGCCGCGTCTGAGATTGCGACGATGGGTGACTTGCGGCCCCGGCCCGATGCGCTAGCGTGGGCGCAAGCTTTGGGAGGGCCGATCCATGGACATGCCGGTAGCCGACACGCGCATCCTGTCGAAGAAGGCCGAGCTTGTGGTGGCCTTGCGCGCGATCCTGCCCGCCGATGCCGTGATCGCCGACGAGGCCGCGCTGCGCGCCTATGAATGCGACGCGCTGACCGCCTATCGCTGCCCGCCGATGGCAGCCGTCCTGCCCCGAACGACGGCCGAGGTCTCGGCGGTACTGCGGTTGTGCCATGCGATGGGGGTGCCGGTGGTGCCGCGCGGATCGGGGACTTCGCTGGCGGGCGGCGCCCTGCCCACGGCGGATTGCGTGATCCTTGGGGTGGCGCGGATGAATGCCGTGCTCGAGACGGACTACCCCAACCGCTTCATCCGCGTGCAGTCGGGCCGCACGAACCTGAGCGTGACGGGCGCGGTGGAGGCGGAGGGGTTCTTCTATGCCCCTGATCCGTCGAGCCAGCTTGCCTGCGCCATCGCCGGGAACATCGCGATGAACTCGGGCGGGGCGCATTGCCTGAAGTATGGGGTGACGACGAACAACCTGCTTGGGGCGACGGTTGTGCTGATGGACGGGACCGTGGTGGAACTGGGCGGGCCTTGGATGGACGCGCCGGGGCTGGACCTGCTGGGCGTGGTCTGCGGGTCCGAAGGGCAGTTGGGCGTGGTGACCGAGGCCACCTTGCGCATCCTGCCGAAACCCGAAGGGGCGCGGCCCATCCTGATGGGGTTCGACGCGAACGAGGTGGCGGGGGCCTGCGTGTCCGACATCATCAAGGCCGGCATCCTGCCCGTCGCCATCGAATTCATGGACCGCCCCTGCATCCGCGCCTGCGAGGATTTCGCCCATGCGGGCTATCCCGATTGCGAGGCCTTGCTGATCGTCGAGGTCGAGGGCTCTCCCGCCGAGATCGACGACCAGCTTGCCCGCATCAAGGCGATTGCCGAGAGGCACAACCCGGTGGCCCTGCGCGAAAGCCGCAGCGAGGAGGAGTCGAAGAAAATCTGGCTTGGCCGCAAGTCCGCCTTTGGCGCCATGGGGCAGATCAACGATTACATGTGCCTCGACGGCACGATCCCGGTGTCCGCCTTGCCGCAGGTGCTGCGCCGGATCGGCGAGATCGGGCGGGACTACGGGCTGGACGTGGCGAATGTGTTCCACGCGGGCGACGGGAACATGCATCCCTTGATCCTGTTCGATGCCAACAAGCCCGGGGATTTGGAGCGCTGCGAGGAGATGGGGGCCGAGATCCTGAAACTGTGCGTCGAGGTGGGGGGGTGCCTGACGGGCGAGCATGGCGTGGGGGTCGAGAAGCGGGACCTGATGTCCGTGCAGTTCACGCCCGAGGACATGGAGGCGCAGTGCCGGGTGAAGGATGTGTTCGACCCGAAATGGCTGCTGAATCCGGCGAAGGTGTTTCCGCTGCATGTTACCGCGTCGCGCCGCGCCGCCTGATCTGCCGGAGCGGGGGCCAGCCCCCGCACCCCCGGGATACTTGTGGACAAAAGAAGGG
>CAZVIS010000162.1:0-7026 GCA_964627355.1 uncultured Rhodobacterales bacterium
TGTCCTCGGTCGAGCCGTTCGAGACCGACCTCCGCCCGATGAAGGGCGACGAGGTTGGCGTGGTCTCCTATGCGCAGGACCGGTCCGAGGTGCCCTCGCTGCAAGAGGTGTGCCATGTCGTCGAACGCCAGGTCTCGGTCCTTGTCCTGTCCTGCAGCGTCGATTTCGGATCCTCGGGCGCGCCGATCTTTGCCTTCCGGGACGGCGTGGCGCGGGTGGTGTCGGTGGTCTCGGCCAAGGCCGAGTATGACGGGCAGAAGGTAGCGCTCGGCACGGCCCTCGATGTGCCGCTGGCCGCACTTATGAAAGAGCTGCAGGTCGTGAGTTCGCCGTTCCAGAAGCCGGGACCGAATGGTTCGTCGGCGCGCGGGTCGGCGTCGACCTCGGCAAAATTCGTGAAACCCTGAGCGGGGGATGCCGGGATGAAAGCAGTTGCCGCTGTTGTTATGGTCGTCGGGCTGACGCTCATGTCGGCCCCGGTCGTGCTGCCGAAACTCGGTGTGGATCTGGCCAGTCTGTTGGGAAATGCGACAACCACACCGCAGAGAACCCCGACAGCGCCTACCAGTCCGGGACCGGGTGGTGTCGCTGCCATCGGCGGGGCCGTGAATGATTGGGTCGGAACCTTGGGCAGCTACCTTGGCCAAGGAACCCACACCCAAGGCACCCCGATCGAGGCGACTCCGTCGCCGGCTGATGTGGCCAAGGAATTTGCCGCCGTCTGCGGGGCGTTGTCCGGCGATGGCGCGGGTTGCGCCGGCGGATCGGGCAGCGATTTCGCGCAAACCTTCGGCAAGGCCTTCGGCATGATCGCATCGGGCGAGTTGCCAGAGTCTGCGGCCGCAACCGTCCCCGCACCGTCCGGCGCTGCCCCGGCGTCCTTTGGCAAGGTGCCTGGCGTCTCGATCACCGATGCCAAGCCGGGCCAATCGCGCGATATCGGAGCCAAGTTCGTCAAGGCCCGCACGGCGGGGGCCGAAGGCAGCGCGCCGTGATGCGCGCGCCGCTGCGTCCCGGGGTTCTGCGGCGCGCCCTTGGGCCTGTGGTGGCGCTGTGCCTGACGGCGCTGCCGGTGCAGGCGCAAAACACGGGTCTGGACGAACTGACACGTCGCGAAGAGACCCTTGGGTGGGAGGCGGTCGGGCGGGTCGATATCGGGGAGGGCGGCTATTGTACCGGAACGCTGATCGCGACCGACCTCGTGCTGACGGCTGCGCATTGTCTGTTCGACCCAAAAAGCGGCGCTGCGGTGGACGTGTCTTCCCTGACCTTCCGAGCCGGGCTGAGCGATGGTGTCGCCATTGCTGAAGCGCAGGTCCGGCGTGCGGTGGCGCATCCGGGATATGATCCTGCAGCTGCGTTGAGTGAGGACAGCGTGCGCCATGACGCGGCGCTGCTGCAACTTGCTGAACCGATCCCGGCCGCCGTCGCCTCGCCTTTTGTCGTTCAGTTCCCCGACCGCGGAACCGTGGTCAGCGTCGTGTCCTACGCCCGCGGGCGCGACAACCGGCTGTCCTGGCAGCGCCGCTGCACCGTCCTTGGCCAGCAGCAGGGGCTTCTGGCCTTCGACTGCGATGTTGACAGGGGATCCTCGGGTGCGCCCGTCTTTGACCGGTCCAGCGGCCGGGCGCGGATCGTCTCGATCATCTCGGCAGGGACGCGGGACGGACAGATCGTATCGCTGGGCATGGTGCTGCCGAATTTGCTGGCGGACCTCAAGGGGGTGTTGCGCAGCCCGCCTGCACCGACAGCCGCCGCCGCAGCGCCGCGCGTCCGCCGGTTGACGGCGGGCGATGCATCCCGCGATACGGGCGCCCGATTTCTCAAGCCCTGACCCGGTGACCGGGGCCTCTTGAAACGCAGGGCGCCCTTTCCCACCTTCGTTTCATCCGGGTGCCATGACGGGCCCGGGTTCAGTCGCCCGGCCCTTGATGGGGAGGGCATCACGACACATCGCTCACTGGAGGATGACCATGCGTACCTACGACTTCACGCCCCTTTACCGTGCCACCGTCGGCTTTGACCGCATCGCCGATCTGGTGGATCGCGCGCTGACCGCCGATGTGGCGCAGCCCGCCTATCCCCCCTACAACATCGAAAAGACAGCAGAAGACGGCTATCGCATCTCGATCGCCGTTGCGGGATTTACTCCGGACGAGCTGTCGGTCGAGGTCAAGGAAGCCACCCTTGTCGTCGCCGCCCGCAAGTCTGCCGATGAGGGCGAGCGCCGCTTTCTTCATCGCGGCATTGCCACCCGTGCCTTCGAGCGTCGCTTTGCGTTGGCCGATCATGTCCGCGTGACCGGCGCCGTGCATGAGCATGGGATGCTGCACATCGACCTCGTCCGTGAAATGCCCGAAGCTCTGAAGCCCCGCCGTATCGCCATTGCGAAGGGCGCGGATGTCGAGGCAAAGCTGGTCGAGGCTGCGGCCGTCTGACACTTCGTCCTGACGATCAGAGGGGCGCTGCCGCAAGGGAGCGCCCCTTTTTACTGGCCACTCTGGGCATCGGCGGCCTCCCGTGCCAGCCTGCGGCTTGCAAGGGAGCGAGGCATGACGATTCCGGTTTTCGACGGGCACAATGATTTTCTGCTGCGCCTGTGGCGCAATCCCGGCGAACGGCCCCGGCTTTGGGCGGGAGCCGAGGCGCGGGGGCATATCGACCTGCCGCGCATGCGGGCAGGCGGCTTTATCGGCGGGTTGTTTGCGATCTACGTCCCCTCGCCCGACGCGGGAGAGGCGTTGGATATCGACGCCCTGATGGACGCGCCACCCTACAGCCTGCCCCTGCCGACGCAAATCGCGACAGCAGAGGCGCAACCGGTGGCACTGGCGCAGGCGGCGCATCTCTTGGCTCTGGCGCGGGAGAATCCCGACGATTTCACCCTGTGTCGGACGGTCGAGGACATCCGTGCGGCGATGGCCGGGCGCCGCATCGCCGCCGTGATGCACATGGAAGGGGCCGAGGCGATCGATCCCGACCTTGATGCGCTATATGCGTTTCACGCCCTTGGGCTGCGATCTATCGGTCCGGTCTGGTCGCGGCCCACGGCTTTTGGCCATGGCGTTCCTTTTGCCTTCCCGTCGAGTCCGGATACCGGGCCCGGATTGACCGAGGCGGGCAAGCGTCTGGTGGCGGCATGCAACGAATTGCGGGTGCTTATCGACCTCAGCCACCTCAACGAGAGGGGCTTTGATGACGTCGCGCGCCTGTCCACCGCGCCGCTGGTTGCGACGCATTCGAATGCGCATGCCCTGACGCCCTCGTCCCGCAACCTGACCGACCGTCAACTTGACGTTATCCGCGCTTCGGGTGGCCTTGTCGGCCTGAACTTCGCCACCGTGTTTCTTCGCTCGGATGGTCGGCGCTCTCCGGACATGGGGTGGGGGCCGATGCTGGCACACCTGGACTACCTGCTGGGCCGGCTCGGCGAAGAGGGTGTCGCGCTCGGCTCGGATTTTGACGGTGCGACGCTGCCAGCCCCCGTCGGCGACGTCGCCGGTCTGCCTGCGCTGACCGCGGCGATGACCGCGCATGGCTATGATCGCGCGCTTATCGACAAGATTTGCCACGCAAACTGGCTAAGCCTTCTGCAGCGCATCTGGGGCAGTTGACGCCGCTTCCCCCGGTGCCAGCGCAACGCGCGCGTGCTAAGCTGAAGGGAGAGGTCGGTCGTCATTGAACGGAAGGGTGCATTGCGGGTTCTGGTGGCAGACGACCACGACCTTCTGCGCGAGACGGTAGCCGCATTTCTGGTGGCCGAAGGGATCGAGGCAGAGGCGACTGTAGATCACTTCGCCGCTTTGCAGACGGCCTTGGCCGAGGACAGCTTTGATCTTGTCCTGGTGGACGAGGCGCTTCCGGGCATGAATGGCCTGGCCGGCTTCAGTGCGTTGATCCTGGCGCATGCGCCAAGGCCCCTGGCCCTGATGTCCGCCTCGACCTCTCGCGTCCTCGCTGAAGCGGCGCTGGCAGCCGGGGCCCGCGGCTTCGTGCCCAAGAAGATGCCAGCGCGGGCAATGGTCGCTGCCGTCCGCCTTATGGCCGCGGGCGAGAAGTTCGCGCCGATGGGGCTTTTGCAGGCGGAATCAGCGCCGACTTCACCGCTTTCCGCCCTGACGGCGCGAGAGGTGGCAGTGTTGCGCGGCATCTGCGAAGGCAAGTCGAACAAGGAGATCGCGCGCGACCTCGACCTGCAAGAGGTGACGGTCAAGCTGCATGCCAAGACGCTGTGCCGCAAGCTGGTGGCGAAGAACCGCACCCATGCCGCGATGATCGCGCGCAGTGCAGGGATGGCGTGACGGCCTCTTGACGGCGCGGTGAAAGCGGCCCGTCATCGCGTCGTCCCGACAAAGGCCGCGCATGTCCATCCCGCCCGAGGCGATCGTCCTTCCCCCCGCCGCCACCGGCACGCTGCAAGAGCGGATCCGCGCCGTGGTGTCCGACGGCATCGTCACCGGCCGCTTTCCGGCGGGGCAGCGGATGCCCTCGTCCCGCCAGCTTGCCGCGCAGCTTGGCGTCAGCCGGATCACCGTGACGCTGGCCTATGCCGAGCTTGTGGCGCTGGACTACCTGTCGGCGCGGGGGCGGTCGGGGTACTTCGTGTCCGACAACGCGCCGGTGCAGCCCGCCTTCGACCTGCCTGCAGCGGCAGAGGGGGCGGGGATCGACTGGGTCGCGCGGACGCGGGGCTTCCCGGCATTGCAGCGGGTGGACCGGCCCGATGACTGGGCGCGCTATCCCTATTCCTTCATCTACGGGCAGGCGGACCCCACGCTCTTTGACCACGCCAACTGGCGGGCCTGCGCCCTGCGCGCCCTTGGCCGCCGCGACTTTGCCGCGCTGACCTCCGACTACTACGAACGCGACGACCCCCTGCTGATCGACACGATCCTGCGCACGATCCTGCCCCGTCGCGGGATCGCGGCACGGCCGTCCGAGGTCATGGTGACGATGGGGGCGCAGAATGCCCTGTGGCTGGCGGCGCAGGTCCTTCTCGGCCCCGGGCGGCGTGCCGTGATGGAGGATCCGGGCTATCCTTCGCTTCGCGCCGCCTTGGCCCAGACCGGGGCGGAGATTGCGCCCGTGCCTGTTGACGAGGGGGGCCTGCCCCCCGATGCCGTGCCCGCCGGAACGGATGCCCTCTTCGTCACCCCCAGCCACCATTGCCCGACCAACGCGACGATGCCCCTCTCGCGCCGCCTCGACTTGCTGGACGCTGCCGCCGCGCGGGACTTCGTGATCGTCGAGGATGATTACGAGTTCGAGATGTCCTTCCTCAAGGCGCCCTCACCCGCGCTGAAGTCGCTGGATCGCGCGGGCCGGGTGATCTACGTCGGCTCGTTCTCCAAGTCGGTGTTTCCCGGCCTGCGGCTTGGTTATCTGGTGGCGCCCGAGGGGTTCATCGCGCAGGTCCAGTCGCTGCGCGCGACGGTGTTGCGGCACCCGCCCGGCCACATTCAACGCACGGCGGCCTATTTCCTTGCGCAAGGCCACTACGATGCGCTGGTGAACCGGATGAAGGCGGCCTTCCGCCGCCGTCGCCAGGTCATGGCCGAGGCGATCCGCGAGCAGGGGCTGGCCGTGGCGGGGCAAGGGGGGACCGGCGGGTCAAGCTTCTGGATGCGCGCACCCGAGGGGGTGGATACCGAGTCGCTGGCGCTGTCGCTGCGTGCCGATGGCGTACTGATCGAACCGGGGCGCGTGTTCTTTGCCCCGGGCGATCCGCCGCGCGGGTTCTACCGGCTTGCCTATTCCTCGATCCCGCCCGCCCGCATTCCCGAGGGGATCGCGCGCATCGCGCGGGCTACCGGCCCACACCCTCATAGCTGACGAAACCTGCCGCCAGCGCATCCGTCCGGTCATAGACGTTGCGCAGGTCCACCATGCGCGGGGTAGCCATCCGTTTGGCAAGGCGCCCCAGATCCAGCGCCCGGAACTCGTTCCATTCAGTCAGGATCACCACGGCCTCGGCTCCCTCAGCCGCCTTGTAGGGATCGTCATGCCAGGCGACGCCCGGCAAGAGCGCCTCGCCCTCGCGGCGCCCCTGGGGGTCCACCACCTGCACATGCGCGCCCCCCCCCACCAGCGCGGGAACGATGGTCAGCGACGGTGCATCGCGCATGTCATCGGTGTTGGGCTTGAACGTCACGCCAAGGACGGCGATCCGCTTGCCATTCACAGAGTCGCCGCAGGCCTCCATGATCTTGTCGATCATCCGCCGCTTCACCCCCTCGTTCACGCGCATCACCGTCTCGGTGATCTGCATCGGCACGCCGTGGTCCTGCCCAATCCGGGCCAGCGCCGAGGTGTCCTTTGGGAAACAGCTTCCGCCATAGCCCGGGCCTGCGTGCAGGAACTTGTTCCCGATCCGGCCGTCCAGCCCGATGCCGTTCGCCACCGCCTTCACGTCGGCCCCCACCCGCTCGCACAGCGCCGCGATCTCGTTGATGAAGCTGATCTTGGTCGCAAGGAAGGCGTTGGCGGCATACTTGATCATCTCGGCGCTCTCGAGGTCGGTGAAGACGACCGGGAACTGCCGCAGGAAAAGGGGGCGGTAGATGCCGCTCATCACCGCGCGCGCCTTCTCACCCTCGACCCCTACGACGACCCGGTCGGGTCGCATGAAGTCGTCGATCGCCGCCCCTTCGCGCAGGAACTCGGGGTTCGAGGCGACGTCAAAGGCCGCATCGGCCCTTGCCGCGCGGATCACCTCGGCCACCTTCCGGTTCGTGCCGACCGGCACCGTCGATTTCGTCACAACCACCGCATAGCCCGTCAGCGCATGGGCGATTTCCTCCGCCGCGGCCATCACATAGGTCAGGTCCGCATGCCCGTCGCCGCGCCGCGTCGGCGTGCCGACGGCGATGAACACCGCCTCGGCCCCCGCCACCGCCTCTTTCAGTTCGGTCGTGAACGACAGGCGCCCCGCGCCCACGTTCTTGGCCATCAGGGCATCCAGCCCCGGTTCGTAAATCGGCACCTCGCCCGCCTAGAGACGCGCGATCTTGCCCGGGTCCTTGTCCA
>CAZVIS010000163.1:0-6998 GCA_964627355.1 uncultured Rhodobacterales bacterium
AGGTCTCGGTCCCCGACAATGCCGCGCTGATGGTCGTCGCCTCGAAGTCGCACCGGGATGCCGCGACCGATGCCTATATCGCGCGCTATGCGGTGCGCGACATGGCCAGTGCGGGGTCGAGCCTGAAGTTCTGCCTGTTGGCAACAGGTGAGGCCGACCTTTACCCTCGCCTCGGCCGCACGATGGAGTGGGATACGGCGGCGGGTGACGCGGTGCTGCGTGCGGCAGGTGGCACTGTCCTTCGGATGGACGACCTGCACCCCCTGACCTATGGAAAGCCGGGATGGGACAACCCGTTCTTCATCGCCACCGTACCGGGGGTTGACCTGAAGTAAGCCGCAGAGCTGAGTCGGGGCCGTTGTGGCGCGATCCTCTGCAAACTGCTGCAAACCGGCACTTTTGCGCCGAGATGCTCAACAATAAACTGAAAATCGCCACATTCGGAGGGAATGAATCTATGTATCGGCGCGTTGAGCATGCACGGCGCATGCAAGGTCCGAAGTGTTCGGCTATACTTCGGACGGGGATCGTGGCCGGGCAATACTAGCGCAGGTGATACGATGAAGACGAAGAAGGTGACGAAGGCCGTGTTCCCGGTGGCTGGCCTGGGAACCCGGTTCCTGCCTGCGACGAAGGCGATCCCGAAAGAGATCATGACGCTCGTGGATCGCCCGCTGATCCAGTATGCCATCGACGAGGCGCGGGCGGCGGGGATCAAAGAGTTCATCTTTGTCACGTCTCGCGGGAAATCCGCGCTTGAGGACTACTTCGACCATGCGCCCGTGATCGAGGCCGAACTCCTGCAGAAGGGCAAGACCGACCTTCTGGAACTGCTCAAGTCAACCGATATGGAGTCGGGGGCAATCGCCTACATCCGCCAGCAGAAGGCCCTGGGCCTGGGCCACGCGGTCTGGTGCGCCCGCCGACTGATCGGGGACGAACCCTTTGCCGTGCTGTTGCCAGACGACGTGATCGCCGCCGAGAAGCCGTGTCTGCAGCAGATGGTCGAGGCCTATGCCAACACCGGCGGCAACATGGTCGCCGCGATGGAAGTGCCGCCGGAAAAGACCTCGGCCTATGGCGTCCTGGACGTGGCCGAGGACATGGGGTCCATCGTCAAGGTGCGGGGCATGGTGGAGAAGCCGCCGGTGGACAAGGCGCCCTCGAACCTGGCCGTGATCGGACGCTACATCCTGACCCCGCGTGTGCTGGTCAACCTCGACCGCACGAAGCAGGGCGCGGGAGGCGAGATCCAGCTGACCGACGCGATTGCACAAGAGACCGGCAAGGGCGGGGTCTATGGCTTTCGCTTCCGCGGTCAACGGTACGATTGCGGGTCCAAGGCCGGGTTCTTGCAGGCGACGGTGGCCTTTGGCCTGGCCCGGGACGAACTGCGGGAGGAATTCTCGCAGTACCTGCACGAGATGATGGCGCAACTGCGCGCCGCGCAGTAGCGGGGACCGGCCCTGCATCCGCAATGACCGCAGCACTGTGGCAGGCCTACCGGCTGCGCTGGCGCCGCCGGGGCCTGTTGTGGCGGGCATTGCGCAAGCGGCATGAACTGGCGGTGGTGGCGGACCGGACGGGGCGGATTGCGCCGGGTGCAATCCTGGGCCTGTGCTGCCTGCGCAACGAGGCCGCGCGGCTGCCGCATTGGCTTGCCCATCATCGCAGGCTGGGGGTGGATCACTTCCTGATGGTGGACAACGACAGCACCGACGGCTCGCGCGAGCTTTTGGCCGGGGAGCCCGATGTGTCGCTGTGGCGGACAGCGCAGAGCTACAAGGCCGCGCGGTTCGGGGTGGACTGGCTGACCTGGTTGCAGATGCGGCACGCACATGGACACTGGTGCCTGACAGCCGATGCGGACGAGCTTTTGGTCTATCCCTATTGCGAGACGCGCGACCTGCACGCCCTGACCGGCTGGCTAGAGGACGAGGGGCGCTGCGCCTTTCCGGCGATGATGCTGGATCTTTACCCGCAGGGCCCCCTGTCGGATCACGCCGCAGGCCCCGGGCAGGACCCGGTCGAGGTCTTGGGCTGGTTCGATGCCGGCAACTACACGATGGTCGAGAACCCGGGCCTGTGGAACCTGTGGCTGCAGGGCGGTGCGCGGGCGCGGGCCTTCTTTGCCGGGGACCCGCGCCGCGCGCCCACGCTGTCGAAGACCCCGCTGGTGCGCTGGAACCGCCGGTATGTCTATGTCAACTCGACACATTCCTTGCTGCCCCGTCGCCTGAACCGGGTGTACGGCCAGACCGGGGGCGAGGCGCCCTCGGGCGTTCTTCTGCACACCAAGTTCCTGCCCGGAATCGTCGAGCGGGCGCGCGAAGAGCAGGCGCGGGGCGAGCACTTCCATGATGGCGCGAAGTATCAGGACTATTACCAGCAGGTGATCGCTGCACCTGACCTTTGGCACCGCCACGCCCGCCGCTATACGGGCTGGCGGCAGCTTGAGGCGCTTGGCCTGATGTCACGGGGCGGATGGGTCTAGCGGGCATCGGCAAGGAACAGTTTACCATTTCCCGCCATATGTTAGGATTTGCACAGAGAGAGAGGCCTTTCCACCCTTGGGACTGCTCGGCGCATATTCGCTTCGTCTGCGGCGCAAGCGATGCCATGTCCGCGCATGGCTGAAACGGCGCGAGCTTGCGGTTGTTGCCGATCGGACGGCGGGGATCCGCAAGTCCCACATCGTTGCGCTGACGACCTTGCGGAATGAACGCGTCCGGCTGCCCTATTTCCTAAGCTACTACCGCGACCTGGGCATCGACCATTTTCTGATGGTGGACAACGGGTCGGACGACGGCTCGCGCGAGTACCTTGCCGCGCAGCGCGACGTGTCGTTGTGGACCACGCAGGCGAGTTACAAGGCCGCGCGGTTCGGGCTGGACTGGCTGACGCACCTGCAGCGGCGCCACTGTCATGGGCACTGGACCCTGTCGGTCGATGTGGACGAGTTTCTGGTCTATCCGTTCTGCGACACGCGGCCCCTGCGTGCCCTGACAGACTGGCTTGAGGCGTCGGCGCTGCGATCCTTCCCGGCGATGCTCTTGGACATGTATCCCAAGGGCCCGGTCGGGGCCGAGCCTTATCGCGAGGGCGACGATCCGTTCCGCACGGCGCAGTACTTCGACACTGGAAACTATACCATCAGCCGCAACCCGACGTATGGCAACCTGTGGATCCAGGGCGGTCCACGGGCGCGCAACTACTTTGCCAATGCCCCGCAGAAGGCGCCTGCGCTGAACAAGATACCGCTGGTCCATTGGAAACGGGACTATGCCTATGTCAGTTCGTCCCACATGCTGCTGCCGCGCGGGCTGAACCAGGTCTACGACACGCTTGGCGGGGAAAAGGCCTCGGGCGTCCTGTTGCACGCCAAGTTCGTCGAACCTTTCGTCGCCAAGACCGAAGAAGAGATGCGGCGGCGCGAGCATTATCGCGACGGCACCGAGTATGACGCCTATCGCAACGCGATGGACAGGCCGTCCGACCTCTGGTGCAAGTGGAGCGAGAAATACATCAACTGGCGCCAGCTGGAGATTCTGGGGCTGATGTCGAAGGGGAACTGGGCGTGACCGTCGGCTTTGTGATGCTGTGCCATACCGCGCTTGACCGCGCGGCGCAGGTCGCGCGCCACTGGGCGGAACGTGGCTGTCCGGTTGTCATCCATGTGGACCGACGGGTGAAGGCGCGGGCCTTCGAAGGGTTGCGCCGTGCCCTCGATGGGGTAGCCGACATCCGCTTTTCGGGCCGCCAAGCCTGCGAATGGGGGACCTGGGGCCTTGTCGCGGCCACGCAAGAGGCTGCAGCCGTGATGCTGCGCGACTTTCCCGACGTGCGGCATGTGTTCCTCGCCTCGGGGTCCTGCCTGCCGCTGCGCCCGGTGCGCGAGCTGCGCGCCTATCTCGACGAGCGTCCGCGCACCGACTTCATCGAATCGGTGACCACAGCCGATGTGGGATGGACCGTGGGCGGCCTTGATCTGGAGCGGTTTACGCTGCGCTTTCCCTTTTCATGGCGCAAGCAGCGCAAGATGTTCGACTGGTATGTCCGCCTGCAACGCAGGTTGGGGTGGCATCGGCGCGTGCCTCCCGGGCTGATGCCGCATCTGGGCAGCCAGTGGTGGTGCCTGACGCGCAGCACATTGTCCGCGATCCTCGACGACCCCGACCGCGCGCGGCATGATCGGTACTTCCGGCATGTCTGGATCCCGGACGAAAGCTATTTCCAGACGCTGGTCCGGCGCTATTCCACCCATGTTGAAAGCCGGTCGCTGACGCTGTCCAAGTTCGATTTCCAGGGAAAGCCGCATACCTTCTATGATGACCATCTGCAGTTGCTGCGCCGGTCGGACTGCTTTGTCGCGCGCAAGATCTGGCCGCACGCGAGCAAGCTTTACCGCGTTTTCCTGAACGACGAGGCGCGCGACCAGCCGGCGGCGGAACCGAACCCGGGCAAGATCGACCGGCTGTTCGCCAAGGCGGTGGAGCGTCGGATCAAGGGACGCGCGGGGCTTTACATGCAAAGCCGCTTTCCGGCCGAGGGCTGGCAAAACGGGCGCACCGCCGCGCCCTATTCGGTATTCGAAGGGTTCGCGGATCTCTTCGAGGATTTCGAGACCTGGCTTGGCAAGGTCACCGGCACGCGGGTCCATGGCCATCTTTTTGCGCCCGACCGGGTGCAGTTCGCGGGGGGCGAGACGATATACAACGGCGGGCTGTCGGACAGCGCAGCTCTCCGCGACTATAATCCGCGCAGCTTCCTGACAAACCTGATCTGGAACACGCGGGGCGAGCGGCAGTGCCTTCAGTTCGGTCCCGCCGACCGGCAAGAGATCACAGCCTTCATCTCCTCGGATCCGAATGCCACGATCTCGGTCATCTCGGGGGCGTGGTCGGTTCCCTTGTTCCGCGCCAACCGCAACTTCGGCGACATCCGGAAAGAGGCCGCGACCCTGCAGCGGATCGAGACCGAGCATCTGGCGCTGCTCCGATCCCCGCTCGTCAAGGCGCGGGTGCGCGTCTGGAACCTGGCCGAGTTCGTGGAAAACCCGATGGAGCCGCTGCAGACCATCGCCGATGAGATCAGCCCGCGGAGCTTGCGCCGCCTGGCCGAGGCGCCGCGGATGACCGACCTGTCAGGTTTTGGCCAGTTCCTGCAGAACCTGCGCAATCAGGGGCTGCAGCCGACGCTGATGGGGGATTTCCCAATCGGGGACGGGCCGGCCACCCCCGCCACGCGCCGCGGGCGGCCGACGCTGGTGAAATGACGCAGCGCTTTTCCAGCTTTGTGATGTTCGCGGCGATGCGGACCGGGTCCAACTTTCTGGAGGCGAACCTGAACGCGCTGGAGGGCGTGACCTGCCATGGCGAAGTGTTCAACCCGCATTTCATCGGTCGCCTGAACCAGACCGAGCTGTTCGGAATGGACCTTGCCGCGCGGGACGCAGACCCCTTGGCGTTGCTGACGCGGATGCGGGCCGGGACGCCGGGGCTCGCGGGGTTTCGCCAGTTCCATGACCATGATCCCCGCGTGTTCGAGGCTGTCATGGCCGATCACGCCTGCGCCAAGATCGTGCTGACGCGCAATCCGCTGGAAAGCTATGTCAGCTGGGAAGTTGCGCGCGCGACCGGCCAGTGGAAGCTGACCGATGCGAGGCGGCTGCGCAGCGCTAAGATCCGTTTCGATGCCGACGGCTTCGTCGACTTTGCCTCTGCAATGCAGGTCTGGCACCGGCGCATCCTCGACGGGTTGCAGAAAAGCGGCCAGACGGCGTTCTGGATCGACTATGACGACCTGCAGGACATCAATGTGCTGAACGGTCTTGCCGCCTGGCTGGGGGTAGAGGCGCGGCTTGAGGCGCTGGACACCAAGTTGAAGAAGCAGAACCCGGGTGACGTGGTCGATCTGGTCGAGAACCCGGACGAGATGGAGCGGGCGCTGGTCCGGCTGGATCGCTTCAACCTTGGACGCGAGGCGCGGTTCGAGCCGCGGCGGCCCCCGGCGGTGCCGTCGTTCCTTGCCGCCGGGCCGATCCTGTGGATGCCTGTGCGCGGCGGACCTGACGTTCAGATCGAGGGCTGGCTGGCCGGACTGGGGCCAGTGCAGCGCGATTTCACCCAACGGTCGCTGCGACAGTGGAAGCGCGCCTTTCCCCGGCATTGCAGCCTTACGGTGCTGCGCCATCCGGTTGTGCGGGCCTATCGCGTCTTTGCCGGCCCCCTGATGCAGGGCGCGCTGCCCGAGATCCGCGTGGCCTTCCAGCGCACGATGCAGCGCCGCCTGACCGACCGCGACGCGACGCTGGAGGGGCGCGAGGGGTTCCTGTCCTTCCTGCGCTTTGCCAAGATGATGCTGTCAGGCCAGACCGCGCTGCGCCCCGATGTGCATGTCGCGACGCAGACTGCGATCCTGCAGGGCTTTGCGCATTTCCAGGGGCCCGACCTCGTGCTGCGCGAGGAGCGGCTGGCCGAGGGGCTGGCCTTTGCTGCGGCCGAGGCCGGGGTGCCCTGCCCGCCCGTGCCCGCAACGCCTCCGCCCGCCATCCCTTACGACGCCGAGATCGAGGCCGCCGCGCGCGAGGCCTACGGCCGCGATTATACAGGCTTTGGCTATGGCGACTGGCAGGGGCCTCAGGCGTTCTGAGGGTCAGGCCGCCTGAATCGTCCGCGCCTCGGTCAGGATGGCATAGAGCTTCGCAGGATCGGTGTTCGCGCGCAGCTTGGTCACAACGCCCGGATCGCGCATCGTGCGGCTGACCAGCGCCAGTGCCTTGAGGTGATCGACCCCCGAGTCCTTGGGCGCAAGCAGCGCAAAGACCAGATCGACCGGCTGGCGGTCCACGCTGTCATAGTCCAGCGGGCGTTCCAGCCGCACGAACATCCCGACGATCCGGTCCAGATCATCCAGCCTTGCGTGGGGCAGGGCAATGCCATGTCCGACACCGGTCGGGCCCAGACTCTCGCGCTCCAGCAGCCCGTCCACGGCCGCGG
>CAZVIS010000164.1:0-6990 GCA_964627355.1 uncultured Rhodobacterales bacterium
AAGGGCAAAGCCGCGGGGGGGTGGCGCTTCGGCCGCTGCGGCCTCGATGTCGGCGAGGGGGCGGGCGGCCTTGCGGGCGGCGACTTCGTCGAGCTTGTAGGCCTTGATGCGGTCGAGGATCGTCGTCATGCGCCCGGTTTTCAGAAGTGGCACCCGGCGGAAAGCCCCGGGGCGCTGCCCCGGACCCCGGGGTATTTTTGCAAAGGTGAATTGGGTTGTAGCGTGGCGCGGGCGCGGTGGAAAGTGTCAGGCGGACCAGTCGATGGGGGGGCGGCCCTGCGCGGTGAGCCAGTCGTTGGTGCGGCTGAAGGGGCGGGAACCGAGGAAGCCCCGGTAGGCTGAGAGGGGCGAGGGGTGGGGGCTTTCGATGCTTAGGTGTTGGGGGCCGAGGTGGGGCCTTGCGAGTTTATGCGCCGGGGCGCCCCAGAGGAGGAAGGCGGTGGGGGTCCGGGCGACGCGGGCAAGAACCTGGCTGGTGAGGCGTTCCCAGCCCCAGCCACGGTGGCCGTTCGCCTCGTCTAAGGGGACGGTAAGGACCGTGTTGAGGAGGAGCACGCCCTGCGCGGCCCATCCCGTCAGGTCGCCGTGGGGGTGGGTGATCCCGAGGTCGGTCCGGAGTTCCGTCAGGATGTTGCGCAGCGAATCGCGGGGCGGCTCGCCCGGCGGGAAGGCGAAGGCGAGGCCGGTGGCGCGGCCCGGCGTGGGGTAGGGGTCCTGGCCGAGGATCACGGCGCGGACGGCACCGGGCGGGGTGAGGGTGAGGGCGCGGAAGATCGCGTCGGGACCGGGTTGCCACCGGGGCGCGGCGGCGAGGCGGGACCAGAGGGCGGGCCAGGTGTCGGTGAAGAAGGGCAGGTCGTCCCAGCCGGGCGGCGGGGCCGGGGCGTCAGGCATGCTCTCCCTCGCCCGGGACGCCGGGCAGGGGGTAGAGGGTCTGGTAGTCGAGCATCACCGCCCGCTCGGGCCGCCCGCTCTCGCGCGCTTCGGCCTTGATGCGGCGGCAGAGGCGTTCGGTGCGGTCCCAGAGGCGGTTGCGGTCCCATTTCGCGACCATCTCGGGGTCGTTGCGGGTCCAGCCTTCGATGAATTCGGCGGCCATTTCGTCGAGGGTCATGGCGATCCTCCTTGCGTCACGCGGGCGAGGGTGGCGAGGCGGTCGCGCGCGGCGCCGCTGTCGATGCTGGCGGTCGCGCGGGACACGCCTTCACGCAGGTCAGGGGCGAGGCCCGCGACGACAAGTGCTGCGGCGGCGTTCAGAAGGACGGCGTCGCGGTAGGCGCCCCTGGCGCCGTCCAGCAGAGCGCGGAGGGCCACGGCGTTCTCGGCCGGGGTGCCGCCGAGGATCGCCTCGAACGGGTGGACCGGCAGGCCCGCATCTTCGGGGTGGAGGGTGAACTCGCGAATCTTGCCTGCGTCCAGCGCGGCGACAGCGGTGGTCCCGGCGATGGAAATCTCGTCGGTGCCGTCCGATCCGTGGACGAGCCAGGCGGCTTCGGAGCCGAGGGCCAGCAGCACCTCGGCCATCGGGCGGATCAGGCGGGGAGTGAAAGCGCCGGTGAGCTGGCGTTTCACCCCGGCGGGGTTGGTCAGGGGGCCGAGAACGTTGAAGAGGGTGCGAGTGCCGAGTTCGACGCGCACCGGTCCCACATGACGCATCGCGGGGTGGTGCATGGGGGCCATCATGAAGCCGATGCCCGCCTCGGCCAGACAACGCTCGACCACGTCCGCCCCGACCATCACGTTCAGGCCCAGTTCCGTCAGCGCATCCGCCGCGCCGGATTTGGACGACAGGTTCCGATTGCCATGCTTGGCGACGACCACGCCCGCCCCCGCCACGACCAGCGCGGCGGCAGTGGAGATGTTGAGCGTGCCCTTCCCGTCGCCCCCGGTCCCCACGATGTCCATGGCGCCCGCCGGGGCCGTCACTTTCACGCATTTTGCCCGCATGACGCTCGCGGCAGCGGCGATCTCGTCCACCGTCTCGCCCCGAGTCCTCAGCGCCATCAGGAACCCGCCGACCTGCGCCGGGGTCGCCTCGCCCTCGAACAGCGCGGTAAAGGCGGTCTCGGCCTCTCCCCTTGTCAGGGCGCGGTCGGCGGCGAGGCCGATGAGGGGCTTGAGGCCCGGCCCGGGCGGGGTGGTCATGCGGGGACCTGCGCGAGGGCGAGGAAGTTCTTCAGCAGGGCGTGGCCGTGCTCGGAGGCGATGCTTTCGGGGTGGAACTGCACGCCTTCGATGGGGCGCGTCTTGTGGCGCAGGCCCATGATCGTGCCATCCTCGAGCCAGGCCGTCACCTCAAGCGCATCAGGCAGGGTGGCGCGATCGACGATCAGGCTGTGATAGCGGGTGGCCTTGAAGGGCGAGGGCAGGCCTGTGAAGACACCCTTTCCCGCGTGATGCATGGTGCCCATCTTGCCATGCACGATCTCGTGGCAGCGCATGACATTGCCGCCGAAGGCCTGCCCGATGGTCTGGTGGCCAAGGCAGACGCCGAGAAGGGGAATCCCCGTCTCGGCCGCCGCTGCCGTCAGCGGCAGGCAGATGCCCGCCTGATCGGGGTCGCAAGGCCCGGGCGACAGCACGATGGCCGAGGGGTTCATTCCCATTGCCGCCTGCACGTCGATGGCATCATTGCGCACCACGCGGACATCGGCCCCAAGCTCGCCCAGATAGTGGACGAGATTCCAGGTAAAGCTGTCATAGTTGTCGATCAGAAGCAGCATCTTGCGGAACCCCGCGCGGAATGAACAATAGGGGGTGAATGCAGCCCCGCGTCAGGCTATAGTTGGTCAGACCGGCCGGGGGGCGTCAAGGGCCACCCGTCGCAAACGGGCAACCGGAAACCGGTGCCCGGCCGGACGAATGCGGGGCGCGCGCGGGCAGGCAGGAGAACGTCGGTGATCCGGGGCATTTTGGGCGGTGTGCTGTGGGGAGGGTTGTTCGCCGCCCTTGCCCTTGCGGTGGTTTCCCAAACTGCTGCTCCACCGACCGGCCGACCCCTGATCCCGGCGGCGGCGGACAAGCCCGTCGCCGTGGCCGTTGCCGAACTGGAGGCAGCGGCGCCGGTCGTCGATGCTCCCGCTGCGCCAGGGGCTGCAGCACAGGGAAATGCGGCGCCGGGGACCCAGCCTGCCAGCAATGACGTGCCTGCGGCCGGGTCAGAAGAGGTCGTGATGCAGCCCGTCGAAACGGGCCCGAACACCCCTGCTTCCGAGAACCATGGCAGCGGGGCCGACGCGGAAAAGGCCAGCGCGGCCATGCCGGTCACAGCCCCCGACCCGCAGATTGCCGAAGCAAAGCTGCCGGACGCCGAGGTTGACCTGTCGCAGCCGGATGGCCAGCGCCCCACGGACGACGCGGTGGCCCCCAAGCCTGTGCCCCCGGCCGCGGCCGGGGCGCCAGCGGCACCTGTTGCTGCGTCCGACCCCGCGTCCGCGAATCCCGCGCCCCTCAACCTCGCGGCCCCGAACCTCGCGACATCGGAACCGGCGCGTCTGACCCCTGCGCCCCTGCCGGAAACCGTCTCTGGGCAGCCCGAGGTGCCGGCAACGCGGACCGAACAGGCTTTGGCACGGACCCCGGAGACTGCATCAGCCCTTGGGACAAGGCCGTCGGCGCCCGATGCACCGCCCGCCGGCGGGACTGCTCCCGTTGTGGACCGCCCTTTACCCGGGGTTGAGACGGTGCCGCCACAGGTCGTGACCGAGGCACCTGCACCGCCGGTCGGCCCCGCCGACCCGATCGGCAGAGCGCCAACCCGGGTGGCAGAACTCGATCCGCCGCAGCGTGCCCCTGCGCCCGCGCGCCTGCAGGCAGCGCTAGCCGACCCGGCCCCTGGACTGGCGGCTGCGGTGCCTGCCCCTAGCCTCGCCGAAGCGCTGCCTGCCCCGGTCGTGCCACCAGTTGCTCAGACCTCGACGCCCGACTCGCCCGCCGAAGCGCCCGTGCCTGACCCCGTGGCAGTCCCCCCGGCGCCCGAGGTTGCCGTCGCCGATGCGGCTCCGCCCGCCGTCGACCAGCCCGAACCTGCGCCCGATGCAGTGGACTCGGCCGAGGCGGCCGTCGTAACGCGACCCTCGCGGCTGGTCCCTGACGCTGGTCTGGGCAGCGGTACCGGCACCCCCCGGGCCACCGGCCTGCCGCGCATCATCGGTCCCGCCGCCGAAGCAACGCCGGAGGTGGCGGCGACCGACCCCGTGCTGGTCGAGGCCGAGGCAGGGCTGGCCGACGACCGCCCTGCCATCGAACGCTTTGCCCGCGATTTCGAGAACCCGGCGGGCAAGCCTGTCTTTGCGATCGTGCTGATCGATGAGGGCGACCCCGCTCTGGATCGCAGGACGCTGGCGGCGATGCCGTTCCCGGTGACGTTCCTGCTGGACCCCGCGCAGCCTGAATCTGCAATGGCAGCTTCGATTTACCGCGAGGGCGGGCAAGAGGTTGCGATGCTTGCGACGGACCTGCCGAAGGGGGCGACGGCCTCGGATCTCGAAGTCACGTTTGCGGCCTATGGTGATGTGCTGCCCGAAGCGGTGGCGATCGTGGACCCTGAAGACGATGGTTTTCAGGGAGACCGGGCTTTGGCAACGATGGTTGCCCCGATCGCGGCAGGGCAGGGGCGGGGGCTGTTGTCCTGGGACCGGGGGCTGAACGCTGCAGAGCAAGTCGCCCGGCGCGAGGGGCTGCGCAGCGGCGTGATCTACCGGCGGCTTGATGGCGAGGGCGAAGAGGCCGGAACGATGCGCCGCTATCTTGACCGCGCAGCCTTCAAGGCGGCGCAGGACGGGCGGGTGATCGTCGCGGGCGGTACAGGCTCAGAGACGATCGCGGCCTTGCTGGAATGGGCAGTCGAGGGGCGGGCAACAACGGTGGCGCTTGCCCCGCTGTCCGCCGCGCTGCGCGCCGATTGACCGCTAGCCCCTGCGCCGCGTGCGTCTGTCCCAGGCAAATGCAGCCGCAAAGACGCCTGCAAGACCAAACCAGAAGACCGAAGCCAGGGGAAATACGTCGTTGACGTCCGCAGCGCGGCGAAACTCGTCCGGACGGGTGGACACCCAGACGACCTCCATCGCTGTGCCGGCATCTGGAACATCCTCGGCGGGTGTCGATTCACGCAGTGGCAGTCGTTGCACGGCGGCGCCGGGGACCGCCGCCTCGACCACAAGGTGCAGGTTGCGATTGCTGGAAAGCTTGGACCGGGAGGTCCGGGACTCATAGGTCCCTGTGTAATGGCCGACGAGGGTGACGCCGCTCTTTCGCGCCTCGACGTTCAGGGCGATGTTCCAGAAACTAAAGATGCAAAAGGTCGCGATCGCGCCAAGCTTAAGAAGCTCTCCGAAGGTGAAGGTGGGCCACTGATCGCTCACCGTCATCCCCTTGACCGGGTCAACGGTTGTCGCGGCCGGTGAACAGTCCCGCACCTTCGGCCGCCGCGCGCAGGGCGCGGCCCTTGTTCACGGTCTCCTGAAACTCGGCCTCGGGGTCGCTGTCGAAGACGACGCCGCCGCCGGCCTGGATGTAAAGCTGGCCGTCCTTCAGAACGGCGGTGCGCAGCGCGATGCAGAAGTCCATCTCGCCATTGGCGGCAAAGTACCCCACGCCGCCGCCATAGACACCGCGCTTTTCGGGCTCCAGCTCGTCGATGATCTGCATCGCCCGCACCTTGGGCGCGCCCGAAACGGTTCCCGCCGGAAGGCCCGCGAGCAGCGCCGACAGCGCATCCTCGCCCTCCCGTATCTCGCCCACCACGTTCGACACGATGTGCATGACGTGGCTGTAGCGTTCGATGATGAATTCCTCGGTCGGGCGAACCGTGCCGATCTTGGCCACCCGCCCCACGTCGTTCCGCCCCAGATCCAGCAGCATCAGATGCTCGGCCAGTTCCTTGGGGTCGGCCAGCAAATCCTCGGCATTGGCGCGGTCCTCTTCGGGCGTGGCGCCGCGTTTGCGGGTTCCGGCGATCGGGCGGACGGTGACCTGCCCGTCGCGCAGCCGGACGAGGATCTCGGGGGACGCGCCCACCACCTGGAAGCCCCCGAAATTGAAGAAGAACATGAAGGGCGAGGGGTTGGTGCGGCGAAGGCTGCGGTAAAAGGCAAAGGGCGGAAGGCGAAAGCTCTGCCTCCACCTTTGCGAGGGGACGACCTGAAAGATGTCGCCTGCACGGATGTAGTCCTTGGCCTTCTCTACCGCCGCGCGGTAGGCGGCGGGGGTGAAGTTCGACAGGGCCTCGCCCACCGGGGCGGCCTCTCCCATCTCGCGCGCAGCCGTCGGCGCGCGGTCGAGGTCGCGCAGCGCGTCCGCCACCCGCTCTGCCGCCTGCGCATAGGCGGCACGGGCGTTGAGGCCACTGGCCGCCCAGGCGGGCGCCACCACCGTCACCTCGCCCTTCACCCCGTCCAGCACCGCCACGACCGAGGGGCGCATCAGCACGGCATCGGGCACGCCGAGGGGGTCGGGGTTCACGTCCGGCAGATGCTCCACCAGTCGGATCATGTCATAGCCGAGATAGCCAAACAGGCCCGCCGCGATGGCGGGCATTCCCTCGGGCAGGGCGATCCGGCTTTCCGCGATCAGGGCGCGCAGGCTGACCAGCGGATGTCCCTCGACCGCGTGGAAGGCATTGGGGTCGAAACGCGCCTCGCGGTTGATCTCCACCCCTTCGCCCCGGCAGCGCCAGATCAGGTCGGGCTTCATCCCCACGACCGAATAGCGGCCCCGCACCTCTCCCCCCGTCACGCTTTCCAGCATGAAGGTGTCGGTCCGCGCCTCGCCCAGTTTCAGCATCAGGCTTACGGGGGTGTCGAGGTCGGCGGCAAGGCGGGCAAAGACGATCTGGTTCTCGCCGCGCAGCCAGCCGGCCTCGAAGACCGCGAAGTCGGGGGTCAGCGCGGCCATGCCGTTACTGCATTCCCGAGTGGACCGCGGCGACAGCCGCATCGTCCAGTGCAATACCTGCCTGAGAGACCAGCGCGTTGGTAAAGAGGGTCAGCG
>CAZVIS010000165.1:0-4094 GCA_964627355.1 uncultured Rhodobacterales bacterium
TGGCGACCTTTGGCTGCCGTCCGGGGCAGTATGCCGAGGATCTGGGCTGGACGGGCGAGGACGTCTGGCACGCGCATTGCGTGAAGCTGGATGCGGGAGAGATCTCGCTGTTCGCGCGGACGGGGACGGGGGTTGCGCATTGCCCGTGTTCCAACTGTCGGCTGGGGTCGGGGATCGCTCCGGTGCGCGCGATGCGGGATGCGGGGGTGCCGGTGGGGCTGGGGGTGGACGGGTCGGCGTCGAATGATGCGGGCAGTCTGGTCGGGGAGGCGCGGATGGCGATGCTGCTGCAGCGGGTCGCGCGGGGGGCGGATGCGATGAGCGCGCGGGAGGCGCTGGAGATCGCGACGCTTGGCGGGGCGCGGGTGCTGGGGCGGGACGATGTGGGGGCCTTGGTTCCGGGAATGCGGGCGGATGTGGCGGTCTGGGATGTGAGCGGGGTGGAGGCGGCGGGATCCTGGGACCCGGTCGCCTTTCTGCTGGCGGGGCCGACCCGGGTGCGGCACCTGTTTGTCGAGGGGCGGCAGGTGGTGCGCGATGGGGTTGTCACGACCGTTGACCTGCCCTTGGTGGTGGAGCGGGCGAATGCTTTGGCGAGGAGGCTGATGTGAGCCACGATTTCAAGGAACAGCGGGCGGAGACGTTCGAGACCTTCGCGGCGATGGAGGAGGGGGTGGTGCTGCCGAAGGAGGCGGTCCTTTACTACCAGTTCTATGCCGAGGAGATGGAGCCGGACTGGAAGGGGGCGGAGGCGGCCCTGGGGCGGCTGGGGTTCGCCTGCGAGCGGGATGAGGAGGAGGGGCTGCTGGTGGCGTCGTTCGGACCGATTCCGGTCACTCCGGAAGCGATCTGGAAGGAAGAGAAACGGGCGACCGAGGCGGTGCTGGGGTTCGGGTTCGAGCCGGACGGGTGGGAGCTGGTGACGGAGGAGTGAGGGGCTAACACATGTGTTAGGGGCGGGAATGTGTGGGATATCAGAGGGTTGGGTTGGGGTGTTAGGGGGTTGTTAGGGATTGGGGGTGGTTCTGCGAGTAAACTCATGCAACGGAGGACCCTCTAAAGGGTTCTAGAAACAATCAAGGGATGTGGTATCGTTCGGGTGAGAATCAATTAGTTGCGCGTCGGAGGGATTGCATGAATTACACAGTCGAGATTCCAACAGGCTTCGATTTGGACGAGTTCGTATCTCGGGCTTCAATCCAAGGGAAAACTCCAAACGAGTTGTCGTTCAAAACTATACCGCGTCAAGAAGCAGCGCAGGGTGGTGTTGCGATGAGTGGATTGCTTGGCGAAGTAGTTCAAGTGCTCAATGCGAATCCTGTTTTTTTTGGCCTCCTGCTATCGGCGATCGTTGACTATCTTGTGCGAATTTCACCTGGCCGAGTGGCAATCAAATACACAGACGCGTCCGGAAGCCAGAAAGAAGTCGTTGGTTCAGCAGATGAAGTGAAGAAGGCAATTGCAGAGTCCTAGGTAGCCAAGGCTTGCATTGCTCACATCGCTAGGATCCATCTGCAAACATATTCCAATCTAGAAAGATGGCGGATGCTCAAGAGGATAGACTCGAAAAGTTCACTTGCAGTGATCATTGGTGTCGGCAAGTACGACAATCTTGTATATCCTTCTGTCGAGATTGAGAGCCTCTTTGAGAATGCAGTCAGAAACAGCGTAGAAAGGGTTGCAGGACTTTTCGTTGAGGAATTGGGATTTCCGTCAGCTCATGTTAAGCTTTTGTTGGATCCGACGGTTGAGGAGGCGCTGAAGCTCATAGGGAGCTGTGCCGCGGATGATCTGGATGCGATGGTGTTCTATTTCTGTGGCCACGGAGTCCTTAGTCGAGGGGAACTCTACCTAGGTTTCCGAGAGCTTGATGTGAAGGCCGTGCAGATTGGTGGCTGTTTGATGAGTGAGATCCTCGCTCTTCTGAGCCAGATTAAGGCAAAAACTAAGTTTATCGTTCTCGATTGTTGCTTCGGGGGGGGTGGATTAGAGGACTTGCCTATGAATTTTTCACCTGCGGAGCTCCGGAGTGAAATCAATCTTTTAGGTAGCTTCTCTATTGCATCTGCTGGAAAGAATGTTCAGGCGCTTGTTCCCGAAGGCGCCAACAACACGGCATTTACTGGTACTGTGTGTGATGTTGTTGAGGAAGGAATTGAGCTTGCTGGCCAGTTGATGTCTATTGACGAGTTTTTTCGAGAAGTTAGGCGGCGGATGATCGAGGCGAGCTACCCCGTCCCAATCCGTGTTTCATCGATTGACGATGATTTAATTGCCTTGGCGCCAAACCGCCGCTTCATACCGGAAAGTCAGCAGTTACGGTTTCAGATCAACGTGATGTCAGAGCGCCTTCAACTTTATGGTCGTTATTTTCGGCAGTCCAATGATGCCAATCGAGATGCAATTCAGCAGCTTAAGGCGCAGGATGCGAGATTTGGAAAATTGGCAAGTGATCTTGACAAGAAGATTGTGGACGAAGTTCGGGCTCTGGATCAAAAGAAAGCTGACTGGGAAGTCATAGTACGCAGGATCGGCTGGGTGTACATAGCAATCGTCTTTGCTTGTGCCCTCTCAATTGTAGCCAGTGTATCTCTTTTTGCTAGCGTTGAGCTTATCACAAAATAGTAACGCAGTTTCCCCCCACCCAAACCCCCCGCACCGCCCGGTCGTCCCCCATCATGATCGTCGGGAACAGCGCCTCCCAGAGGTCGCTGGCCCGCGCGCTCGCCTGGGCGATGGCGGGGGTGCTGGTGAGGTCGAGGGCGATGATGTCGGCCTCCATCCCCCGCTCGAGGTTGCCGATCTGGTGGTCGGCGTGGAGGGCCCTCGCGGAGCCTACGGTGGCGAGCCACCAGAGGTGGGCGGGGTGGAGGGAGTGGCCGCGCAGTTGGGCGACCTCGTAGGCGGCGGCCATGGTGCGGAGCATGGAGAAGCTGGAGCCGCCGCCGGTGTCGGTGGCGAGGCCGACGCGGAGGGTGGTGGCGAGGGTCATGTCGAAGAGGCCGGAGCCAATGAAGGTGTTCGAGGTGGGGCAGTGGGCGAGGGCGGCGCCGGCCTCGGCCAGCCTCGCCTTCTCGCGCGCGGTCAGGTGGATGGCGTGGCCGTAGAGGGCGCGGTCGCGGAGGAGGCCTTGTGCCTCATACGTGTCGAGGTAGTCGCGGGCCTGGGGGTGGAGGTCGCGGACCCAGGCGATCTCGTCCGTCTGCTCTGACAGGTGGGTCTGCATGAGGCAGTCGGGATGCTCGGCCCAGAGGGCGCCCAGGGCCGCGAGTTGTTCGGGCGTGGAGGTGGGGGAGAAGCGGGGGGTGATGACGTAGGAGAGGCGGTTCTGGCCGTGCCATTTTTCGAGGAGGCGTTTGCTGTCGTCATAGGCGGACCCAGGGGTGTCGCGGAGGCCTTCGGGGGCGTTGCGGTCCATGCAGGTTTTGCCGGCGAAGGCGCGGAGGTTGCGGGACTGGGCGGCGGTGAAGAAGGCATCCACCGAGGCTGCGTGGATGGTGGCGTAGGTGCACATGGTGGTGGTGCCGTGGGACAGGGCGAGGTCGAGGTAGCGGTTGGCGATTAGGGTCGCGTAGGCGGGGTCGTGGAAGCGCATCTCCTCGGGGAAGGTGTAGGTGTTCAGCCAGTCGATGAGGCGCTTGCCCCAGGAGGCGATGATGGCGGTCTGGGGGTAGTGGACGTGGGCGTCGATGAAGCCAGCGGAGAGGAGGCAGCGGCCATAGTCGGTGATTTTCGCCTGCGGGTGCTGGCGGCGGAGGGTGTCGGCGGGGCCGATGGCCTGGATGATGCCGTTGTCGATGAGGAGGGCGCCGTGGGGGTCGTGGTGGGCGGCTTCAGGCCCTTCGAGGAAAGGGTTGCCGGTGAAGCGGAGGGTCTGTCCGAGGAGGAGGTCGGCCATGGGGGGTCCTTTCGTTGGCGTCAGGGTAGGGGGTTTTGGCGCGCGGGGGAATTGGTGCGGGGTTGCGTTCGGGGCGGAAAGAGTTTCCGCTGCGGGGCGTGACTGGAAAGGGGGCGGGCATGGAAGAACTGGACGACAGGCTGGACGCCCGCCGGATTGCGCAGGTGCTGGAGGCGGTGGAGGCGGGGGATGCGGG
>CAZVIS010000165.1:4194-6938 GCA_964627355.1 uncultured Rhodobacterales bacterium
GCCGACCGGGCGGCGGTCGAGGCGGCGATGGGGTATCCGGAATACTCCGCCGGGCGCCTGATGCAGCGCGAGGTGGTGGTGGCGCCGCAGCACTGGACGGTGGGCGAGGCGATCGACTTTCTGCGGGGGGCGGAGCGGCTGCCGGACCAGTTCTACCATGTGATCCTGGTCGATCCGCGGATGAAGCCGGTGGGGTATGTGACCTTGGGGCGGATCCTGTCCTCGGGGCGTGCCGTTCGGCTGGAAGGGATTGCCGAGGAGAGTTTCCGCACGGTGACGGCGACGGATCCCGAGGCGGATGTCGCCTATATCTTCAACCAGTATCACCTGATCTCCTGCCCCGTTGTGGATGCGGGGGGGCGGCTGGTCGGCGTCATCACCATCGACGACGCGATGAACGTGCTGGACGAGGAGCATGAGGAGGACATGCTGCGTCTGGCGGGGGTGGGTGACGAGGAAAGCCTGTCGGACGGGCCGTTCGCCACGGCACGGGCGCGATTGCCGTGGCTGGCGGTGAACCTTGTCACGGCGTCTTTGTCAGCGCTGGTCATCTCGGCCTTCGAGGGGACGATTGCGCAGCTGGTGGTGCTCGCGGCGCTGATGCCGATTGTGGCGTCCACCGGCGGGATCGCGGGGACGCAATCGCTGGCCGTGGCGGTGCGGGCCCTGGCGACGCGCAGCCTGACGGCCGCCAATGCGCGGCGGGTGGTCCTGCGCGAGTTGGGGGCGGGGGCGCTGAACGGGGTGGGGCTGGCGATCCTGCTGGGGGCGGCGGGGGCGGTGATCTTTGGCCAGCCGATGCTGGGGGTGGTCTTGGGGCTGGCGATGATCGTCAATCAGGTGGTGGCGGCGTTGGGAGGCGTTCTGGTGCCGCTGACCTTGAGCCGGGTAGGGCTGGATCCTGCACTCGCCTCGGGTACCTTCGTCACCACCTTGACGGATGTGATGGGGTTCTTTGCGTTTCTGGGGCTGGCGACGGTGCTGCTGCTATGACGGACGATGCAAGAAAAGCGGGCGACGTGGTGAAGATCGAGGCGCGGCGGGCGGCCTTTGCGCGCCGGAAAGAGGCCTTCGCGGCAGGGCAGGGTCGGGCGGCCGCGCATCTGGCCGGGGTGCTGGCGGCCCATGCGGGGCGGGTGCTGTCGGGCTATATCCCGATGCGAACCGAGATCGACCCCCTGCCCGCGATGGCGGCCCATGACGGGCCGGTCTGCGTGCCGGTGGTGCCGGGGCGGGGGGTGCCCTTGCGGTTCCGCCGCTGGACGCCGGGTTGCGAGATGGTGATGGGCGAGTTCGGCGCGTTGATCCCGGCGGAGGGGGAATGGCTGGAGCCCGAGGTGCTGATCGTGCCGCTGCTCGCCTGGGACCGGAGGGGATATCGGCTGGGCTATGGCGGGGGCTACTACGACCGGACGCTGGAGCGATTGCGGGGCACGGGGCCAAGGGTGGCCATCGGGTATGCCTTTGCCGCGCAGGAAGTGGGGCAAGTGCCGATCGACCGCTTCGATCAGGTGCTGGACCATGTAGTCACGGAAGAGGGCGTGGTGTTCTGAGCCGTCGGTCCGGGCGGAAAAGGAAACGCACTGCGTTTCCCCGCCCGTGGCGCACCGTTTGCACAGGACCCTCACCACAGGCACGCCAGAGGCCCGCGCTTGCCTGGGGTAGGCGCGGAATCGCGCCTGCCCGGGGGCAGGCAGGCGCGGGCCGGAACGCTTTGGCGTCCCGGCCGTCACGAGGACAGGCTGCGCGTGGCAGAGGCGATGGCCTCTGCCATTGGGCCCGCCTACTTCGCGATATGCTCGTCGCGGACGAACATGTTGCCCCAGGCGCGGTCGATAAGGTCCGGCGTCATGTGGTAGGCCACGTTCTCGAACTCGCACACCGCGATCATCTGGTCGATCAGGAAGACCGGCATGTAGTTGGCATAGCGGTTGTCGATGGTCGGGAATTTCACCTTCATCAGGTGCACCAGCGCCGCCTCGTCGAGCGGCATCCCGCGCTTCTTGGCCACCATCGCGAAGATCTTCAGGAAGTTCTCCTGGCTCGGCCCGTCGATCTTGATCTTGAAGAAGATACGCCGCAGGGCCGCGCCGTCGAAGATCTCGTTCGGGTGGAAGTTGGTCGAGAAGATGACCAGCGTATCGAAGGGCACGGTGAACTTCTCGCCCGATTGCAGGGCAAGGATGTCCTTGGCCTCTTCCAGTGGCACGATCCAGCGGTTGACCAGCTTCTGCGGCGGTTCCTTCTGGCGGCCAAGGTCGTCCACGATGAAGATGCCGCCGGTGGATTTAAGCTGCAGCGGCGCCTGATAGGTGCGCGCCGTGGGGTTGTAGGTGAGGTCCAGCATCTCGAGGCTGAGTTCACCACCGGTGATGACGGTGGGCCGTTCGCAATAGACATAGCGGTTGTCGAAACGGTTGCCGGTGCGGCGAAGGCTGTTCGGATCGTCCGTCGCCTGTTCGGCGGCGCGGTGCACGATGGGGTCATAGACGGTGATGACCTGGCCGGAGTATTCTAGGGCGCGGGGCACATAGATCTTGTCGCCCATGGCGTCGCGGATACCGTTCGAGATGGTGGACTTGCCGTTGCCGGGGGGCCCGTACATCAGGATCGAGCGGCCCGAGGTGATCGCGGGGCCGAGGTTGGACAGAAGATCCTGCGGCAGGATCAGGTGGCCCATGGCGCGGTTCAACTGCTCACGCGTCAGGCGGATGTCGCGGACCGACTGACGCTTGACCTGCACC
>CAZVIS010000166.1:0-1922 GCA_964627355.1 uncultured Rhodobacterales bacterium
CTGTTCCTCAGCCTGCCCGACGCCAATGCGTTCAACGCGCGGGTCGAGCGGATCTTTGTCGAAAACAACGATCTGCGCGCGGGCGCCGAGGTCAAGTTGTTGGAAATACTGGCACAATCCGGCACCGCCTTTCAGGAGGTGCTGGCCAGCTATCGCATGGTGATCTTTGTCCTGCTGGTGTTCGCGACGGCCCTGCTGCTGGCGGCACTGGTGTTTCTGGTGACGATCATCGCGCTGAACCGGCGCATCTCGGCGATCCAGCGGTCGGGGATACAGGTGTCATCCCTGCTGATCAGCCGCGAGGCGCGGGCGGTCTATATCAATGACATGGAGTTCGCGCTGACCGAGGCGGCGCTGGAAACCCTGTCGGTTCTGGCCGAGGCGCGGATGGATGACGACGTGCTGACAGGGGCGCAGATCGAGGCGGTGGTGTCGGGGCGCAACGCCGCCGACTGCGACGAGGCGGCGGGGGCGACGCGGGTGAAGCGGCTGCGCGACACGCTGGGGAACCAGCTGGTCAGCGAGTTGCTGGTCAAGACGGTGGCGCGGCGGGGCTACATGCTGGCCGTGGGCAAGGACGTGATCCGGATGATTTGACCGGGAAAGGGCACGTCTTCCTTGCGTCTTCCCTGCGTCTTCCTTTCGTAGGTACGCCGTCGCCCTCAGGCAAAACCGATCCAACGCCCCGCCCCGAGGATTATCAGCCACAGGACCGCCGACAGAAGGGCCGCTACGCGCACCGAGGGCGCGGGATCGGCCCCGTCCGCCACAGCCCGGAAGGCCGGGTTCGCGTGCTGCACGGCGATCATCACAATCGCTCCCGCCAGCAGCGCGAGCTTGACCCGGAAGGCGGGGTTGTCGAGATAGCCCGCCGGGCTGACCGACCAGAGCATCGCCCCTGTCGCCACGGCCAGCACCAGACCCGTCCCCGCCAGCCGCGACAGGAAGGGCACCACGACCGAGGCCGGAACCCGCCGGAACGCCCCCAGAAGGCGCAGGTCCATCGGCAGCGCCGCGCCCACCAGAAGCCCAATGCCGAGGATATGGGTCGCACTTACCGCCGCATAGGCCACGCCCGACCGCCGCATCAGCACGGCCCCCGGCCAGTCGTGGATCAGCGTGAGGTCCAAGGATCAGTTCGTCGGGATACGTTCGGGGTAGAAAGTGTAGTCCTGCCCGCCCACGGTGATCCGCACCGCCTTCATCACCTTCTCGTCGGCATCGAGCGAGCGGTTGCCAAGGATCGTCACCGCATCTCCCGGTTTGGCCACGGCATCCGAAAAGCCGGTGCGCGACACGCGGCCGGGGTTGCCAAGCTCGATGTTCCAGACCGTGCCTTCGGCATCGGTCACAGAGAGTTCGGGATGCGGCGGGGCCATCGAGATGGTGGCGATCGTGGCCTCCATCGTCGCAAGCTCGGCCTCGGCCCAGGACCAGCCATGATGGGCGAGGGCAGCGGCGGGGGCCAGAAGGGCTGCGGCAAGGACGGTACGGCGGAGAAGGCGGGGCATCGGCGGGGTCCTTTCCTGACGGGCTACCTTACCAAGATAGGGTGCGGGGTTCGCCTGACCGGTCAACCCCGCGTGAGGGCCCGCGTCATACGTCTGTCATGCACGCCACGCAGAAGCCTTGCATCGCGCGGCAGGGGGTCCTATCTCCCGCCTCTTGCCGCAAAGGGGGCCGGGAATGATCGCGACACCGTTCTACCTGATCGACAAGGGCAGGCTGGCCCGCAACATGGCCGTGATGGACCAGTTGCGGACGGGGTCGGGGGCAAAGGTGCTGCTGGCGCTGAAATGCTTTGCCACATGGCCGGTGTTCGACGCGATGCGCCCGCATATGGACGGGACAACGTCCTCGTCGCTGTACGAGCTGCGTCTGGGGCGTGAGAAGTTCGGGGGCGAGACGCATGGCTATTCGGT
>CAZVIS010000166.1:2022-6932 GCA_964627355.1 uncultured Rhodobacterales bacterium
GGATTTTGACCTGTTCGACGCGCAATTGGGGCGGATCGAGGCCGAGTTCGGGCGGCTGCTCGAGCGGTTGTCGTGGGTGTCACTCGGCGGGGGGATCCATTTCACCGGAGAGGGCTATCCGGTGGACCGGCTGGCGGCGCGGCTGCGCGCCTTCGCGGACCGGTTCGGCGTGCAGGTCTATCTGGAACCGGGGGAGGCTGCGATTACCGGGGCGGCGAGCCTTGAGGTGACGGTGCTGGACATCCTGAACAACGGCAAGGATCTGGCCGTGGTGGATTCCAGCGTCGAGGCCCACATGCTCGACCTGCTGATCTACCGCCAGAGCGCGAAGATGGAGACGGAGGGGGACCACCCCTACATGATCTGCGGCAAGTCCTGCCTTGCGGGCGATATCTTCGGCGAGTTCCGCTTTCCCGCACCGCTGGCCGTGGGCGACCGGATCAGCATTGCCGATGCGGCGGGCTATACGATGGTCAAGAAGAACTGGTTCAACGGGGTGAAGATGCCGTCCATCGTGATCCGCGAGACGGACGGGTCGATGACCGTGGCGCGCGAGTTCGGCTATGCGGACTTTGCCGGTTCACTGGGCTAGGGGGAAGCGATGAAACGCAATGTCCTGATCGTCGGTGCGGGCGGCGTGGCGCAGGTCGTGGCGCACAAATGCGCGCAGCATGCCGAACGGCTAGGCGATCTGCACATCGCCAGCCGGACGGTGGCGAAGGCCGAGGCGATTGTCGCGGGGGTGCGGGCCAAACATGACGTGGCCTTTGGGGTGCATCCGCTGAACGCGATGGACAGCGGGGCTGTGGCGGCGCTGATCCGGGCGACGAGGGCGCAGATCGTCATCAACGTGGGCGCGAGCTTTGTGAACATGAGCGTGCTGGATGCCTGCATCGCGACGGGGGCGGCCTATCTGGATACGGCGATTCACGAGGATCCGGGCAAGGTCTGCGAGACGCCGCCGTGGTATGGCAACTACGAATGGAAGCGGCGCGAGGCTTGTGCTGCGGCGGGGGTGACGGCGATCCTGGGGGTGGGCTTCGATCCCGGCGTGGTGAACGCCTGGGCGCGGCTGGCCGAGGATGCGCATCTGGATACCATCGAATCCATCGACATCGTGGACATCAACGCGGGGTCGCACGGGCGGTACTTTGCCACCAACTTCGACCCCGAGATCAACTTTCGCGAATTCACGGGGACGGTCTGGTCCTGGCAGCAAAGCCGCTGGCAGGCGAATGCGATGTTCGAGGTGGGCAAGACCTGGGAGATGCCTGTGGTGGGGCCGCAGAAGGCGTACCTCACGGGCCACGACGAGGTGCATTCGCTGTCGGCGCGCTATCCGGGGGCGGATGTGCGGTTCTGGATGGGGTTCGGCGACCACTACATTAACGTGTTTACGGTGCTGAAGAACCTGGGGCTGCTATCGGAGAAGCCGGTCAGGACCGCCGAGGGGGTGGAGGTTGTGCCGCTGAAGGTGGTCAAGGCGGTGCTGCCGGACCCGGCGAGCCTTGCGCCGACCTATCAGGGCAAGACCTGCATCGGGACGCTGGTGCGGGGGACCCGCGAGGGCCGCCCGGCGGAGGTGATGCTTTACAACGTGGCCGACCATGCCGAGGCCTATGCCGAGGTGGGCAGCCAGGGGATTTCCTATACGGCGGGGGTGCCCCCGGTTGCGGCGGCGCTGCTGATCGCGGATGGGACGTGGGACGCGGGGCGGATGGCGAATGTCGAGGATCTGGATCCCCGGCCGTTCCTGCACCTGCTCAACCAGATGGGCCTGCCGAGCCGGATCCGGGATGCGGCGGGGGACCGGGCGCTGGACTTCACGGAAATGTCGTTCGCGTGAGACGTGTTTCAGGGGGAGTTGGCAGAAGCCCTGCCCTGCCCCATCTTTGACCGACCGAGATGCCAGACCCTATGGAGGTAAACATGGCGACCGAAACGGCGATCCTTGCGGGCGGATGCTTCTGGGGCATGCAGGACCTGATCCGCAAGCTGCCGGGCGTTCTGACAACGCGCGTGGGCTATACCGGGGGCGATGTGGCCAATGCCACCTACCGCAACCACGGGACCCATGCCGAGGGGATCGAGATCGTCTTTGATCCGTCGCGGATTTCCTACCGCGAGATCCTTGAGTTCTTCTTTCAGATCCACGACCCCTCGACCCTGAACCGTCAGGGCAATGACGTGGGGATGAGCTATCGCTCGGGCATCTACTATCTGTCCGACGCGCAGAAGGCGGTTGCGCTGGATACCATCGCGGATGTGGATGCGAGCGGCCTGTGGCCGGGCAAGGTGGTGACCGAGGTCAAGGCTGCGGGCGACTTCTGGGAAGCAGAGCCCGAGCATCAGGACTATCTGGAACGGATCCCGCATGGCTATACCTGCCACCGGATCCGGCCGAACTGGCGCCTGCCGCGCCGCGCGGCCTGAACTCGACTCCCGGGCGGCAGGGCGTCACCCGGATCGGAACGGACAAGCGGGCGGCCCCTCGGGCCGCCCGCAGTCTTGCGGTCAGGTAGAGCGCAGAAGCACCTTGGTCGAATCGACCGCGGCGGCAACCCGGGTGAACTCTGCCGCGTTGGCGCTGCTGGCCGAGCGCAAGAGCGTCGTCGAAAGCTCGGAAATCACGGCGTCGGCGGCCAGGTTCGTCGCCACCACGCGGTCCGGGGCCACGGCGGTGATCCGGCGCGTCGTTGAACGTCGGGCGCCATCAATCTCGACCGAACGGCGAACGGCGGGCGTCTCGGGATCGGCATTCGCCGCGGCCAGGGCACGCAGTTCTGCAGCAGCCTTGCGGATTTCCGTCTTGGCCTGTCGCGAGGCCCGGTCGTTCGGCAGCGCGCTCGCCATCCGTTCGAGCTCGTTGCTCAGGCAATCCACACGCCACACGTCGGTATACGCACCGCAATGGGCGATGGCGCGCTCGACACTTTCCTCGACAACCGTGCCGATCGAGGATGAGCCGGGGGGGTCGACGTGCTGGCCCTTGCCGTCGCAGGCCTTGTAGATGCGGAAAAGCGGGTCCTGCGCCGAGGCGAACTCTCCGAACGACTCCTCGCCAGACGGCTCGGGTTCGAATTCGGGCTCGGATGCCGGCTCTTCATCCTCGCAGTTGACGGTGACGAGGGGCAGGTCCAGTGCGGCCCGCGGCAGCGGGTCATGCCAGCCGAGCCCGATCACGGGGGCAGCGGCGGCAGGCGAGGTCAGGGCAACGATCACAAAAAGACTGGCAAAATCACGGAGAACATGGGTCATCGAGCAATTCCTTCTATCAGGTTTCCGGCGCGACACCCCGCCGGAACATCGGGTCAGGCGTTCAGTCCAAATGCCAGCCGCACGGCCTTGATGGTGCCGGGGCCGAAGCTTCCGTCAAGCGCGCCGCCATAGAACCCTGCATCCGACAGCCGTTTCTGCAGGGCCTTGCGCGTGCCGACCGAGAACATGTTCGGTCTTTCCGTCAGAAGATCAAGCACATCGCGCGCACCAGAGCGAAGGGCATCGTAAAGATACCCCGCTGCAGCATCGGCCCCTTTCCCATCGATCAATCCGTCGTCGATCAGGGCGGCCACGTTGAACAGGGCTTGCGGGTGACGCAGATCGGCGGCCCTCTCGAACAGTTTCAGCGCCGCCGCCTGATCGGGCGCAAGGCCGAGGCCGCCTTGATAGTACAGGAACCCAAGATCATTGATGGCGTCGGCAAAGTCCTGGTCTGCGGCCCTCTGGTAGAGGCTGAGCGCAAGCGCAGGGTCGGGATCGACGCCGATGCCCTGTTCATAAAGCTTGGCCAGTTCGAACTGGGCCTCGGGACTGCCCGCGTCTGCGGCCCGCTTCAGCAATTCGACGGCGGCCTTGGGATCGAACCCGTCCGCCTCGGGGTTCAGGCGCATATAGGCGAGGCCCAGCATAGACCGGGTGTCGCCCTGATCGGCCAGGGCGGCAAGTTGCGTCTCCTGATCGGGGCGGATCGCGGCCCAGGCTTGCCGCAGGTCGCCCGCGAGGGGATCGGACCCGTCAGGCTCTCCCGCCAGATAGAAGGGCACGCCGGAAAGCGAGCCATAGGTGTGCGGTTCCTGCTGGTTCGCGGTGGTGTCGAGCACGGCGTCGCGCACCTGCCGGAACATCAGGCTGATCTCCAGCCCCGGGACCTTCATCTTGTCGACAAGGGCCAGCGCAAAGGGGCTGTTGCCGCCGGTGCCGTCCAGCGCCACCTGCCCGTCCTTGGCGGCAAAGGCCACCAGCGTTCCCCGGTCGGGCGAGGGCGCGGCAAGGCCGCCGGTGCCGCGCGTCGCCTCGTCCCCCTGCGGCTGCAGCGGCTCGGCGGTCAGGTCCAGCGCGTCTCCGAAGGGATTGTTGCGGCAGCTGTCGAGGATGACGATGCGCATGACCCGCGCCCGGTCCACCGTCGCCAGCAGGTCGTCGAGCGAGACCGACTGCCGCTGGACATCGCGGTTCGACTGCACGTTGGCATCGGCGGGGATCAGATAGTTCTCGCCCTGCACCTCGATCCCGTGGCCGGCGAAGTAGATCAGGGCAAGGTCGGCGGTCTCGGACTGGAAGGCAAAGCTGTCCATCGCGGCGCGCAGGTCCTGATAGCCCGCGTCGGTGACCAGCGTGACGTCAAAGCCGATGCCGGTCAGGGTGTCGGCGATCAGGCGGGCGTCATTGACGGTGTTGTCCAGCGGTTCGACATGCTGGTAGGCGGCCATCCCGATTACCAGCGCCACCCGGTCACCGGCAAGGGCGGGCAGGCCCAGAAACAGGGCGAGGCCGAAAAGAGCTAGGCGCAGCCGGGTCATGCAGTCCTCTTTGCGTTGTCTAGAACGATACCGGCGGGCCGGCCGCCCGCCTAGGCGATGGCAGTCAAACCTGCGTCAGATTCGCCCCTCGGCCCGCCATTTCTCGATCAT
>CAZVIS010000167.1:0-4460 GCA_964627355.1 uncultured Rhodobacterales bacterium
GAGGATCAGGTCTGGCGCGCGGGCGGTGTGATGCTGCAGCACATGCCCAAGGCCAGCCCCTTTGCCCAGGGCGCACCGACCGGCGAGGACGGGTTGCTGACCCATGCCGACATCCTGTCGGGCGATGAGGGCGAGAACTGGACCCGCGCCAACGTCCTGCTCGACACTGTCGAGGATCTCGAGCTTGTGGGCCCTTCCATCGCGCCGACCGACCTGCTCGTGCGCCTGTTCCATGAGGAAGAGCCGCGCGTGTTCGACGCACAGCCGGTCCGGTTCGGCTGTTCCTGCTCGGAAGACAAGGTACGGCAGTCCCTGTCGATCTATTCGGCCAAGGACATCGCCTACATGACGACCGCCGAGGGCACCGTGACCGCTGACTGCCAGTTCTGCGGCGCGCATTACACGCTCGACCCCGCGACGGTGGGGTTCGAGGCGAAGGCGGCGGTGAATGGTGACTGAGGCGCTGCGCCGCGCGATCGAACGCGGCGCGGTGCCCTCGTCCGATTTCGACCTCAATCCCGGGACGGTGTTGCCCGAGGGGCGTGTCCTGCGCCCTGCCGGGGTACTGGTGGCCGTGCAGGATGGCCGTGTGATCCTGACCAAGCGCGCCTCGGGGCTAAAGCATCACCCCGGCCAGATCGCCTTTCCGGGCGGCAAGGTGGATCCGGGCGATGCGGGGCCTGAAGCCGCGGCGCTGCGCGAGGCGCGCGAGGAGATCGGGCTGGATCCGGCCTTGGTGCAGGTGCTGGGGCATCTTCCGGCGCATGAGACGGTGACGTGCTTTCTGGTGACACCCGTGCTGGCACTGGTCATAGCGCCTTTCGTTGCGCGGCCAGAGGCGGGCGAGGTGGAGGAGGTGTTCACCGTGCCGCTGGACTACCTTGCCGACCCCGCAAACTACCGGATCGAGCGGCGGCGCTGGCGGGGGGCGTGGCGTCGCTACTATGCGGTGCCGTGGGGACCGTATTACATCTGGGGCGCAACAGCGGGGATCCTGCGGGGGCTGGCGGCGGGGATGGCGCCGTGAGGGTGGATGGCGACTGGCGCCGCCGCCCCGCAACGCAGGCGGTTTGTGCTGCATTGACGGGGGTGGGGCATCGGGCGCTGTTTGTCGGCGGGGCGGTCCGGAATGCGCTTCTGGGCCAGCCTGTGGGCGACGTGGATATGGCGACGGATGCCCTTCCCGTGCAAGTGATCGAGGCGGTCGAACGAGCAGGCCTCCGCGCCGTCCCGACCGGGATCGACCACGGCACGGTGACCGTGGTGTCGGACAGCATCCCCCACGAAGTCACCACCTTCCGCCGCGATGTCGAGACGGATGGACGCCACGCCACCGTCGCCTTCACCGACGACATCGCCGCCGACGCCGCGCGTCGCGATTTCACGATGAACGCGCTCTACGCGACGCCGGACGGCGAGGTGATCGACCCCCTCGGTGGCCTCCCCGACCTTCTCGCGGCCCGTGTCCGCTTCGTCGGAGACCCCACCGCCCGGATCGGCGAGGATCACCTGCGAATCCTGCGCTTCTTCCGCTTCCACGCGTGGTATGGCGGCGACGGCCTCGATCCCGAGGGCCTTGCCGCCTGTACCGCTGGGGCGGCGGGCATCGACGCTCTGTCGCGGGAACGGATCGGCGCCGAGATGCGCAAGCTGCTCTCTGCCGCCAACCCCGCCCCCGCTGTGGCCAGCATGGCACAATCCGGCATCCTCTCCCGCGTCCTGCCCGGCGCCGACCCCCGCGCCCTTGCCCCCCTGATCCACCTGGAACCCGTTGGCCCCGACTGGCTGCGCCGTCTGGCCGCCCTTGGTGGAGAGGACGCCGAAGCGCGCCTGCGCCTCTCGCGGGCCGAGGCGAAGGATCTCGCGGCGCTGCGGCAGGCCGTTGGCGACATGGCCTCACCCGCCGTGCTCGGCTGGAAGCTGGGCGCGGCGCGCGGTGCGGACGCCGTCCTTCTGCGCGCGGCGCTGCTGGAAACGCCGCTGCCGGATGGCTGGGCGCTAGAGGTCGCCCGAGGCGCTGCAGCCTCATTCCCCGTCACCGCCGCCGACCTGATGCCCGCCCTGCAAGGCCCCGCCCTCGGCGCGCGGCTGAAGGAACTCGAGGCGGAGTGGCTGCTGTCAAATCTGTGGAAGACGCGCGAGGACCTACTTTCCGGGGCGTGACTTCCCCGGGCGGCTGCGGTATGACGCCCGCGAACTGGATGGAGAACGACATGGAGAACGGGATCATCACGCCTCGCTTCTGACAGGCCGATCCCGTGCGGGCGGCCTCAAAAGCCCCCTCGCCCCTCCTCACCGCCGTTCTAGATACGCTCGAAAGGGCATCTCCATGTTCCGCTTCTTCGAAAATCTGGTCGATCCCTACGGGCCCTACCCGCAGACCGATTCGCCGCCCCGAAAGCTCTGGCCGTTCCTGAAGGGCTATATCGTCCCGTTCCGTCATGTTTTTGCGTTCACGGCGGTCTCGTCGCTGATCGTGGGCAGCTTTGACGTTGCGCTGATCTGGTATGTGGGGCGGATGGTGGACCTTCTGGCCGCCGACGCGCCCGCCGCCGTCTGGGCCTCGCACGGGACCGAGATCCTGATCGTGGCCTTCCTCATCCTGATCGTGCGGCCGGTCCTGTCGGGGGTGCATGTCGCCCTTCTGCACAACACGATCCTGCCGAATTTCGGCACGATGATGCGCTTCCGCTCGCACCGCCATGTCCTGCGCCAGCCGGTCGGCTGGTTCGAAAGCGATTTTGCGGGCCGCATCGCCAACCGCATCATGCAGACCCCCCCGGCAGCAAGCGAGGCGGTGTTCCAGACTTTCGACGCGGTGGCCTTTGCGCTGGTGACGATCCTTGGCGCGGCAGCGGTGCTGGGAGAGGCCGATGCGCGCCTGATCCTGCCGCTGGCGATCTGGTTCGCGGCCTACATGGCACTGGTCCGCTGGACGTTGCGGCGGGCGGGACCTGCGGCGACGGCGTCGTCTGACGCACGCTCGGCCATCACGGGGCGTGTGGTCGATGCCTATACGAACATCCATTCGGTCAAGCTTTTCGCGCATCACGACCGCGAGATGGACTACGCGACCGAGTCGATCGAGAACGCGCGCCAGATGTTCTTCAAGGAAATGCGGATCATCACGAAGATGGACGTGATGCTGACGCTCTTGAATGGCGCACTCATCGTGTCGGTCTGCGGGTGGGCGATCCTGCTGTGGTATCAGGGGCAGGCGAGTGTCGGAACCGTGGCTGCGGCGGCGGCGTTGGTCCTGCGGCTCAACAACATGACCTACTGGATCATGTGGGCGACAACCTCGCTGGTCCAGAACCTTGGCGTCGTGCAGGAAGGCATGGAAACCATCACACAACCCATCGGTCTTGTGGACCGCCCTACTGCCGCGACCCTGGCCCTGACGAAGGGCGAGATCGTGATGGAAGGAGTGCAGCACCATTACGGGCGTGGCTCGGGTGGCCTTCGCGGGATCAACCTGACCATCCGGCCGGGAGAGCGGATCGGCGTTGTCGGTCGATCGGGCGCGGGCAAGTCCACGCTGGTGAAGCTGATGCTGCGGTTTTACGATTGCGAGGGTGGTCGGATCCTGATCGACGGGCAGGACATCGCCGGGGTGACACAGGACTCGCTTCGCCGCCAGATCGGCATGGTGCAGCAGGACAGCTCGCTGCTCCACCGCTCGGTCCGTGACAACATTCTGTACGGTCGCCCCGATGCTACCGAGGACCAGATGCTCGCCGCCGCCAAGCGGGCCGAGGCGCATGAGTTCATTCTTGCGCTGCAGGACCCGCAGGGCCGCACCGGATACGATGCGCAAGTGGGCGAACGGGGGGTGAAGCTGTCGGGCGGACAACGCCAGCGGATCGGCCTTGCGCGGGTGATCCTGAAGGACGCGCCGATCCTGATTTTGGACGAGGCGACCTCGGCACTGGATTCAGAGGTCGAGGCAGCGATCCAGGAAACTCTCTTCGGCGTGATGGAGGGCAAGACGGTGATCGCCATCGCGCACCGCCTGTCCACCATCGCGGCGATGGACCGGATCGTGGTGCTGGACGATGGTGCCGTGGCGGAAATCGGCACGCATGCCGAGCTTATCGCGCGCGACGGCCTATATGCCCGCTTCTGGGCGCGCCAGTCGGGCGGGTTCATCGGGCTGGAGGAAGCCGCCGAATGAAGGCCCTGATCCGACTGGGCGATGCCATCGACGCCTTCGCCCATGCTGACGGCGCTCCGCCGCAGAAGCTCTGGCTTTTCGTACGGTGGTGCCTCAAGGGGTCGTGGCCGATGCTCTGGGTTGCGGGCGTCATTTCGGGCGTGGCAGGAGTGACCGAGGTGGTCTCGGCCCTTCTGCTCGGCTGGGTGATCGACGCGGCGCTGGCCTCGGGGCCCGCGACGTTCTTTGCCGATCACCTGTGGCTGCTGGCGAGTTTCGTCCTGTTCTATCTGGTGCTGAGGCCGCT
>CAZVIS010000167.1:4560-6913 GCA_964627355.1 uncultured Rhodobacterales bacterium
GCCGGGAAATCGACGCTGGTGTCACTGCTTCTGCGGCTCTACGACACCGAAAAGGGCCGCGTGCTGATCGACGGGCAGGATGTGCGGGACGTGACCCAAGAGAGCCTGCGCCGCCAGATCGGCATGGTCACGCAGGACACCGCGATGTTCAACCGCTCCGCCCGCGACAACATCCGCTATGGCCGCCCGGATGCGAGCGATGCCGAGGTGGCAGAGGCTGCGAGGGCCGCCGAAGCGGATGTCTTCATCGCGCAGATGCAGGACCATCAGGGCCGCAAGGGCTATGACGCTTACCTCGGTGAGCGGGGGGTAAAGCTGTCGGGCGGGCAGAGGCAGCGGATCGCCCTGGCCCGCACCATCCTGAAGGACGCGCCGATCCTGGTGCTGGACGAGGCGACCTCGGCGCTGGATTCCGAGGTCGAGGCGGCCATTCAGGAAAGCCTCGACCGCGTGATGCAGGGCAAGACCGTCCTCGCCATCGCGCACCGCCTGTCCACCATCGCGGCAATGGACCGCATCGTGGTGATGGACGACGGCCGGATCGTCGAGGACGGCCCGCATGAGGTGTTGCTGCGGCAGGGCGGCCTCTATGCGCGCTACTGGCACCGGCAGTCGGGCGGCTTCATCGGTGTCGAAGAGGCCGCCGAGTGAGGGTTACGGTCGAGCGTCTGGGGCACCTCGGCGACGGGATCGCGGGGGGTATTTTCGTGCCTCGCACCCTGCCGGGGGAAGAGGTCGAGGGCGACCTTGCCGGCGACCGGCTGGAGAATGTGCGGATCGTGACGCCGGTGGCGGATCGGGTAAAGCCGCCCTGCCCCCACGCCCGCACCTGCGGCGGCTGCACCATGCAGCATGCGAGCGATCCTTTGGTCGCCCGGTGGAAAGAGGGCATCGTAAAGGGCGCGCTGGCAGCGCAGGGCCTTTCCGCCCCGATCCGCCCCATCCTCACCTCTCCGCCCCGCAGCCGCCGTCGCGCCACGCTGTCGGCACGCCGGACCAAAGGGGGGGCGCTCCTCGGCTTTCACGCCCGCGCCTCGGACACCCTGATCCCCGTCCCGCAGTGCCAGCTTCTGCACCCAGATGTCATGGCGACCCTGCCGGGGCTGGAGGCGCTGACGCAGACGGGCGGTTCGCGGACGGCGGAACTGTCCCTGACCGTGACCAGCAGCCCGGGCGGACCGGATGTGGTGGTGACGGGGGGCAAGCCGCTGGATAGTGCGCTGCGGCTGGACCTTGCGCGGTTGGCCGAGACGCACGGGATTGCGCGGCTGACGTGGCAGGGCGAGACGGTGGCGCTGCGGTCCCACCCCGTGCAGGCGATGGGTCCGGCGCGGGTGACGCCACCGCCAGGAGCCTTCCTTCAGGCGACCCCGCATGGCGAGGCATCCCTTCTGGCGGGCGTGACCGAGGCCATCGGTGACGCCCGCCGCATCGCCGACCTTTTCGCCGGATGCGGGACCTTCACCCTGCCGCTGTCGCAGCACGCCGAGGTTCATGCGGTGGAGGGCGAGGCACCGATGCTGGCCGCGCTCGACAAGGCGTGGCGTGCCACCCCCGGCCTGCACCGCGTCGTCACCGAGACGCGCGACCTCTTCCGCCGCCCCCTCGAACCCGACGACCTTCGCCCTTTCGACGCCGTGGTGATCGACCCGCCCCGCGCGGGGGCAGAGGCGCAGGTGGAGACCCTTTCCGCCTCCCGCGTCCCCGTCATCGCCATGGTCTCGTGCAACCCCGCCACCTTTGCCCGCGACGCACGGATCCTGACGCAAGGCGGCTACCGCCTTGATTGGGTCCAACCCGTAGATCAGTTCCGCTGGTCCCCGCATGTCGAGCTTGTGTCCCGGTTCTCGCGCATCTGAGACGTGTTGCCGCTAGGCAGCCGCCCCGGCTTGCGCTATGGGCTGCAGAAACCTCGCGTCAGACGGGTGACAGGCATGCGGGTAGTGCGGATCCTTTTCTTGCTGGTCCTCGCCATGGGCCTTTCGGCCTGCGGCGGGTCCAAGTTCAAGACCTACCGCGGCCCGGCGGTAACCCAGATCATCGTGGACAAGAGCGACCGGCGCATGTGGCTGATCCACGAAACCGAGGTGCTGCGTGCCTTTGACGTGGACCTGGGCCGCATGCCGGCGGGGCACAAGCAGTTCGAGGGCGACGGCAAGACCCCCGAAGGTGCCTACTTCATTGACCGGCGCAATCCGAACAGCAGCTTTCACCTGTCGCTTGGCATAAATTATCCCAACGAGGCGGACAGGGCCTTTGCGGAAGCAGCAGGGAAATCGCCCGGCGGGGATATCTTCATCCACGGCTACAGCCGCTTCAAGGGCCGCCGCGGCGACTGGACCGAAGGCTGCAT
>CAZVIS010000168.1:0-6905 GCA_964627355.1 uncultured Rhodobacterales bacterium
GGCCAGCGCGATCATGTCGGCGGCGAAGCCCACGGGTTCGGCGTGGAAGTTGCCGCCACTGACGATCTGGCCGTCCTGCAGGACGAGGGGGTTGTCGGTGGCGGCGTTGGCTTCGATCTCCAGCGTCCGGGCCGCCATGCGCAGGACGTCCATCGCGGCGCCGGTGACCTGAGGCTGACAGCGGATGCAGTAGGGGTCCTGCACGCGGGTGTCACCCTCGCGGTGGCTTTCGCGGATTTCGGAGCCGTCGAGGAGGGCGCGGAGGAAGGCCGCGGCCTCGATCTGTCCTGCGTGGCCGCGCAGGGCGTGGATCTCGGGGTGGAGGGGGGCGGTGGAGCCCATGATGGCGTCGGTGGAGAGGGCCGAGGTGACGAGCGCCGTCTGTGCCGCGCGCCAGCCGTCGAAGAGTCCGGCGAGGGCGTAGGCGGTGGAGAACTGTGTGCCGTTGATGAGGGCGAGGCCTTCCTTGGGGCCAAGGGAGACGGGGGAAAGACCAGCGTCGCCAAGCGCTTGGGCGGCAGGCTTGATGTGACCGGCGTGGGTCGCCTGACCGTGGCTGATCATCGCGGCGGTCATGTGGGCCAACGGCGCAAGGTCGCCGCTGGCGCCGACGGAGCCCTGGGCGGGGATGACTGGGGTGATTCCTGCGGCGAGCATGCCTTCGAGGAGGGCGATGATCTGCCACCGGACGCCGGAGGCGCCGCGACCCAGAGACAGCAGTTTCAGGGCCATCATCAGGCGGGCGACGGGTTCGGGCATCGGGTCGCCCACCCCGCAGCAATGCGACAGGATCAGGTTTTCTTGCAGTTTCGCCGTGTCTTGCGGGGCGATCTTGAGGGAGGCGAGCTTGCCGAAGCCGGTGTTGACGCCATAGACGGCTTCGGTTCCGGCAGCAGCTTCCGCGATGCGGGCGGCGGCGGCTTCGACGGGCTTGCGGGCGCTTTCCGACAGCCGGGCGGCGATGCCCTCGCGGTAGAGGCGTTCAAGTTGGGCGAGCGTGGTGGCCCCGGGTTCAAGCGTTTCCAAGGTCACCTCCGAAGATGCGGGTCAGGGGGGTCGAGCCGATACGGCAGCTGAGGTCGGCGGGGTGGTCGGTGTCCCAGATGGCAAGGTCGGCCAGCATCCCCGGCGCGATGCGGCCCCGATCGCTCAGGCCCAAGGCGCGGGCGGCGTGGGCGGTGGTGCCGAGGAGCGCTTCCTCGGGCGTCAGGCGGAACAGGGTGCAGGCCATGTTCATCGCAAGGGTCAGCGAGGTCATGGGGGAGGAGCCGGGGTTGAAGTCGGTGGCGACGGCCATCGGGACTTTGTGGCGTCGAAGTGTTTCGATCGGGGGGGCCTGCGTCTCGCGCAGGGTATAAAAGGCGCCGGGCAGGATCACGGCGACCGTGCCTGCGGCGGCCATGGCGGCAGCGCCGGGGTCATCGAGGTATTCGAGGTGGTCGGCGGAGAGGGCGCCGTGGCGGGCGGCGAGGGCTGCGCCATGGAGGTTCGACAGTTGTTCGGCGTGGAGCTTCACCGGCAGGGCGAGGGCACGGGCGGCGGTGAAAACGCGGTCCACCTGGGCCGGGGAGAAGGCGATCCCCTCGCAGAAGGCGTCCACGGCGTCGATCAGCCCCTCGGCATGGGCGGCGTGGAGGGAGGGGAGGGCGACTTCGTCGATGTAGGCATCCGCGTTGCCCTTGTATTCGGGCGGGATGGCGTGGGCGGCGAGGTGGGTGGTCAGGATACGCACGGGGCGGAGGGTGCCAAGGCGGCGGGCGGCGCGGAGGAGTTTCAGTTCGTCCGCGACGGTCAGGCCATAGCCGGATTTCACCTCGATGGTGGCCGCGCCCCCGGCGATCATCGCGTCGAGGGCGGGCAGGGCGCGGGCGACGAGATCGTCCTCGGACGCCGCGCGCGTGGCGCGGACGGTGGAGAGGATGCCGCCCCCGGCCGCCGCGACCTCGGCATAGGTGGCGCCGTTCAGCCGCGCCTCGAACTCGGCCGCGCGGGAGCCTGCGTGGACGAGGTGGGTGTGGCAGTCGATGAGGGCGGGCGTGACGAGTTTTCCCCCCAGATCATGGGCTTCGCCCTTTGCCCGCAGGTCGGCCATCGGCCCGGCCCAGACGATCCGATCCCCCTCGACCACCACGGCGGCCTTGCGGATCAGCCCGTATCCGCCTGTCATCGTGGCCAGCGTGGCATGGGTGAGAATCATTGCATGGCCCCCGGGAACGCGGCAAATATGTATATACATAATCGAAGCGTCAAGCGGGGGATGGGATGACCGAGGTGATCTGGGCCGCGAGGGCCCTTCTGCCGGAAGGCTGGGCCGAGCGGGTCGCGGTCGAGATCGAGAAGGGCGTCATCAAGCGCACCACTTCGAACGTCTCGGCCCGGGGCCAGCGGGTGGGGTGCCTGCTGCCCGCGCCGGTCAACCTGCACTCCCACGCCTTTCAGCGGGGCTTTGCCGGGCGGGCCGAGCGGCGGGGGGCCAAGGACGACTTCTGGTCCTGGCGCGAGGTGATGTACCGCTTTGTCGATCTGCTGACGCCGGACGACATGGGGGCGATTGCCGAGATGGCCTATGTCGAAATGGCCGAGGCGGGGTTCGCGAGCGTCTGCGAATTCCACTATCTGCACCACCAGCCCGGCGGTCAGCCCTATGACGACCGGGGCGAGATGGCGAACCGCATTCTGGCCGCGGCCGAGCGGACCGGCATCGGCATGACGCTGCTGCCGGTGCTGTACCAGACGGGTGGCTGCGATGGACGGGCGCTGGAGGGCGGGCAGAGGCGGTTCGGCAATGACCTGACAGGCTTTGCCCACCTGATGGGGCGGATCGAGCGGCAACCGCCGGACGGGGTTCTGGGGGTGGCGCCGCATTCGTTGCGGGCGGTGACGGCGGAGGGGCTGGAGCGGGTGGCGACGATCCTGCCCAAGACCCCGGTGCATATCCATGTGGCCGAGCAGGTGGCCGAGGTGGATGAGGTTCTGGCGGCGCGGGGCGCGCGGCCGGTGGAATGGCTGCTGGACAATGCGCCGGTGGATCGACGCTGGTGCCTGATCCATGCGACGCAAATGACGGAAGCCGAGACGGTCGGTCTGGCGCAGTCCGGCGCGGTGGCGGGCTTGTGCCCGGTGACCGAGGCGAACCTGGGCGACGGCATCTTCAACGGCGCGGCCTTTCGCGCGGCGGGGGGGCGGTTCGGCGTGGGGACGGACAGCAACGTGCTGATCTCGCTGACGGATGAGCTGCGGGTTCTGGAGTATGGGCAGCGCCTTCGGGACCGGTCGCGGGCGGTGATGGCGGACCCGGGGCAGTCCACGGGGCGGGCGCTCTATGATGCCATTCTGGCCGGGGGCGCGCAGGCGGCGGGGCGCAAGACGGGGGCGATCGCGGCAGGGCACTGGGCGGATCTGGTGGCGCTGGACAGCGCCAGCATCGAGATCGGGGGCGCCGAGGGGGACGAGATCCTCGACGCCTGGATCTTTGCTGCGCGCAGTCCACTGGTCCGCGACGTGTGGAGCGCCGGGCGGGTGATGGTGCAGGGCGGGCGGCATGTCGCGCGCGATGCGGTCGAGGGGGCCTTCCGCGCGACGATGGTGCGCCTGCGGTCGCGGATGTGAGCGGGTGGGAGGATATCCGCGCGGCGATCCGGGCGCGGATCGAGGCGCGTGAGTGGAGGCCCGGCGACCTGATCCCAGGGGAGGAGGCGCTGGCGCAGGGCTATGGCGTGGCGCGCGCGACAGTGAACCGGGCGCTGCGGGATCTGGCCGAGGCGGGGCTTGTGGAGCGGCGGAGGCGCGCGGGGACGCGGGTGGCCATGGGGGCCGCGCGGCGGGCGGTCCTGTCCATCCCGGTGCTGCGGACCGAGGTCGAGGCGTCCGGCCGGGTGCATTCCTTTGATCTTCTGGGCTATCGGCAGGCGGTGCCCCCGGCGGAGGTCATGGCGGCATTGGCGGCGCCGGGACCGCTGCATTTCATCGAGACGCTGCATCGTGCGGATGGGGCGCCCTTTGCGCTGGAGCGGCGCTGGCTGAACCCGGCGGCGGTGCCGGGAGACTTGCCGGACCTGACGCGGGTGACGGTGAACGAGTGGCTTTTGTCCACGGTGCCCTATGCGACGGGGGAGATCTGCTTTTCGGCCGAGGCAGCGGGGGCAGAGGAGGCGCGGCTTCTGGGCTGCGCTGTGGGCGCGGCGCTGTTCGCGGTGGAGCGGGTGACGCGGACGGAAGCCGCGCCGGTGACCTGGGTGCGGCTGTTGCACGCGCCGGGGTACCGGATGCGGACGGTGATCTAGGGTGAGCCGTCGGAGTTGGGGGTTTCACACCCCCAACACCCCCGTGGGATATTTAAGGGCAAAAGAAAGCAAATTTTAATCAAATTGGCGGGAGTCACCGGGCGAACTGGCGCTGCATGATGCGCAGGAGGGCGCGATGCATGGGGGTGGTGCGGTGGCGCAGGTGCGTGGCCGCGTGGACGGGCTGCCCGATGGCTGCGGCATCGGCGATCCAGCGGAAGGGGGCTGCGGGCGGGCCGCTTTCCAGCACATAGGCCGAGCCGCCGAGCGTGGAGAGCAGGGCCATCACCGCTGCCGATTGGCCGGAGGCGAGGGGGGCCTCGTCGATGCCGGGCAGGATCTGGGACTGCGCGGTGGCGAAGGCGGGGGCGTAGTTGGCGCGGATGGTGCGCTTGGGGTCGATCTCGGCCAAGCGCTCGGCATGGGTCGAGATGAGGCGGTAGCGGGCCTCTCCCAGTGTGGTGAAGTGCAGGTCGGGTGCGGGGTGGGGGGTGTAGAGGACGGCGAAGTCGAGCCTTCCCTCGGCCAGATCGCGGCACATCTGGGCGGAATAGTCGGGTTCCACATAGAAGGCGACGTCGGGGAGCGCGCGGCGGAACCCCTCCATCCAGTCGCCCAGACGATGTGCGGCGAGGTCGGTCTGGATGCCGATACGAAGGCTGACCGCAGCCTCGCCGGTGGGCGTGACGGAGCGCGCGGCCTCGGCAAAGGCGTGGCGCAGGGCGCGGGCATGAGGGGCGAACTTGAGGCCTTCGGTCGTGAGGTGGGCGCCTGCGCGGCTGCGGGTGAAAAGGCGCGTGCTCAGCGCCGCCTCAAGCCCCGCGATGCGGGCCGAGACGGTGGATTGCGTGATCCCGAGGCGTTCGGCCGTGCGGTGGAAGCTGCGGCTGTCGGCGAGGTCGAGGAAGGTGGTGATCTGGTCAGGGTGCATGGGTTTGGGAACCGGGGGCCAGCCCCCGGACCCCCGGGATACTTGGACCAAGATGAAGTCTGATCGGCGTCTTCGATCAATAGCTGCATCGGCGTCGAATTGAAAGCGGGGGCTTGGGGGCCGATGATGGGTACGGATTGAGCGGGGTTGGTGATGGGCGAACTGCCGGGGCATGTGCGGGTGGTGGTGATCGGGGGCGGGGCCGTGGGGGCCTCTTGTCTCTATCATCTGGCGAAGGCGGGGTGGACGGATGCGCTGCTTCTGGAGTCCAATGAGCTGACGAGCGGGTCCACCTGGCATGCGGCGGGGAACGTGCCGACGTTCAGCGCATCCTGGTCGATCATGAACATGCAGCGCTATTCGGCGGGGCTGTACCGGGGCCTCGGGGCCGAGGTCGATTACCCGATGAATTACCACGTCACGGGGTCGGTACGGCTGGGGCATTCGAAGGAGCGGCGGCAGGAGTTTGCGCGGGTCGTGGGGATGGGGCGGTATCAGGGGATGGATCTGGCGCTGCTGGACCCTGACGAGATCCGGGGGCGGTATCCGTTTCTGGAGACGCATGACCTGACCGGGGCGCTTTATGATCCCTATGACGGGGACATCGATCCGGCGCAGTTGACGCAGGCGCTGGCCAAGGGCGCGCGGGGGATGGGCGCGCGGGTGGAGCGGTTCTGTCCGGTGACAGGGGTGCGGCGGGAGGGCGGCCTCTGGGTGCTGGAGACGCCCAAGGGCGAGGTGCGGGCCGAGGTTGTGGTGAACGCGGCGGGCTACCGGGCTGTCGAGGTGGGGGCGATGTTCGGGCGGCGCGTGCCGATGATGGTGATGAGCCATCAGTATCTGCTGTTCGACACGATCCCCGAGTTGGAGGCCTGGACGAAGGCCGAGGGGCACAAGCTGCCTTTGCTGCGCGATGTGGACAGTTCCTACTACCTGCGGCAGGAGAAGATGGGCTTCAACCTCGGCCCCTATGAGAACCCTTGCCGGGCGCATTGGGCGACGCCGGATGATCCGATGCCCAAGGACTTTGCCTTCCAGCTCTTCCCCGACGATCTGGACCGGCTGGAGTGGTACATCAACGACGCGATGGCGCGGGTGCCTTTGCTCGCGCAAGCGAACCTGACCAAGGTTATCAACGGGCCGATCCCCTATACGCCCGACGGCAACCCCCTCATCGGGCCGATGCCGGGGATGCCGAATGCGTTCGAGGCTTGCGTGTTCACCTTTGGCATCTGTCAGGCCGGGGGCGCGGGTAAGGTTTTGGCAGAGTGGGTGACGGAGGGCGGGACCGAGTGGGACATGTGGTCCTGCGATCCGCGCCGCTTCACCGGCTGGGAGGATCACGACTACCTCGTCGCCAAGGGGCAGGAGGTCTATGGCCACGAATACGGGATGCATTTCCCGATGGCCCGGTGGCCTGCGGGGCCGGACCGGCGGCTGTCGCCGGTGCATGATAGGGTCAAGGCTCTGGGCGGGGTGATGGCGCCCTACAACGGGTGGGAGCGGGCGGAGTGGTTTGCTCGGCCCGGCGATGACCTGTCCTGGGAGGCGACGCAGACCTGGGGGCGCAAGGGGTCGTGGGAGGCGCGGATTGCGGCGGAATGTGCGGCGGTGCGGGATGGGGTCGGCGTGCTCGACCTGCCGGGCTTCACGCGGCTACGGGTGGTGGGGCCGGGGGCGGCGGCGCATGT
>CAZVIS010000169.1:0-1559 GCA_964627355.1 uncultured Rhodobacterales bacterium
GGATTGTCCAGGTTGATCGTCGGCGGCGCCACCTGATCGCGCAGCGCCAGCACACAGAAGATCGCCTCGACCGACCCCGCCGCGCCCAGCAAATGCCCAATGCTCGACTTGGTCGAGCTCATCGTGGCCGTCGCCGCCGCATTGCCCAAAAGCCGCTCCACCGCAGCAAGCTCGATCGTGTCCGCCATCGTCGAGGTGCCGTGCGCGTTGATGTAGTCTACCGCCGACGGCTGCAGTCCCGCCCGTTTCAGCGCCATCTGCATCGACCGGAAGCCGCCTTCGCCATCCTCAGAGGGCGCGGTTATGTGATAGGCGTCGCCAGACATGCCATAGCCCAGAACCTCGGCATAAATCTTCGCGCCACGCGCCTTCGCGTGCTCGTACTCTTCCAATACCACCACGCCTGCGCCCTCGCCCATCACGAAGCCGTCACGGTCCGCGTCATATGGGCGGCTGGCCCTCGCGGGATCGTCGGCGCGCTTAGTGGACAAAGCCTTGCAGGCGTTGAAGCCTGCGATGCCGATCTCGCTGATCGGGCTTTCCGTGCCGCCCGCAATCATCACGTCCGCGTCGTCCCACTGGATCAGCCGCGCCGCATCCCCGATGGCATGTGCGCCCGTAGAGCAGGCCGTAACCACCGCATGGTTCGGCCCCTTGAAGCCGAAGCGGATCGAGACCTGCCCCGACACCAGATTGATAAGCGCACCTGGAATGAAGAAGGGCGATACCCGGCGCGGCCCCTTTTCCTTGATGAGGACCGCCGTCTCGGCAATCGAGTTCAAACCCCCGATCCCCGACCCGATCATCACGCCGGTGCGGCAGCGCTCTTCCTCGGTCGCCGGAACCCAGCCGGAATCCGTCACCGCCTGCGTCGCGGCAGCCATCCCGTACAGAATGAAGTCATCGACCTTGCGGCGGTCCTTCGGTTCCATCCATTCGTCCGGATTGAAGGTCCCGTCACTGCCGTCGCCGTAGGGAACCTCGCAGGCGTACTTCGTCACCACGTTCGTGGCATCAAAGCGCGTGATCGTCCGCGCGCCCGACTGTCCGGCCAGCAGACGGCTCCAGGTTGCCTCGACCCCGCTGGCTAGCGGCGTGACCATTCCCAGACCCGTAACGACAACACGACGCATGAAAGACCCCCAAGCCCGGCTCCAGCCCGGTCCGCCTGATACACGGCGATGTCACATCGTGCAACCAAGGCGGTGGCGCCTGCCGCAAAGGCTCGCTTGCATCAACTCGCGACAACGCAGTCGCACAAGCGCCAATGAAAAAGGCGCCCCGGCAGGGCGCCCCTTCATCTCGGCTTTGGCGTCAGACCCTCAGGCCTGGGCTTCCGAGATGAACTTCACCGCGTCGCCGAAGGTCTGGATGGTTTCGGCCGCATCGTCCGGGATCTCGATCCCGAATTCCTCTTCGAACGCCATGACCAGCTCGACCGTGTCAAGGCTGTCCGCGCCAAGGTCATCGATGAACGAGGCGTTCTCGGTCACCTTGTCATCCTCGACCCCCAGATGCTCGACGACGATCTTCTTCACGCGGTCGGCGATGTCGCTCAT
>CAZVIS010000169.1:1659-6865 GCA_964627355.1 uncultured Rhodobacterales bacterium
GTGACCAGGGCGCATTTCCCTGTCAGATCGAACATGTTCACTTCCCCCCGTTTGCGTGCAGCCCGATCCGGCCGCCGACGCCTTGACAGCGTTTGCCCTCGCTAACCGCGTCGAAAGCGCTTTGAAAGATGCTCTTTGGGACATGGCTTTCGGGTGGCAAGCCGTTGCCGATCCTCTAGACCTTTGCTGCCGCAACGTCATCCGGCAGACCGATTGCGCGGGTTTCTGCGTCCTTTGCAATCCGCCGGATCATCCCCGACAAGGCTTTTCCAGCGCCGATCTCCCAGAACTCGGTTACGCCCGCGCGAACCATCCACTCAATGCTCTCGCGCCAGCGCACCGCACCCGTGATCTGCGCCACCAGCAGGTCGCGGATGCGATCCGGCTCGGTCACCGCTTCGGCCCGGACGTTTACCACCACCGGCACCACGGGGGCGGAAACCGTCACCGCCGCCAGCGCCTCGGCCATCACCGCCGCAGCGGGCTGCATCAGCGCGCAATGGAACGGCGCGCTGACCGGCAGCAGGATCGCCCGCTTGGCCCTCTTGGCCCTGGCAATCTCCAGCGCCCGCTCCACCGCCGCCCTGTGGCCGCTGACCACCACCTGCGCCGGATCGTTGTCGTTCGCGGCCTGACACACCTGCCCCTGCGCCGCCTCGGCCGCGACCTCGGACGCCTGCGCATAGTCAAGGCCGAGCAGCGCCGCCATCGCCCCCACCCCCACCGGCACCGCCGCCTGCATCGCCTGACCCCGCGTGCGCAGCAACTGCGCCGTATCCGCCAGCGTCAGCGCCCCGGCGGCACACAGTGCCGAATACTCGCCCAAGGAATGCCCCGCCACGAACGAGGCGCCCGCAATCCCCATCCCTTCGGCCTCCAGTGCCCGAAGCGCGGCGATCGACGTCGCCATCAGCGCCGGCTGCGCGTTCTCGGTCAGGGTCAGCGTCTCGATATCGCCCTCCCAGATCAGGGCCGACAGCCGCTGCCCAAGGGCTGCATCGACCTCGTCGAACACGGCGCGCGCTTCGGGCCAGGCGTCGGCAAGCGCGCGGCCCATCCCAACGGTCTGCGCCCCCTGCCCCGGAAACACGAATGCTCGGCTCATGCGCACATCTCCCTGCTTTCCGGCCCCATATCGTGCGGGCGCGCCACGCACAACAGATGTGCGACCGCGCGGCGTTCCCCAAGGGCTCGATCCGAATTACCTGTGACGAAATCAAACAGCCGAGGGCGACACATGTCCATTTCAAACACCCCCGCTACCTACGGCACCGTCGCACGATCCCTTCACTGGCTGACCGCGCTGCTGATCCTGACAGCGATCCCCTTGGGTCTTTATGCCAACAACCTGCCCTACGACACCGGCGCCGCGCTGGCTTGGAAGGCACAGGTCTTCTCGCTGCACAAGACCGTCGGGATCGCCGCTTTCTTCGTGGCGCTGGCCCGCATCCTCTGGGCGCTGACCCAGGCCCACCCCGTGCCCCTGCACCCCGAGCGGCGGGCCGAGACGCTGGCCGCCGAGGTTGTCCACTGGACGCTGTACCTGTCGCTGGTGATCGTCCCCCTGTCAGGCTGGATTCAGCACGCCGCGACCGAAGGTTTTGCGCCGATCCTCTGGCCCCTGGGTCAGGGCCTTCCGCTCGTACCCAAGTCTGAAACGGTGGCCCATCTTGCGGCCAGCGCGCATTGGGTTTTCACCAAGGTCCTCGCGGCGTCGGTCGTGCTGCATATCGCAGGAGCCCTGAAGCATCACGTAATCGACCGCGACGCCACCCTGTCCCGCATGCTCCGCGGCACCCCCGCCCCCGACCTTCCCGGCACGCACCGCCGCGGGAACGGCCCCCTTGTCGCCGCCTTTACCGTCTATGCGGCGGGCGCGGGCCTTGCATTCGCGCTGACCGGCCCGTCCGAACAGGTCCCCCAGTCTGTGGCCGTACCGGTCGCCACCAGCGGAAACTGGCAGGTCACCGAAGGCACTCTGTCCTTCAGCGTGAACCAGATGGGGCAGGCTGTGGAAGGCAGCTTTGCCGACTGGACCGCCGCCATCACCTTCAATGAGACCCCGACCGACGGCAAGAACGGCAGCGTCACCGTGACCATCCGCACCGACAGCCTTTCGCTCGGCTCGGTCACCGCCAAGGCGAAAGAGGCCGAGTTCTTCGACGTGGCCACCTACCCCGAGGCGGTGTTCACCGCCGACATCACGCCGGACGGCCCGAACTACACAGCCACCGGCACCCTCACCCTGCGCGGCGTGACCGCGCCCCTGATCTTGCCCTTCACCCTGACCATCGAGGGCGACACGGCCCGCATGACGGGCGAGGCGATACTCGACCGCCGCGCCTTCACGATGGGGCAGACCTACGCGGACGAAGCGATGGTGGGCTTTGGCGTCACCGTGAAGGTCGGGCTGACGGCGACGCGGAAATGAAAAGGGCCGCCGGATCGCTCCGGCGGCCCATCCCTTATGATCGTCCGCTCACTCGGCCTTGAAGGCCTCGATCGAGATCTCCACCTGCACCTCGTCGCTGACGAAGGGTGCGAACTGGCCGACGTTGAATACTGTGCGCGACAGCGTCGTAGTGGCCGAGAAGCCGACCCACGGCTTGCCCTCCATCGGGTGCGGCGCCGCCTGGTTCAGCACCGCATCCAGCACGACCGGCTGCGTCACGCCGTTCAGCGTCAGGTCGCCGGTGATCTTGGCGGTCTTCTCGCCCGTCACCTCGATGGCGGTCGAGGTAAAGGTGACCATCTCGTCCTCTGCCGCATCAAAGAAGTCCGGCGACATGAAATGCTCGAACCGCGCTTCCCAGCCGGTCAGCATCGAGCGGACGGGGAAGGACACGGTGACCGACGACGCGGCGGGGTTCTCGGCGTCGAATTGGATCTCTCCGGCAAAGCCCGAGAACATGCCGTAACCCGTCGAATAGCCCAGGTGATTGTAGCTGAAGACGATCTGGCTGTGGCTCGAATCGAGCGTGTAGGCCTCGGGGGCGGCGATCGCAGCGGTGCCCATCAGGGCGGCGGCGAAGGCAAGGGGAAGGGCGCGGATCATGGAAACTCCTTTGGTGAACCACGGGGGGTGTGCGGAATGTCACGTCTCTGCGGCGCTGCAGCAATTCCGCGCCTCCGAACATCCGCTGTTCGCCACGTCACAGCGGGCCAAGCCGCTTGCATCCCGCGCGCCCCTCTGTATAAGGCCGCATCCTTCCGCAATCCCATGAACCGGCGCAGGCTCTCGTGGACGGGCCGCGGCAAGGACAGATGCCCGTCCTATGAAATGCGCCCGAGAACGAGGTGAACATGCCGCTTTACGAGCATGTCTTTATCGCTCGGCAGGATCTGTCGAACACCCAGGCCGAAGGCCTGATGGACCACTTCTCGACCGTCCTCTCCGACAACGGCGGCAACGTCGTTGAAAAGGAGTACTGGGGCGTCAAGACGATGGCCTACAAGATCAACAAGAACCGCAAGGGGCACTATGCCTTCCTGCGCACCGACGCGCCCCCGGGCGCCGTGCTTGAAATGGAACGCCTGATGCGCCTGCATGACGATGTCATGCGTGTCCTGACCATCAAGGTCGAGAAGCACGGCGAGGGCCCCTCGGTCCAGATGCAGAAGCGGGACGACCGTGACGGCGACCGTGGCGACCGCGGCGGCGACCGTGGTCCGCGTGAGCGCAGCTTTGGCGGCGACCGGGAACGGTCGGGAGGCTTTGGCGGCGAGCGTTCGGGCGGTGGCGGCTTCGGCGGCGACCGGGGTGGAGATCGCGCGGGTGGCGGCGGCTTTGGCGCCGACCGTCGGCGTTGAGAGGGAGATAGATCATGGCTACCAAACCCTTCTTTCGCCGCCGCAAGGTCTGCCCCTTCTCGGGCGACAATGCGCCTGCCATCGACTACAAGGACGTGCGCCTTCTGCAGCGCTACATCTCCGAGCGTGGCAAGATCGTGCCCGCCCGCATCACCGCCGTCTCGGCCAAGAAGCAGCGCGAACTCGCCGCCGCCATCAAGCGCGCCCGGTTCCTCGCCCTGCTCCCCTATGCCGTGAAGTGAGGGACAGACCATGCAAGTGATCCTCCTCCAGCGCGTGGCCAAACTCGGCCAGATGGGCGAAGTCGTGACCGTCAAGGACGGCTACGCCCGCAACTTCCTGCTGCCCCAGGGCAAGGCGCTGCGCGCCACCGAAGGCAACATCAAGTCCTTCGAGGTCAAGAAGGCCCAACTCGAGGCGCATAACCTTGAGACCAAGAAAGAGGCCGAAGTCGTGGCGGCCAAGCTTGACGGACAGACCTTCGTGGTCATCCGCTCGGCCTCGGACGCGGGCGCCCTCTACGGCTCGGTGACCACCCGTGACGCGGCCGACGCTGCGACCGAGGCGGGCTTCACCGTCAACCGCAACCAGGTCGTCCTCGATCGCCCGATCAAGGATCTCGGCCTGCACACGGTGACCGTGGTGCTGCACCCCGAAGTGACGGCCAAGGTTCGCCTGAACGTCGCCCGCTCGCCCGAAGAGGCGGAACTGCAGGCCTCGGGCAAGTCGATCCAGGAACTTGCCGCCGAGGCCGAGGCCGCCGCGGAATTCGAGATCGCAGAGCTTTTCGACGACATCGGCAGCGCCGCATCCGAAGACGCCTGATCGCGGCCTTTGCAAGACGACCAGACCGCGCCGGGCAACCGGCGCGGTTTTTCTTTTGTGCTCTACAGTTTTCCTTCGTGTAGAGCACGAGCCATGCTATACACGAGAGAATAGTGTAGAGCACAGCCATGATCGCCTCCCATTCCGCCACCGCCCACGCCGCCTACCACGACCTCCTGCGCCTTCTGCAGGACGATTCCGTGGCGGGGATCATCGGCAATCCCCACAAGGTGGTGCGCAACGGGCGCGGCTACTGGTATGACATGTTCCGCCTCGGGACCTCGGTACAGAACCGCTATCTGGGCGAAGACACGCCCGAGATGGCCGCCCGCATCGCCCGCCACCGCGAGCTTGCCACCGCTGCCGAGGCCCGCGCCGCCGAGCGCGCGCGGCTTGTCCGGCTCTTGCGGGGCGAGGGCGTCTCGACCATGGACCGCGCCACCGGAGCCCTGCTTGCGGCGATGGAACGTGCGGGCGTGTTCCGCCTTGGCGGCACCATCGTCGGCACCATCGCCTTTCGCCTGTTCGAGGGCGAGCTTGGCATCCGCTACGGCACCGACACGCTCGCCCA
>CAZVIS010000170.1:0-6837 GCA_964627355.1 uncultured Rhodobacterales bacterium
CGCGGCGGGCTTTCACATGGTCGATGAAGGCTTGATGGATCGGGGCCTGCAACGCCTTCAGCCGCTCTACATCCTCGGGCTTCTGCGGCAGGAAGGGGTCGGCGAGACTTTTGGACCGCCCCGCCGTCACCACGCGCCGTTCGATCCCCTGCCGCGCCATGAATTCGGGGAAGCCGAAGCTGGCAAAGATCACGCCGATGGACCCCAGGATCGAGGTCTGGTCCACCCAGATGTCATCCGCCGCACAGGCAAGCCAATAGCCCCCCGACGCCGCCACATCCTCGACAAAGGCATGGACGGGAACCTTCTTCTCCTCGGCCAGCCGCCGAATGCGCGCGCCGATCAGGCTCGACTGCGCGGGCGACCCGCCGGGGGAGTTGATGATGAGGGCGACCGCCGCCGGTTTGCCGCGCGCGAAGGCGCGTTCGATCTGACTGGCAAGCCCCGCGTCCGAAAGGCCCCCGCCAAAGCGCCCGCCTGCCCCGATGGGGCCGGTCAGGCGCAGGACAGGGACGAAAGCGGGTTTGGCGAGAAAGGGGATGAAGCGGCGCATGCGTTGCATGTAGGCCCCGCCCCCCCGCGCAGCAAGCGCCTAGAAGTCGATGGCGAGGCCCTTCTTCTCCCAATCGCCATAGCGCACAGGCTCCGGTCCGTCGCGCCCACCCAGCTCTTTGGGCAAGATCTGGCCCTTGAGCGCGCGGCGGCGTTCTTCGGCCTCGGCCAGGGCACGCAGGGCCTCGGGAGGCAGGTCGCGGCGGGGCTCTTCGGGCATTGGGGTTCCTTGTGGCGCGCCTGTGGGTGATATAGGCCGGGGGCTTGGCGGACAAGGGTGCCGCCGGGCCGCAATGGGGATGCACGGGTGAGCGTTTCGGGCACGGAAAGCCGCGCCGCCGCCGTGGCGCTGCTTGGCGCGATCCTCGGCGAGGGGCGGATGCTGGACGAGGTGGCCGAGGATGCGGGCGGGCCGCTTGCGGGCCTGCCGCCGCAGGACCGGGCCCGGGCGGCGCGGTTGGCGGCAACGGTGCTGCGGCATCTTGAACGCGCGGACCGCGTGCTTGCCCCGCACCTGCGCAAGATGCCACCGCGCGCGGTGCGGAATGCCCTGCGGCTGGCTGTCGTCGAGATGGCGGTCGAGGGAGCAGCGGCGCATGGCGCGGTGAATGCCGCCGTCGAGGTGGTGCGCCACGGCCACCGGACAGAACCCTTCGTCGGCCTGACCAACGCCGTCCTGCGCAAGGTCGCGGCCGAGGACGCCCCCTTTGCCCGCCTGCCCGCCTCGCGCCTGCCGCCATGGCTGCGCCAGCCCCTGTTTGCCGCCTGGGGCCGCAAGGCCGTCGAGGCGATGGAGGCGGTGCAGATGGAAGAACCGCCGCTGGACCTGACGGTGAAACCGGGGGCGATGGTGGAGATCGAGGGGGCAGAGGTTCTGCCCACGGGGTCGCTACGGCTGGCGGCGCCAGGCCAGATCACCGCGCTGCCAAGCTATGCCGAGGGGGCGTGGTGGGTGCAGGACGCCGCTGCCGCGCTGGCGGCGCGGGTGCTGGATGCACAGCCGGGAGAACGGGTGCTCGACCTCTGCGCGGCACCGGGCGGCAAGACGATGCAGATGGCCGCCGCCGGGGCCGAGGTGACGGCGGTGGACATCTCGGGCCCGCGCCTTGCGCGGCTGCGCGAGAACCTCAACCGCTGCGGCCTCTCGGCAACCGTGGTGACGGCGGATGCGCTGCACTGGGCGCCGGATGCGCCGGTAGATGCCGTCCTGCTTGATGCGCCCTGCAGCGCCACCGGCACGATCCGCCGCCACCCCGATCTGCCGCATGTGAAATCGGCCGAAGACTTGCCCGACCTGATCGCCCTTCAGGCCGCGCTGATCGACCGCGCGGTGAGCTTCCTGCGGCCAGGCGGGCGGCTGGTCTTCTGCACCTGCTCTCTTCTGCCCGAAGAGGGCGAGACACAGCTTGAGGCCGCGCTGGCCCGACACCCTGGCCTGACGGTCGAGCCCGTCGCCTTGCCCGGCATCGACCCCGCCTGGATCAACCGGCAAGGTGCGCTGCGGCTGCGGCCGGATTTCTGGTCGGAGCGGGGCGGCATGGACGGTTTCTTCATCGCCCGCCTGCGGCGGACGGGCTGAGCGGTCATGACAGGGCCACGCGCTGCCGCTATGCTTGCGCGAGAGACCCGGGCGAACGGGCGGCCAGACAGGATGGATGGCGTGCACAGGCAGGCAGGATGACAGACAGGGTGCGGCAGGGCGGCCTTTCCGCGCGCATGATGCGCTGGCGCAACGAACGCGCGGCGCGCGCCGCCGCCGCAGGTGCAACCCCGGCGAGCGGCTTCGTCTCGCAGCCCGAGCCGCGCAGCATGGGTCTCTATGCGCGCGGACGGCAACTGATCGCCGGGAACTTCCTGATGGCCGGGCGGCTGGTCGAGGCGCCGGGCGTTTCGCTGTGGGACCTGGGCGGCACCGATCCGCTGTTTCTGGCCGAGGCGCAGGGCTTTGCATGGCTCGATGATCTTGCCGCTGTGGGCGACGCTTCGGCCCGCAAGGTGGCGCAGGACTGGACCTGGGGCTGGATCGCGCAGTACGGGCGCGGGCGGGGGCCGGGCTGGACGCCGGATCTGACGGGGCGGCGGCTGATCCGGTGGATCCACCATGCGCTGTTGCTTCTGAACGGGCGGGACCGGGCGCAGCACGAGGCGTTCTTTGCCGCCCTTGGCGCGCAGGTCGAATTCCTCGCCCGCCGCTGGCCCTCTGCCGCGCCGGGCCTGCCCCGGTTCGAGGCGCTGACGGGACTTGTTTATGCGGGCCTGTCGCTGGCAGGGCTCAATCAGCATGCGGGCGCCGCCGCCTCGGCCCTGGCGGCCGAGTGCCTGTCCGAGATCGACGGGCAGGGCGGCATCGCGACCCGCAACCCCGAGGAACTCTTGGAGGTTCTGACGCTGCTCATCTGGGCCGCGCAGGCCCTGGGCGAGGCCGGGCGCGCGGTGCCGCCGGCCCACGCCGCCGCGATCCGGCGGATCGCACCCTGCCTTCGGACGCTCAGGCAGGCGGACGGGGGCCTTGCACGGTTCCACGGGGGGGACCGGGGCGCGCCGGGGCGGCTGGATCAGGCGCTGGCAGCCTCGGGCGCGAAGGGTACGGCGGGGACCGGCCCCGCGATGGGATACCTGCGGCTGGCGGCGGGGCGGACGACCCTGATCGTCGATGCCGCCGATCCGCCGGGGGGGCAGGCGGGCGGGTCGGCGCATGCCTCGACGCTTGCCTTCGAGATGACCTCGGGCCGCCGCCCGGTGATCGTCAGCTGCGGGTCGGGCACAAGCTTTGGCCCGGTCTGGCGGCAGGCAGGCCGCGCCACCGTCTCGCATTCCGTGCTGGCGCTGGAGGGGTACTCCTCGTCCCGCTTTGGCCGCGCGCAGGGCGAGGCGCTGGTGGAACGCGCGCATGTGGTGATGGCGCGGCCGATCACGGATGGGGCCGAACCGGGGCTGATGCTGGCGCATGACGGCTGGTCGCGCACCCATGGCCTGACCCATTCGCGGAGCCTGTACCTGTCACCCGACGGGCGGCGGGTGACAGGACAGGACGCGCTTGGCCCCGTCACGCAAGCCGAGCGCACGCGACTGGTGGCCGAACTGGCCCGCAGGCGGCAGACGCCCCTGCGCTATGCCGTCCGCTTTCACTTGCATCCCGACGTCGAGGCGCAACTGGATCTGGGCGGCAGCGCCGTCTCGCTGGCCCTGCGGTCGGGCGAGGTCTGGGTGTTCCGCCCGAGCAACCCTGCCGGAATGACGCTGGAGCCGTCCGCCTATCTCGAACGCGGGCGTCTGAAGCCGCGACCTGCCCAACAAATCGTCGTCGCCGGCCAGATCGACGGCGGAGAGGCGCTGATCGGCTGGACCTTGGCGAAGGCACAGGATACTCCGCTGGCGATCCGCGACACGGATCGGGACGACCCCGCTTTCTGAACCCGGAGCCGCCGATGCCCCATTCCATCCCTGTCGGCCGCGCGCTGATCTCGGTTTCGGACAAGACCGGGTTGCTGGAGTTGGCCCGGGCGCTAGCGGCGCGGGGGGTGGAGCTGATCTCGACCGGCGGCACGGCGCAGGCCTTGCGGATGGCGGGGCTGGCCGTGACCGAAGTGGCCGAGGTGACGGGCTTCCCCGAGATGATGGACGGCCGCGTCAAGACGCTGCACCCGATGATCCATGGCGGCCTTCTGGCGCTTCGCGACGATGACGAGCATCTGGTGGCGATGGCCGCGCATGGAATCGCGCCGATCGACCTCTTGGTGGTGAACCTCTACCCGTTCGAGGCGACGGTGGCGCGGGGAGCGGACTATGCCACCTGCGTCGAGAACATCGACATCGGCGGGCCCGCGATGATCCGGGCGGCGGCCAAGAACCACCGCTTCGTCGCCTGCGTGACGGACCCCGAGGATTATGCGCCGCTGATGGCGGAACTGGCGGCGAACGGGGGGGCCACGTCACTGGCCTTTCGCCAGCGGCTTGCGCTGACGGCCTATGGGCGGACGGCGGCCTATGATGCGGCGGTGTCGAACTGGATGGCGGGCGCGCTGAAGGAGACGGCGCCGCGCCGCCGGGTGTTCGCAGGCCGTCTGGCCCAGGGCCTGCGCTACGGCGAGAACCCGCATCAGGCGGCGGCCTTCTACACCGACGGCACGGGGCGCCCGGGCGTCGCCACCGCGCGGCAGGTGCAGGGCAAGGAGTTATCCTACAACAACATCAACGACACCGACGCGGCCTTTGAGCTGGTGGCCGAATTTGCGGGGGGCGCGCCCGCCTGCGTCATCGTCAAGCACGCCAATCCCTGCGGCGTGGCGACCGGGGCCACGCTGGCCGAGGCCTATGCGCGCGCCTATGACTGCGACCGCACCTCGGCCTTTGGCGGGATCGTGGCGCTGAACGGTCCGCTGGATGCGGCGACGGCCGAGGCGATCACCGAGATCTTCACTGAGGTGGTCATCGCCCCCGGCGCAGATGACGCCGCCCGCGCGATCTTTGCCGCCAAGAAGAACCTGCGACTCTTGCTGACCGAAACGCTGCCCGACGCGCAGGCACCGGGGCTGGCGTTCCGGCAGGTGGCGGGGGGTACGCTGGTGCAGGACCGCGACGCGCGGCGGCTTCTTCGCGCGGACCTCAAGCTGGTGACCCGCCGCGCGCCCTCGGAGGCCGAGATGGCGGACCTCCTCTTCGCCTGGACGGTCGCGAAGCACGTGAAATCCAACGCCATCGTCTATGCCAGGGGCGGAGCCACGGTCGGCATCGGCGCGGGCCAGATGAGCCGGATCGACAGCACCCGCATCGCCGCGCAAAAGGCGCACGACATGGCCGAGGCGCTTGGGCTGCCAACGCCGCTGACGCAAGGGTCTGTGGTCGCCTCGGACGCTTTCTTCCCCTTCGCCGACGGTCTGGTGGCGGCAGCCGAGGCCGGGGCCGTGGCCGTCATCCAACCCGGCGGGTCGGTCCGTGACGATGAGGTGATCGCGGCGGCGGATGCGGCGGGCCTTGCCATGGTCTTCACCGGCCAGCGGCATTTCCGGCACTGACATGCGGCGCGTGGGGATCATCGCGGCGCTGGTCTTTGCGCTGGATCAGGCGACGAAATGGCTGGTCGTCTGGACTCTGGATCTTTTGAACCGGGGCGAGATCGACGTGGCCCCGCCGTACCTTGTCTTCCGCATGGCGTGGAACCGGGGCGTCAACTTCGGTCTGTTTGCGCAGGATGGGGATGCGGGCCGTTGGGTGCTGATCGCGGTGGCGCTGGCCATTTCGGCCTGGGTGCTGTGGTGGATTGCGCGCACGCCGCAAGGCAAATGGGCGCAAGTTGCGGCGGGGCTGCTGGTCGGCGGGGCGCTCGGCAATGTGGTGGATCGCGTGGTTTATGGCGCGGTTGCCGATTTCCTGAACATGTCCTGCTGCGGGATCGAGAACCCCTATGCCTTTAACGTGGCGGATGTGGCGATCTTTGCCGGGGCGCTTGGGCTTGTCGCCTTTGCGACGGATGGCGGGAAGCCGCGGGCCAAGCGGCGAAAGACCCCGTGACGGGCCGGATCCGATGGGTTACACACGGGGGCGAAACGTGAAGGAGCGGGGAATGCGGGCTGCACGGGGTGCAATGGCGGTGGCTGGGATCGCCCTTCTGCTGCTGTCGGCCTGCGGTCGCAACGACAGCCCGCCGAACCTGATGAACATCCGCTCGACCGAGGGGCCGGACGAGTTCGGCATCGTGCCACCCAAGGCCCTGTCGCTGCCGGAATCGCTGACGGACCTGCCCGAGCCGACGCCGGGCGGCGCCAACCTGACCGATCCCACCCCGAATGACGACGCCGTCGCGGCCCTTGGCGGTCGTCCGGGTGGCGGGGTCGCCGGGGACGCGGGCCTGATCGGACATGCCAGCCGCTATGGCGTTGCCGCCGACATCCGGCCCACGCTCGCTGCCGCCGACCTCGAGTTCCGCAGCAAGAACCGGGGACGCCCGCTGGAACGTCTGTTCAACCTGAACGTCTATTACCGCGTCTATGCGCCCCAGTCGCTTAACCCGCAGAAAGAACTGGAACGGTGGCGTAGCGCCGGTGCGCGCACCGTGTCGGCCCCCCCGCCGAAGCGCTAAGCCCCCCTCACATCCCCGTTGGCCGGGGTTGAACCGGGGCCGGTTTCGCGTAGCTGTCACCCAAGCCGATTGACCGGAGATGCCGATGCTGCGCCGCCTGATGCTGGGCCTTGTTCCATTCCTTCTGGCCGCGGTTCCGTTGCGCGCGGAAACCGTCTCGACCTTCACGCTGGACAACGGGCTGGAGGTCGTGGTGATCGAGGATC
>CAZVIS010000171.1:0-6818 GCA_964627355.1 uncultured Rhodobacterales bacterium
GCCCGTCACCTTCACCAGCCCCGCCCATTGCCGGTCCGTCAGCCCGATCACCATCACCCGCGCGCCGTCCGCCAGCACGAAATCCTGCCCATAGGCGCCATAGGTGAAATTGCCCGACTTCCCCCGGTCCACCCCGTTCACCACCACCTCGCCGATGATGCCAAGGTTCCCCAGCATCGCCGCCGCCACGTCCTTGAGCGACAGTTCCGCCAGTTGCCCCGCGCCCGTCCGCAAGCGGTGCCGCTCTGCCGCGAGCAACGCGCCGGACACCATTTGCCCCGCAATGCAGTCCCAGGCGGGCAGGACATGGGCCACCGGGTCCGACCCCTCGGGACCGGTCACCATCGGAAATCCCACGGCGGCGTTGACGGTGTAGTCCACCGCAGGCTCCCCCCGCCGGGTCCCCAGCAGGGATACCATCACCATATCCCCACGCGCCGCCGACAGCCGTCCATAGTCCATCCATCCCCGCCCCCCGAGATTGGTCAGGAACAGCCCCGCATCCGGCCCCGGCGCCGTCACGAGTGCTGCGGAAATCTCGGCCCCCTCGGGCGTGGCATAGTCGATGCAGACCGAGCGTTTCCCCTTGTTCAGCCCCGCCCAGAACAGGCTGTCGCCCCGCGCCGTCACCGGCCAGCGTTTGGCATCCAGACCCCCGCCGGGCCGGTCGATGCGGATCACCTCGGCCCCCATCTGGGCGAGCGTCATCCCCGCAAGGGGCACCGCGACAAAGGCCGACACCTCGCAGACCCGCATCCCCTTGAGCACACTCATCCTCGCCCCCACTCGATCTCGGCCTGCATCGTCATCAGCCCCGCCCCGGTCGCCACGCCAAGCGCCTGCTTCCCCTCGGCCACAGGCCAGCCGACGACCCGCGGATCGTCCTCGGGGAACAGGGGCCGCACGCCGCGATACTTCAAGGCCAAGGGTTCCAGCCCCGACCGCGTCCGCGCCGCCTCCATCGCCAGGGTCGCCTGCAAGGGGCCATGCACCACCAGCCCCGGATACTTCTCGACCTCCTGCGCGTAAGGAAGGTCATAGTGGATGCGATGGCCGTTGAAGGTCAGGGCGGAGTAGCGGAACAGGCGCGTGGGGGTGGCCGAAAACGGCTGCTCCCACGCACCTTCCGCCACAGGCACCGGCGGCGGCGGGGAAAACCGTTCGGGCATCGCGACATAGACGATGTCCTGATCCTCGCGCACCTCGCCCGTGGCCCCGGTGATCCGGTGTGCGACGGTGACAAAGACCATAGGCCCCGCTGACCCCGTCTTTTCGGCGATCTTCACGATCTCGGACCGCCGCGTCAGCACTTCGCCGATCCGCAGGGGCGCGCCAAAAGTCACAAGCCCCCCCGCCCACATCCGCCGCGCGAGGCTCACTGGCGGCAGGAACCCGCCAAGCGCCGGATGCCCGTCGCGCCCGAGGCCCCCCATGCCGACAATCGGCGCAAAGGCCAGCCAGTGCCAGAGCGGGGGCAGGGGCGCGCCCTCCTCGATCGCATCAGGCGCGCGGTCTGCATCCAGCATCGCCGCCATCCGCCGGGCGTCGCGCAAGGTGACGGCATCCTCGGCCACCTCGACCCGCCCGATCCAGTCGTCATAAACGCCGGTCATGTTCCGTCTCCCAGCCCATCATCTGCGCAACTTTATTGCCAGATGGATTGCGCTGCGGTGCAGAGTCAACCCCCGCTTGCCTCCGGGGTCAGCCGCGTGATCCCGACTGCGCCCGCCCGCGCCAGGGCCGGGTCAAGGCTCATCGGGATGTACTCGCCGCGCCGCCACAACTCTCCCAGATCGTCGTAATGGCGTGACAGAGGGTGGCCCGACTGGCCGGTGGACAGGATAAAGACGCTGCTGTCGGGATCGGCAAAGTCATAGACGCCCCGATAACCCGCGCCATGGACATTCAGGAAAGGACCGGGATCGGTCCCCTTCAGCCGCCCGCGCATCAGCGTCGTGTCACCGCCGCTGGTGGACTGCCGGATGTTGACGAAGTAGCGCAGCACCGGAACGTCGCCAAGCACGGCATGATCATGCGTCGCCTGATGCGCGTCGCCCCACCGCCAGCTTTCGATCGCGGGACCATAGGCCTCGGTCAACCGCAGCAGCGCCTCGTCCAGCGCCATGCGCGCCACCTCGCCGCAGGTCTCGATCGCTGCAGACTGGATCACGTCGCACCACTTGGACGCGCCGTCCTCGTCGCGGAACACCCGCTCGAGGAACACCGGATCGACGTGGGTGAATTCGTCCGCCAACGGCCCAAGCTCGTCGCGGATCAGCCGGTCCTGCAGAACGCGCAGCCACGCCTCGGTGATCAGGGGTTCGGGAAGATGCTCGTTCATCTCGCCATTCCATTCGGCAAGCAGTTCGAGGGCGCGCTGGCGCAGGCGTTCCGGCGTTCCCTCAGGCGCCGCCTCACCCGTGAACCACAGGTCCGCCCCGATCAGCGGCAGGATCGACCGGGCCGACGGCGACACGGTATCGAGCTGCGCCTCGATGAAGCTTTCGCGCGTATGCACCTCGCGCGTGGCCATCAGGGTCAGCCAGCGCTGGATGCGGTGCGTGTCGCCCCAGAGGAAGGACTGGTGGCGCGGGAAAGGGGCGTCGAAGGTCTTGTTGTTGGTGTTGCCCAAAAGGCCCGCCGTCGGGTTCACGATGCGGAGGTTATCCTCGTAGGGAAAAGTCCCCAGCCAGCGGTTCCGCGCAGCCGTCCCAAGCGCCGGCAGGCGGCCTTGGCTGTCGTGGCGCGCATCCCGGCGGGGCACGCGGCCGATGACCTGCATCGCAATCCCCTCACGATCCGCCACCATCAGGTTCTGTGCGGGCGCCACATAAAGGCGCCCGGCCTCCAGCGCCTCGGCCACCGTCTGCGCGCGCATCACCCGCATCGCGGCGGTCATCGAGGTGTCGGCCCCGTCCAGCGCGGTCCAGGACAGTGCCGCGACGTGCCCGGGGGGCGTGACAGTGGACAGGTCGTACTGTGACCCCGGCAGAACGGGCCCCGCCTCAGACCAGCGCAGCGTGACCGTCACGGGTTCGGCGTCCTTGACGGTGATGATGGACCGGCGACTGACAAATGGCTTCATGCCGGCCGCCGTCTCGTACTCCTCGAGATTGGCGGGGTTCAGCCGTTCCATCACCACGTCCTGGTCATCGACGTACGCGGTGGTCAGCCCCCACCCCAGCTTGTCCGACCGCCCTACCAGAATGGCCGGGATCCCCGGGATCGTGCCGCCGATCACGCCGCCCGAGGCCAGTTCCAGCCGGGCCAGATACCAGATCGCGGGTGCCGTAAACCCAAGATGAGGGTCGTTCGCCAGCAGCGTGCCCCCTGCCGCCGACCGCGCGGGCATCGCCGCCCAGGCGTTAGAGGCCCCGGCAAAAGGGATCGCCCTGACCGGGTTCAGGGGATCGTCCCCGTCGGCATAGCGCACCGGCATCTGGCCCGGCGCCACCCCCGGCACGATCGCCCCGTACTGCGGCGGCGCCGTCACGCCAGCCCCCGGATCGTCGGGCAGGATGTCGCGCAGCCGGTCCGGCGGCATAATCAGCGAAACCCGGGCACGCAGCACCTCGGCCTCGATCTGGCTGGACAGCTGCAGCGCCATCAGCTTGACAATCGCGATGCTGTCGGCCGGCTGCCAGGCGGCGATCTCGTTGGAGAACAGGAAGAATTCCGGCGCGCCCCGGCCCCGCGCCTGTGCATTGACCTCGCCGATCCAGGCATTCACGCCACGCGCATAGGCCTCGAGCGCGGCCATCGTCTGTGCGTCCTGCGCCTCGACCGACGACAGACTGAGCGTGTAGAGATCGAAGCGACGCAGCAGTTCGTCGATCCGCAGCGTTCGCTCGCCGAACACTTCGGACAGGCGGCCCTGTGCCGTCCGCCGCAGCATCGTCATCTGCCAAAGTCGGTCCTGCGCATGGGCGAACCCAAGCGCAAAGAACACATCTTCATCCGTCGCCCCAAAGATATGGGGGACATTGGCATTGTTCCGCACGATCTCGACCGGGCCCGAGATCCCACGCAGATCGAAGCTCTCGCCATAGTCGGGGACGGAACGGGTGAGAAAGTAGTAGCTGATTGCAAGCGTCAGCGCCGACAGCGCAGCCAGCGCCAGAAACACGCGCACAAGCCAGGTAAAGGCGGTCAGCATCGTCCCCTCGCGGCTTACCTCCCTTGACGGGGCAGGGCCGTCCGATACCTAGTCCAAGCCGCAAGGACAGGCAATCGCGGGGGCAGGGGCATGGCACGGGTGGCGTTTCTGGGGATGGGGGTCATGGGGTTCCCCATGGCCGGGCATCTGGCGGCCAAGGGCCATCAGGTGACGGTGTACAACCGCAGTGCTGCCAAGGCCGCGGCCTGGGTGGCCAGGCACGGCGGGGCATCCGCCGCCACTCCGGCCGAGGCGGCCCGCGGACAGGACTTCGTGATGGCCTGCGTCGGCAACGACGACGACCTGCGCGCCGTCTGCACCGGAGATCAGGGCGCCTTCGCCGGCATGGAGAAAGGCGCCGTGTTCGTCGATCACACCACCGTCTCGGCCGAGGTGACGCGCGAGTTGTCGGCCAAGGCGCTCGCCCTCGGCCTCGGCTTCGTCGATGCCCCCGTCTCGGGCGGGCAGGCGGGGGCCGAGAACGGGGTCCTGTCGGTGATGTGCGGCGGGACCGAGGCCGACTATGCCCTGGCCGAGCCGGTCATCGCCGCCTATGCCCGCATCTGCCGCCGCCTTGGCGACAGCGGATCGGGACAGATCGCCAAGATGATGAACCAGATCTGCATCGCGGGCCTCGTGCAGGGTCTGGCCGAGGCGCTGGCCTTCGGCCAGAAGGCCGGAATGGACGGTGCGGCGGTGGTCGAGGTGATCTCCCAAGGCGCCGCCGGATCCTGGCAGATGGCCAACCGCCACAAGACGATGCTTGAGGACCGCTTCGACTTCGGCTTTGCGGTGGACTGGATGCGCAAGGACCTTGGCATCTGCCTTGCCACCGCGCGCGACGTGGGCGCCAGTCTTCCTGTCACTGCGCTGGTGGACCAGTTCTATGCCGAGGTGCAGGCGATGGGCGGCAACCGGTGGGACACCTCGTCCCTGATCCGGCGGCTGACGCGCTGACCGCCCGATGCTGGAAAAGCGGATTGTCCTGCGCGACCACCTTCTGCCCTTGATCGACCTTGCGGTTCATCCCGACCAACGCAATCAGGTAACGCCGAACGTCAAGACCTTTGCCGAGGCCGCGTTCGAGCCGGGCGCGCAGGTCTGGGGCCTTTGGGTCGGTGCGGTCCCGGTTGGCCTGATGGCAATGATCGACCCGCACAGGGACCCCTACCTGCCCGAAGGCGAAGACCCCGAGGCCGCGTACCTTTGGCGGCTGATGATCGACGCGGGGCATCAGGGGCAGGGGCATGGTCGCGCGGCAATCGGAATGGCGCTGGATGTGGCGCGGGACTGGGGCTGCCCCCGCCTGTCCCTCGGCGTCAGCGACAGCCACCCCGCAGCGCAGCCGTTCTATGAACGGCTGGGGTTCCGACTGACCGGACGGGTCGCTGAGGGCGACCGCATGATGGTGCGCGACGTGCCTTAAGGAATGATCCGCGTGTACTTCACGCCCGCCAGCGTCGCCCCGGCGATCAGGCCCGACTGGCCGAAGACCAGCGCGATGACCGGATTGATCTCGGTCGTCTCCTTGCCAAGGCTGGCACCCTGCTCGGGCGTGGCATAGCGGACGTCCGCCCCCACCGCCCACCCGGGCGAGCGGCGAAAGTCCGACAGCGCATCATCGGTCAGGAAGAACAGCGCATGCGCGTACTGCTGCGCGCCGATCTGGAAGCCGAAGGTCGCACGAATGGCCGAGTAGTAGTCCACCGTCACGTCATTGATGCGCAGCGCGCCGCGCCCGAACCCGCCACCGATGCCGAAACCCGCTTCAGTCACCAAAGGCATGTAGAGGACGCCAAAGGACTTGGAGGCAAGATCGCGGGTGCCGGGATAGCGGCCGAACAGATAGTCGCGCGTGGCATCGACACGCGCATCGATCGTCTGAGCGCCGGTGCCGCCCACACCGTTGCCGCAGGCGGCAAGCAGGCCCGCAGCACCAAGGCCCACCACGAATGTCCGTCTGTCGATCCCGCTCATGCCCTGCCTCGCCATTGGTACAGGGGCTCTTCCGGCCCCGCACACAAGATATAGCCGGTTGTTGCGGCGATGTCACGCGTGACCAGGCGGGCCTTGCGGCAATCCGCCGGGGTCAGCCGTTGAGGATCCGCGCCGCCTCGGGCGCGAAATAGGTCAGGATCCCGTCGCATCCCGCGCGCTTGAAGGCCATCAGGCTTTCCATCATCGCCTTCTCGCCGTCGATCCAGCCGCGCTCTGCCGCACCGCGGATCATCGCGTATTCGCCCGACACCTGATAGGCATAGGTCGGCGCGCCGAAGGCATCCTTCACCCGGCGGCAGATGTCGAGGTAGGGCATCCCCGGTTTCACCATCACCATGTCCGCCCCCTCGCGCAGGTCACGTTCGACCAGGCGCAGCGCTTCATCCGCATTGGCGGGGTTCATCTGGTAGGTCTTCTTGTCGCCGACCAGCCGCCCCGACGCGCCTACGGCATCGCGGAACGGCCCGTAGAAGGCGCTCGCATACTTGGCCGCATAGCTCAGGATTGCCACATCGCGGTGCCCCGCCATCTCCAGCGCCGCCCGCATCGCGCCGATCCGCCCGTCCATCATGTCCGAGGGACCAAGGATGTCCGCCCCCGCCTCGGCCTGGGCAAGGCTCATCTTCACCAGCGCCTCGACCGTCTCGTCGTTCAGGATCACCCC
>CAZVIS010000172.1:0-4481 GCA_964627355.1 uncultured Rhodobacterales bacterium
AACGAAGAGTGAGCGATGACCGCACTTCCGCGTCCGTCGGCTCGCATGACCGAGACCCCGCCCCCGCGCAGCCCCGGCGAGGTGCTTCTGGGTGAGGACTGGGTTTCGCCGAACGCGATGGTCGAACCCGAACTGCGCGACCGGCGGGGACGGCGCGGCATCATCTCGCTGAACCGCTCGCCGCTTGCGCGCAAGATCATCATTTTCAACATGCTGGCGCTGGTGATCCTGGTCGCGGGCGTCTTGTTCATGAACCCGTTCCGCGACAGCCTGGTTCTGCAACGCGAGCAGGCGCTGGTTTCCGAGGCACGGCTTCTGTCGCATCTGTTCGAGGCGCGCCTGCCCGACGGCGGCCTTGACGAAAGCGCGCGCGCCGTGCTGCAGGAGATTGACGTCGGCCCGGGGACCAATGTCTTCGTGTTCGACCGGCAGGGCAGCCTTCTTGCAGCGGCCGAAGGTCCGGCGCGCCGCACCGATCCGGCGGCAGAGATTCGCTCGACGGCGATCACCGACTTTCTCAACCGCGTGTGGGAGGCGGTGTCCGGCATTCTCGTCCAGCACGAAGAGCGCCAGCCCCAGGTCGAGTCCGAGGCGCTTGCCCGCGCGCTGCTCGACGGGGCGCGCGGGGGAGAGACGACGGTCAAGACCGGCCGCGACCCGCGGGGCAGCGCGCTGTTCTCGGTCGCCGCGCCGATTTCGCGCGGGGGGCAGGTCATCGGGATCGTCGCCCTCACCTCGGCCGCAGGGGAAATCGACCGCCTCGTGCGCAATGAACGCGAGCAGGTGCTCCAGATGTTCGTCGTGGCGCTCCTGGTCTCCATCGGCCTCAGCCTCATCCTCGCCTCGACCATCGCCAACCCGCTCTCGGACCTCGCGGCTGCCGCCGAACTGGGCCGCGACCGCGACGCCCGCCGCATGGCGCCGGGCCGCGTGCGTATCCCCGACCTGACCGCACGGCCGGACGAGATCGGGCGGCTCTCGATCGCCATGCGGGGGATGGTCGCCGCGCTTTACGACCGCATCGAGGTGAACGAACAGTTCGCCGCCGACGTCGCGCATGAGATCAAGAACCCGCTGGCCTCGCTGCGCTCCGCCGTCGGGTCCTTGCGCTTCGTCAAGAAGGAAGAACACCGCGAGAAGCTTCTCGACGTGATCGAGCATGACGTGCGCCGTCTGGACCGGCTGGTCAGCGACATCTCCAACGCCTCGCGCCTGGACAGCGAACTGGTCAAGGAAGAGGAGGAAGAGTTCAACCTTCTCAAGACCATATCGAACCTTGGCGAGTATCTGGGCAAGCAGGCCGCGGAAAAGGGCGTCGATTTCATCACCGACCTGCCCGCCGAGCCGATCACCATCCGGGGCCTGGAGGCGCGGCTGGCGCAGGTGTTCGTCAACCTCATCACCAACGCCATCTCGTTCTGCGAGGCGGGTGACGCCGTCCGGGTCTGGGCGCGCCAGCGCGAGAACCGCGTGCTGGTGGTGGTCGAAGATACGGGGCCCGGCATCCCCGAACAGGCGCTGTCCAAGGTGTTCAAGCGCTTCTACTCCGAACGCCCCGTCGGCCAGTTCGGCAACCACTCGGGCCTCGGCCTCGCCATCTCGAAACAGATCGTCGAGGCGCATGGCGGCGTGATCTGGGCCGAGAACATCCGGCCAACCACCGCGGACGCGACCTCGGATCCCCTGGGCGCGCGGTTCGTGGTGGGCCTGCCGGTGTAAGGGGGCGCGGGGGTGGACACGACCGCCCCGGAAACCGTCCTGCATGCCACCTGCGTGGCCGATGCCGAGGGGCGGGCGCTCTTGATCCTGGGGCCTTCGGGGTCGGGCAAGTCGGGGCTGGCCCTTCAGATGATGGCCCTTGGCGCCCATCTGGTGGCCGATGATCGCACCATCGTCACCGACCGGGGCGACCATCTGGCGGCAAGCTGCCCCGCCGCGACGCGCGGCCTGATCGAGGCGCGCGGCGTGGGCCTTCTGCGCGCCGATGTCCTGCGCGAGGCCCGCGTGACGCTGGCCGTCGATCTGGCTCTGCGCGAGGCCGATCGCCTGCCCCCGCGTCGCAAGATCGTGTTCATCGGGCATGAGGTCGATCTTGTCCGGGGGCCGGTAACGGCCCATCTACCCGCAGCACTCATGCTCTATCTCGCCGGGGGACGGCAGGAATGAAGGGGGAAGGGGTGGCCACGCCTGCGCAGGCCGGGCATCGCGTCGTTCTGGTCACCGGGCCCTCGGGCGCCGGGCGGTCCACCGCGATCCACGCGCTCGAGGATCTGGGGTACGAGGTCATCGACAATCTGCCGCTGAGCCTTGTCCCCCTCCTGACCCATGCCGCCGCCCTGCCGCGTCCGCTTGCCCTCGGCCTCGACGTGCGCAACCGCGACTTCAACGCCACCGCCCTGATCGAGCTGATCGACCGCCTGACGCGCGAACCTGCGGTGACGCTCGAGGTGATCTATCTCGACTGTGCGGCAGCGCAGTTGATCCGCCGCTACTCCCAGACCCGCCGCCGCCACCCCCTTGCCGCCGATGGCACCCCCGAACAGGGCATCGCGCGCGAGATCGACCTTCTGGCCCCGATCCGCGTGCGCGCCGACCACCTGATCGACACGACCGAGATGTCGCCGCACGACCTCAAGGCCGAGATCGGTCGCTGGTTCGGCGAGACGGGGGCGTCACGCCTGACCGTCTCGCTGCAATCCTTCAGTTACAAGCGGGGGCTGCCGCGCGGCGTGGACATGGTCTTCGATTGTCGTTTCCTGCGCAATCCGCACTGGGACGCCAGCTTGCGCGACCTTGACGGCCGCGATCCCGCTGTCGCCCGCCACATCGAGTCGGACCCCCGCTTTGCCCCCTTTTTCGCGCATTTGGCCCAGATGGTTGAGTTCCTGTTGCCCGCACAACTGGAGGAGGGCAAGGCCCACCTCTCCATCGGCCTTGGCTGCACCGGGGGGCAACACCGGTCGGTCGCGCTTGTAGAAAAACTCGGCCAACATCTTGCGGAGTCCGGCTGGGCGGTGGCAAAACGGCACAGGGAACTGGAGCGCCGCAGCGCGGCGAACGCGCCGTCGGCGCTTCCGGTCGGCAACGCAGGGTAGGCGGGCGTGATCGGTATCGTCATTGTGGCGCACGGCGGTCTGGCGCGAGAGTATCTCTCGGCGGTCGAGCATGTGGTCGGCAAGCAAGAAGGCATGGTTGCCGTCGCCATCGAGGAAGACCACGACCGCGAGGACAAGCAGGACGAGATCTGCCGCGCCGCGAACGATGTCGATGCAGGGCACGGCGTCCTTGTGGTGACCGACATGTTCGGCGGCAGCCCCTCGAACCTGTCGCTGCCCGCCTGCATGGGCCGCGACCGGCGCATTCTTTATGGTGCGAACCTGCCAATGCTCATCAAGCTGGCGAAATCCCGCGACCTCGGCGTGAACGAGGCGGTGGTGGCGGCGCTCGATGCGGGGCGCAAGTACATCAACAGCCTCGACCTCGGCGCCGGGGAGCGGCCTTGACCGCTCTCCGCCTGGCGATCATCAACGAAAAGGGCCTTCACGCGCGGGCTTCCGCCAAGTTCGTCGAGGTGGTCGAGCGGTTTGATGCCCGGGCCGAAGTGACACGCGACGGCATGACCGTGTCGGGCGACTCGATCATGGGGCTTTTGATGTTGGCAGCCTCGCGCGGAACCACTATTGAGGTCCGATGCACGGGGGCCGAGGCCGACGCTTTGGCACAGGCCCTCACCGCACTGGTGGCGAACAGGTTCGGCGAAGACTATTGACGCGTCGCCGGGCCATCGAAGGGGTAAGGGCTTGACGGACGAACAGCAGGTGCCGACTGCCGCCACGGGGCGCGTCTATGACATGCGGCGCCTCAGCTATGCGGGGACGTTCAAGAATCCCGTCAAGGCGAACGCCATCCGCACCATCGAATGGCTGACCGCCAAGCTGACCCTCCTCCGCTCGATCCGCGATTTCGAACGCAAGGGCGCCCCTTTCGGCCCGCCCTTCTGGCCCGCCGCCATCGCCCACATGGGCATCCGCATCGACACGCCGGCCGAGGAAATCGCCCGCATCCCCGCGACCGGACCGCTGGTCGTGGTCGCCAATCACCCTTCGGGCGTGGTGGATGGCATGATCATGGCCGAGATCATCAACCGCGTCCGGTCCGACTTCAAGATCCTCACCCGGTCACTCCTGACGGGGATCCCAGAGGTCGAGCAGTTCATGATCCCCGTCCCCTTCCCGCATGAGGACAACAGCCGCGAGCTGGGCCTGCAGATGCGGAACGAGACGATGGCGCACCTGAAATCCGGGGGGGCGATCATCCTGTTCCCGGCGGGCAAGGTCGCTGCATCGGAAACCTTCTTCGGCCCGGCGATCGAGGCCGAATGGAACGTCTTCACCCACAAGATGATCCGCGGCTCCGGCGCCACCATCCTGCCCATCAAGTTCGAGGGGCAGAACAGCCGCGCCTACATGATCGCGAACCTG
>CAZVIS010000172.1:4581-6760 GCA_964627355.1 uncultured Rhodobacterales bacterium
GGGCAGGGCCGGTACTTCGTATCCGCCAGCCCGTCATGCAGCACGTTCATGATGGCAAGACAGGTGTCCAGCCCGATGAAATCGGCCAGCTCCAAGGGCCCCATCGGATGATTCGCCCCGAGCTTCATCGACTCGTCGATCGACTTCACCGACCCGACCCCTTCGTACAGCGTATAGACCGCCTCGTTGATCATCGGCATCAGGATGCGGTTGACGATGAAGGCCGGGAAATCCTCGGAGGTGGACGCGGTCTTGCCAAGGCGGTTTACCACCGCAAGGCAGGCTTCGAACGTCTCCTTGTCGGTCGCAATGCCCCGGATCAGCTCGACGAGTTGCATCACCGGGACGGGGTTCATGAAGTGGAAGCCCATGAACTTTTCCGGCCTGTCCGTCCGGCTCGCCAGCCGTGTGATCGAAATGGACGAGGTGTTCGAGGTGAGAATCGTCTGCGGCGCGAGATGCGGCCCGAGGCCTGCGAAGATCTGCTGCTTGATCTCTTCCTTCTCGGTCGCGGCCTCAATGATGAGGTCCATAGGGCCAAGGTCTGCCAAGGTCACCGTGCTGCGGATGCGCGACAGCGCCGCCGCCTTGTCCTCGGCCGTGACCTTGCCGCGGTTCACCTGACGGTCGATGTTGCGGTCGATCTGCGCCATGGCGCGGGCCAGCGTCTCGGCGCTGACGTCGTTGACCAGCACATCATATCCTGCCAGCGCAAAGACATGCGCGATGCCGGTGCCCATCTGCCCGGCCCCCACGATGCCCACCGTCCGGATATCCATGGCTGCCCCCGTTTTCGCAATCCGGCGGACCATACGCGGGGCGCGGGCCGGGGCGCAAGGCCGCGGCGGAAATGCGGCGGATTTGGCGTGATTTGCAGGTTTAGCCATTTGTGAACCCGGGCGCGCCACAGTCTGCGGTGGGTGTCTGTGGTTTTCTCTGGGGTGGGTGCGATGGCGTATGCCTACGCGGGCGATGGGTCGCTCGACTATTTGCCGTGCCATTATGGCCGGTCCAAACTTCTGTTCCGGGGTCCGCGTCGCGACCTCGAATTGCCCTATGTCGCGGCCCTTGGCGGGACCGAGACCTATGGGAAATTCATCCCCGAGCCTTGGCCCGCACTGGTCGAGGGGGCGACGGGCCTGCGCATGGTCAACCTTGGCTGCGTGAATGCCGCGGCGGATGTCTATCTCTGCGATCCGGACGTGCTTGACGTTGCGTCGGGGGCACGGCTGGTGGTGCTGCAGGCGATGGGGGCGGCGAACCTGACGAACCGCTTCTATGCCGTGCATCCGCGTCGGAACGACCGCTTCCTGCGCGCCTCGCCACAGCTGAACACGCTGTTCCCCGAGGTGGACTTCACCAACTTCCACTTCACCCGGCATCTTCTGCAGACGTTGCAGCAGGTCTCGTCCCGCCGCTTCGAAGAGGTCGCGGACGAGTTGCGGGCGACCTGGGTGATCCGGATGCGCAGCCTTGTGGAACGGGTGCGGGTGCCGGTGGTCCTGCTGTGGATGGCGGATCATGCGCCGGCTCGGCACAGCCACGCGAACCTGACGACAGAGCCATTGCTGGTGGACATGGCGATGCTGTCGGTGCTGCGCGAGGTCTGTGCAAGCTATGTCGAGGTGTGCCTGCCCGCGACGGCACGGACCGGCGTGGCCGAGGGGATGGTCTTCGCCCCGCTGGAGCGTCCGGCGATCGAAGGCCTGCCCGGCCCCGCCGACCACGCCCGCGTGGCCGCAGCGCTTGCCGATACGCTGGACCGTTTCGTGTGACAGGTTAACTGAATGTAAAGCGGCGCCCGTAACCCGTTGATCTTGCTGGGGCGGGATCCTGTCCACACGTGCGACACGTGTGGACAGGCTTTCTCGGGTCAGAGCTTCTCGATCATCTCCGGCACGGCGGTGAACAGGTCGGCGACCAGCCCGTAATCCGCCACCTGGAAGATCGGCGCCTCTTCATCCTTGTTGATCGCGACGATGACCTTGCTATCCTTCATCCCCGCCAGATGCTGGATCGCCCCCGAGATGCCGACGGCCAGGTACAGCGTGGGGGCGACCACCTTGCCGGTCTGACCCACCTGCCAGTCGTTCGGCGCATAGCCCGAATCGACGGCCGCGCGCGAGGCACCGACAGCCGCCCCCAGCTTGTCCGCCAGCTTCTCGATCAGTTCGAAGTT
>CAZVIS010000173.1:0-6687 GCA_964627355.1 uncultured Rhodobacterales bacterium
CGGCATCGCCTCGATATCCTCAAGGCAAAGGGTCCCGCCCCGCGCCTCTTCCACCATCGGCAGGCCGCCTTCTTCCGCCGGGCCGAAAAGGCGCGCGGACAGCTGATCCTCGCCCCATGCCGCGCAGCTGATTGTCACGAACTTGCGCCCCGCGCGGGGGCCTACGGCGTGCAGCGCATGCGCGACCAGCGTCTTGCCCGTCCCCGTCTCGCCGTCGATCAGCACATGGCCGTCCGCCTGCCCCAGATCGAGGATGTCCTCGCGCAGCCGCTCCATCACGCCGCTGGTGCCGATCAGCTTCTTCATCAGGCTGGACCCGTCCGACAGCTCGCGCCGCAGCGCGCGGTTGTCGAGCGTCAGGCGCCGCACCTGCGTGGCCTTCTTGGCAAGCTCGGTCATCCGGTCGGGGTTGAACGGCTTTTCAAGGAAGTCATAGGCCCCGATCCGCATCGCCTCGACCGCCATCGGCACGTCGCCATGGCCGGTAATCAGGATCACGGGCAGGCCGCTGTCCATGCTCATCAGCCGTTTCAGGAATGCCATCCCGTCCATGCCTGGCATCCGGATGTCGCTGACGATCACGCCGGGAAACTCGGTCCCGATCCCCTTCAGCGCATCCTCGGCGCTGCCGTAAGTTTCGGTGTCGAACCCTGACAGGGCCAGCCACTGGCTGATCGACTGGCGCATGTCCGCCTCGTCATCGACGATCGCCACCTTCATCGCTCGGGCCATTCCCTACTCCGCTGCTTCCATGTCCTTGCCCAGCAAGGGCAACTGTACCTCGAAGACGGCCCCGCCGCCTTCGCCATTCCGTGCCGTAAGCCGTCCGCCCAGATCGGTCACGATGCCGGACGAGATGGCAAGGCCCAGACCTACGCCCTCGCCAGCAGCCTTGGTCGTGTAGAAGGGCTCGAACAGGCTGTCGAGGTCGGTGATCCCGTGGCCGTTGTCCTTGACCGTCAGGCGCACCCCGTCGTCCGAGGCAAGGCCCAGGTCGATACGGGGTTCCGAGGTACCTTTGGTGGCATCCAGCGCGTTCCGCAACAGGTTGATGATGACCTGCTCCAGCCGGATGCGGTCGGCCATCACCATCACCGGCTGGCGCGGCACGGCGCGGGTGATGCGCACGACGCGCGCTTTCAGCTGCGGCTCCATCATCGACAGGGCAGACGACAGGGCGGCCCGCACATCCACCGGCTCGAACGCCTCGCCGCCCTTGCGGGCATAGGATTTGAGCTGCCGCGTGATCGCGCCCATCCGTTCGATCAGGTCATCGATCCGCTGGAACGACGAGAGGGCCTCTTCCGGCCGCTTGCGCTGCACCAGCAGCTTCGCGCCTGCCAGATAGGTCTTCATCGCCGCCAGCGGCTGGTTCAATTCATGGCTGACCGCCGCCGACATTTCGCCAAGCGCCGCCAGCTTCGACGATTGCGCCAGCGTCGCCTCGGCCACGGCAAGGTCCTTCTGCATCTTCTCGCGCCGGGCAATCTCGCGGCTCAAACGCGCGTTGAGGCGGCGGAGTTCCACGGATTCGCGCTGAAAGCTGACAGACTGCGACCAGGCCTTGCGCGACAGCAGATAGAAGATCCCGGAAAGCAGGATCGCAAAGCCCATGATTTCCAGCGCGAGGACCGAGTTTACCTGCTCACGCACCGAATCGTAGGCAGAGAAGGTCAGGATTCGCCATCCACGGAAAGGCACGCGTGCCTCGGTCCGCATCACCGCCTGGCCGCGCAGGTAGGCGTCGGGGGGCGACTGCGCCCAATCGGCGGTCGCCTGGAACGCCCTCTCGATGGCTGAGGGCGCGTCCTGCACCGCCAGCGCCTCGGCCAGCGGCAGGCCGCGCCAGCGCGGTTCGGTGGACAGGATCACCGTGCCCGCGCTGTCGGTCACCACGACCGCATCCCGCAGACCCGCCCAGGAACGTTCGTACTTGCCCAGGTCAACGGCCACCAAGATGACACCGGCAAGTCGACCGTCCTGCACAAGCGCCCGCGAATAGGTGAACTGGACCCCCGTGCCGGGACCCGCCCCTTCGGGCGGCGCAGCGGTGAACACGGTATCCTTGGCCCGCTGCGCATCAATGAAAAAGGTTGCCTGACGCAGGTTGGTGCCCAAGAGATTCCGGTTCGTCGCCCCCACGACGCGCCCGTCCCTGTCCAGCAGCATGATCGACGCTGCGCCGATCTCGGCCTGGAACAGGATCAGGCGCTGCGAGGTCGTGGCATAGCTGCCGACGGCAAGTGCGCGCAACAGCTCTGGGTCGCGGGCCAGCAGCAGCGGCACAACGGAATTGCGTTGCAACTCGGACAAGAGGTTTCCGGAATACAGCGCCAGCCGTACTTCGGCCCGGTTGCGCGTGTCTTCGGTGAAGCGTTCCGTCATCCAGCGGTTGGTTACCAGCACCACCGCAACCGCGACCATCACCACGGCGGCAAGCAGCGCGCGCATCCACCAGGACAACCCGCTTGCAACAGCCGGACCAGACAGGTCGGGCGGACCCGGATCGGCCACCGTCAGTGGCACGATGAAAGAACCGTCCTGCGGCGGTATCTCGCTGGCGGGTTTGTTGCTGTCGGTCATCGGCAAAGTCTAGGACCTGGGCGCCCGACGCTCAAGCGCCGCGCCGCCCGGCCTTGGGTCAGGCCGGCGCAAAGGCGCCCACAAGGGCGCGGAACAGCGCCGATCCGTCCACCCCACCCTGCCCCGGATCCACCACCCGCTCCGGGTGCGGCATCAGGCCCAGAACGCGGCGGTTGGCCGACAGGACGCCTGCGATGTCCCCGGTCGATCCGTTTGGATTCTGCTGATAGCGCAGCGCAATACGGCGGTCCTCCTCGAGCGCCGCAAGGGTCGCGGCATCGGCGGTGTAGTTGCCGTCATGATGGGCAATCGGGATTTGGACGATCTGCCCCTCGGCCCAGCCTTGGGTAAAGGCGCTGTCCGCCGACTCGACCCGCAAGGCAACGTTTCGGCAGACGAACTTCAGCCCCGCATTGCGCATCAGGGCACCCGGCAGAAGGCGCATCTCGGTCAGCACCTGAAAGCCGTTACAGACGCCAAGGACATAGCCCCCGCGCGCTGCATGCGCCGCCACCGCCGCCGCAATGGGCGACTGCGCGGCGATGGCGCCGCAACGCAGGTAATCGCCAAAGGAGAACCCGCCCGGCAGCGCCACGATATCCGTGCCCGGCGGCAGGTCGTGGTCCTTGTGCCAGACGCGGGTGGCACTCGCCCCAGCCTGCGCAAAGGCCACGGCCAGATCGCGGTCGCAGTTCGACCCGGGAAAGGTGACGACGGCAGCTTTCATGATGGGGCTCCGGGCTGGGGTGGCCGCCGCTTACCGCGAAACCCGCCGCTTCGCCAGTGGGCGCCTCAGCGAAAATGCGGATTCGACCAGGCGCGCTTGCCTGCCGCATCGACCACCGTGACGCGCAGGAAGGGCGAATGGTGCAGCCGCTTGATCCCCACGCTTGCCCGCGTCATCGAGGCGCCGTGGACGCAAACCGCCGCTGTCCCCGCTCCCTGCACGATCACCGTGGCGGCGGCCGAGCATTCGACCTCGACCGTCTCGCCCTCGACCCGAACATCCCGGATCTCGGGGCCCTGACTGCTGTAGAACTCCCCGGCCTTCAGCGCCGCAAGCAGCGCGTCGGGCTCGTTCGCCTCGGCCTTGACCATCACCCAGCCACCGAAGTGGTCAGGCTCGTAGAAATGCGCGTCATCGGTGGCGATCAGGTTCAGCTTGCGCCCGTCGGCCAGCAGCAGGTCGAGGATCGAGGCCCCGTCCGCCCGGTCAGCCCCCACGGCGCAGCCATGATTGTAGATCTCGACGGCATGGGCCGCCGTGATCGTGCGCGCGTCGCGCAGGGTCAGGCCCGACCACTGCGGATGCGCAATGGCCACGAACGCGCCTGCCGCCACGGCGCGCGCCGCGATCTCGGGGCCGGTCTCCTGCGCCTCATGCGGTTCGAAATCAGGCGTGTCCGACGGCGCGAAGTCGGGCGGCAGGCCAACGGCCAGGATATGCCACAGCTCGCCATTCTCCATCGCGCCCGAGTGCAGCTCGGCGCCCAGGATCGTGGTGAAGCTGTTCGTGCGGTACCCTGTGGTGTCCACGATCGGATAGCCATAGGCGCCTACGAAGTGGTCGGTCAGGGCGAGGAAATCATAGCCCTGGTCGCGATAGCGGCGGCATACTTCTTCGGGCTTCACCACACCGTCCGAGCGCGTCGAATGCGTGTGCAGGTTGCCCCGCCAGAAGCGGCCGGGGGCAGAGAAAGCGGGCAACTGATGGGCAGGCATCGCAGGAATCCTTTGGCGGCTGGTGGGCTGTTCTGGCAGGGCGTCGTGACGGCAGGGTGACGGTCAGGTTAACGCGGTGCAAAGTCTCAGGCCACCCTGCGTCCCTGCACCCAGGTCCCCCGCACCGCTGCCGCGTTGCCCGAGAGCCGCTTGACGCGGATCACATCAGCCCGCGCGCCGACGTCAAGATGCCCCCGGTCCGCCAGCCCCGCCGCCGCCGCAGGCGCCCGCGTCACCGTCGCCACCGCGCGCGGCAGGTCGCCCCAAATGTCCCCCAGCATCAAGGCCGCCGTCAGCAGGGCTGACGGGACATAGTCCGACGACACGATGTCCAGAAGGTCCGCCTCGGCCAGCGCCTGTGCGGCCACGTTGCCCGAATGCGACCCGCCCCGGATCAGGTTCGGCGCCCCCATCATCACGGCGATCCCCGCCGCCCGGCACGCGGCCGCCGCCTCGGCGGTCGTGGGAAACTCGGCGAATGTCGCGCCGTGCTGGTGGCTGCGTGCCACATCGCCCGCAGTGGTGTCGTCGTGGCTCGCCAGCACCGCGCCATAGCGCCGCGCCTCTGCCACGGCCGTCGCCTCGTGCAGGGCGCCGTTTCGGGCCGAGAGCGCCTTTTGCCCGGCAACATGCGCCTCGAATTCCTCAAGGTTGTACCCATGCTTGCCCATCACGTAGTGGCGCAGCGAGGTCAGGTTGCGGAACTGCCGCTGCCCCGGCGTGTGGTCCATCAGGCTGACGATCCCGACGCGGTCGTCAGGGCCGAACTTCGCCATTTCTTCCACCAGCGTTTCCGAGCACATCTCGGCGCGCAGATGCAGGAAATGGCTGATGCGCAGCGCCCCTTCGGCCCGCAGGCCAAGGATCTCGTCGGCGAGCGCCCGGGCATACTCGCCATAGTTGCCCTTGGCCTTTGACACCACCGACCCCACCCGCAGCGCATCAAAGACCGTCGTAATGCCCACTCCCGCCAACTCGGCATCATGCGCGATGATCGCGGGGCCGTGGGGCCAGTTGACCTTGGGGCGCGGCTCGATATGGCGTTCCAGGTTGTCGGTGTGCAACTCGACCAGCCCCGGCATGACAAGGTCGCCCTCGCAGTCGATGGCGCCGGGCGGCACGGATCCGCCCGCCTCGATGGCGGCAATCCGCCCGTCCCGGATCAGGAGGCTTCCGGTAAAGGCTTCCCCGGGACGGACCAGCATGGCATTGGCAAGACAGGTTTCGGTCATCTGATGGGCCTTCTGCCTACGTCACAGGGCAGTGACATAACGGGAATAGGGAAACGCGCATGGACGGATACAGCCGCTACGCGATCTATGCAGCGCCCGAAGGCACGCTGTGGGACTGGGGCAGCCAGTGGTTGGGTTGGGATGCCCGGTTGGGGATGATGCGCCTGCATCCGGATGTCGAAGGGCTGCCGCGCCCCGTGGCCGAGATCACCGCGCCCCCCCGCAAGTACGGCCTGCACGCCACGATCAAGCCACCCTTCCGTCTGGCCGAAGGGGCCACGGCGGCAGACCTGCACTGGGCCGCCAGCGCGCAGGTCCTGCGCCTGTCGTCCGTCACCGTACCGGGGCTGAAACTGCACCGGATCGGCGGGTTCCTGGCGCTGGTGCCAGACGGGGACGAGGCGCCCTTGCGCGACATGGCCGCCAAGGTGGTGGAATCCCTCGACGCCTTCCGCGCGCCCCCCACGCCCGAGGAGATTGCCCGCCGCAACCCCGACCGCCTGACCGAACGCCAGCGCGACTATCTCGCCCGGTGGGGCTATCCCTATGTCATGGAAGAGTTCTTCTTCCACATCACCTTGACCGGAGACTTGCCCCTGGCCGAGGGTGCGGCGGTAGAGGCCGCCTTGGCCCCGGTTCTCGCCCCCATGCTGCCGCGACCCTACGTGGTGGACAGCCTCTGCCTCTTCGGCGAGGGGGCCGAGGGGCGGTTTCACCTTCTGCACCGCTACACCCTCTCCGGCTGAAGCGCCGCCAGAAACGCCGTCACCGCATCCTCCAGCCGCCCGCCATTCTCGACCACGCGGACCGGGATCCCCGGCGGCACCTCGTACCGCGCGCGGGCCAAGCGCGCGGCGATCTCTTCCGTCGTCTCGCGGCCCCGTGAGGCCAACCGCTCGGCCAGCACCTGGATCGGCGCCGTCACAAGGATCACCGTCAGGTTCGGGAACACCTCCCACGCCTCGACCAGCATCGCCCGACTGCCGTTGAAGATGACGTCACGTCCTTCGCTTACGGCATCCAGAACGCTGCCCGGGATGCCATAGTGCAGCCCATGCGCCTCCCATGTCAGGACGAACTCCCCGCGCGCGGCTCGGGCGGCGAAGTCAGCGGGGCTGACGCCCTCGAACGGCTCTCCCCCCGCCTCCTC
>CAZVIS010000174.1:0-6645 GCA_964627355.1 uncultured Rhodobacterales bacterium
GCACTTCTTGGATGACTGCAATGATACTGACCACCCTTTCTGACTCGCCTACCCCCCATAGGATGGCCAGCCGTTTGCACCTTCGCTTGGCGTCCCGCCTCCGTACATGGCTCGAGTGGGCCGAGGAGCGCCGGCAGATGAAGATGATGCTCGACTTTGACGACCGCATTCTGGACGACATCGGCCTCTCTCGCTCTGACGTCCTGGAACGTCTGAACCGGCGCCCCTGACCAGCGGGTCCGTCCTGCACGGCAGTGCGACCGAAGTTCGCCTGACCTCAACCCCTTCACTTGACTGGAAAGCTTCCGCTATGCGCGTCTTCTATTTCTGTTTCATCGTCGCAGCGTTGGCCGGCCTCGGCGGCATGGGCCTCGGCATCTTCATGGGCCTAGCGCACGACTTTACGCTCGCGCCTGTCCATGCGCACGTCAACCTTCTGGGCTGGGTGACGCTGACCCTTTACGGGCTCTATCACCGTGGCGCACCCAAATCCGACGGCAGCCTCGCATGGGTCCAGGTGGGCACTGCGGCGCTCGGCTTTGCGATGCTCACGGGCGGAATGGCCTTCCTGATCGGCGCCGGGTTGGACGCGTTCCTGCCCGTCGCGATTGTGGGCTCGATCCTTTGCGTCGCCTCGATGGCCATGTTCATCGCGATCCTTATCCGCGATGCGCTTCTCATGAGCGGCGCACGGGACCTCGCCGTGGCCGTCGGTGCAGCGTCCTGATCCAGCAAAAGCTGGCGGCTCAACCCGGATCATCCAGAGCCGCCATCACGCCCCGGTCCATATCCATCGACCTGCATGCCGGGCCAAACAAACCTGAAAGGAAACGACATGACTGCACTCAACCTGCTGCTTGTAGCCGCGACCACTCTGGCGATCGGAGGCGGTGCGGCAAGGGCCACGACCATCTCGACGCTCGGCACCGAGGATATCGTCCTCTCTGAATGGGGCCTGCCAGTCGTGGACCGGTTCGGACAGACGATCACCCTGGATACAAGGATGTCCGTTCGGTCCTTCACCTTCCGCATCGACGACGAGGGCACGGCCATCAGCTATCTGGCAGAGCTTTTCCGGTGGAACGGTTTTGACACGGTTGGCAGCGCTTTGGCATCCGTCGCGGGCTCCACACTGGGTAACGACGCAGTGACCGATTACACTGCCACACTCGGCGACACGCCCGTCGATGCGGGACAATATGCCCTCGTGTTCCGCGCAACGTCCCAAGGCGCTGCGGCTTGGGCGGTTTCGACGACAAACCCGTATGCCGGGGGCAATCTTGTCCTCGGGATCGCCGGTGGTCGACTCTCCAATTTCGAACCCGCGTTCGACGCTGGCTTTGCCGTGACCCTCGACGAGATCGCGCCGGTTCCGCTACCTGCCGCCTTTCCTTTTCTTCTCGCCGCTTGGGGCGCCCTTGGCCTTCTTGCCAGGCGCGCGACCAAGAACAGAAGCGCGGGTGCGTCCCAGGCATCTGCTTCATAGCAGCCTTGTTCGCGACGTCCTGGTCGTCCGAGCGGTCCAAAACCCCAATGCGCCATCTTTCCGAGGACAATATGAACATTCACAACGAGTCACCGAATCCGAACCCGAACAATTCCGCAATCATCGATCCGGCGGCCGCAGAAATTATTGCGTTCTGGCAAGAGGCCGGACCCGATAAATGGTTCGCAAAGGACCCGGCGTTTGACGTTGCGTTCCGTGACCGCTTTGCAGGCATTTACTGCCAGGCCGTGAACGGCGCTCTCAGCCATTGGGCCGCGTCACCCATCGGGACCCTCGCCCTGACACTGCTTCTGGACCAGTACCCGAGGAACGCGCTTCGCGGCACGCCGTGGATGTATGCGACCGACGCGATGGCGCGGCTGGTGGCCGAGCATGCCCTGGCGCTCGGCTACTGGGACAAGGTGCCCGCCGATCTGCGGATGTTCCTTCTTCTGCCTTTCGGACACTCCGAGCGGTTGGCAGACCAGGAACGGTCGGTGGGTCTTGCAGAGGAGATGATCCCCGAAAGCGCACATAATGCGCGGCACCACCGGGACGTGGTGCGCAGCTTCGGCCGGTTTCCGCACCGGAATGCCATTCTCGGCCGCGCCAGCACGGCGGAAGAGCAGGCCTATCTCGACGGCGGCGGGTACTCCGGCTGACGAGCGCAGGTGCAGAACAGCGCTGGATTTCGGCAGCGATCCTAGGGTCGGGCCTTCAGTGGCGCTTTCGCATTACAGACTTCATTGCCGGGACAGTTTTACCGACACCTCAATTGGAGATACAATTATGGCGCTTAAATCAAAAGGAAAAGATCGCGGCAATGACAGTGACGAAGACGGCGAAAGCCCCTTCATGTCGCTTGAGGAAGCGATGCGCTAGCTGAAGGCCGGGCCGCTGAACTTTGGCGTCTATCAGACCGGCGACCGGGATAATCCGGTTCTGATCGCGGCGCATAAACGCAAGAATCCAGCAGTGCTCGGCAAGCAGGCAAAGAAGGAAGCCGGTACAACCAAAGGCGCCTTCGGCCGCCTGACGCTCGATTCGGGCGCACTGCACTTTGCGTGCGAGAATGACGACCCGCCGGCCAGCCTGAAGAAAAAGCTACGCGTGATGCTGAAGAACGCGGGCTTTGCCAAGTTCAAGCCCCGTATCGTTCTGCCCGGCGGCGAGGAGCTGGGTGGCGGCGACGACGAGAATGATGATGACGATCTCTTGGATGATGCCGGCGTGGCTGGAGATACGGCCACCCAAGGCGATGTCGAGAAGCATGCGGAAGCCGGGGCCCCCGGCGAAGCGCGGCCGCAGTTCGAAAAGATCGACGAGGTGTCGGGGAAGGAGAAGGCGGACGGGACCGGCGAGGACAAGGGCGGTTCGGATGCAGCCCTGAAGAAGGAGATCGAGGAGAAATGGGAAGAGGCAGAGCCGGTGCTCGCCTCGCTCATCGACGCGGGCGACAAGAAGGTGGCAAGTCAAGCCGCAAAGCTGATGAGCCTGATGGAAAGCACCTTGAAGGCCGGGGACTACAAGAAGGCCAAGGGTTCGATGGTCCTGGTCGAGAAGTTCATCGAGAACGCGCTGAGCGATCTCGGGGACACCGATGAACGCAAGGACGGCAAGGGCAAGCAGGACGATGGCGGCGAAGAGAACGGTCACGGCAGCGGCGGCGCTGGAGGCGGCGGTGCGGGAGGCGGTGCTGGTGGCGGTCCGACCGCGGCAGGCGGCGGGTCCACGACGGGCAGTGGCGGTGCACCGGATGAGGACGAGGCCCAGAAGTTCAAGGAACAGGCACTGAAGGTATCCGCCTCTGCTGCGGCGTCGGCCGGGGCCGCAGCAGAGGCTGCAACGGCAGCCGACGCAAGTGCATTGGGAGCCGCTGCATCGGGCACCGAGGCGGATGCCGTTGCCGCCGAATGCGAAGCCAACGTCGGCACTGAGCGTGGGTTGGAATGCCGCAAGGAATGCGATGCCGCAAAGTCTGCTGCAGCAGCGGCTGCCACCGCGCAGGCCGCGGTCGCAGTGGCGGCCAGGGCATCGTCCGAGGCATCGGCCTCGGCCAACGCATCGGCGAATGCGACTGCAAGCGGACAGGGCGTGGCGGCGACCCAGACTTCGGCCGATGCGGCCAAGCAGTCGATGGCCAGTGCCAAAGAGCAGGCTACGTCAGCCGCCAAGGCAGAAGCCGATGCCAAGGCCGCGCTGGAGCGCTGCAAGGCCGCCAAGGACCGCGCGATCAAAGATGCCGAGACCGAAAAGGCCGATGCGCTGACCAAGTCACGGGCGGTCATCGACAGGATGACGGGTCGCCTGTCCAGCGCCGGGACCGCGCCGGAGCAGCTTACGACGCTGGTCGCCGATCTGAAGTCGGATGCCGCCGAGCAAGAGGCGATCGTTCAGGCTGCGACACCGAACCGAGGGTCGATCGGCGATGCGCAACGCAGCGAACTCGAAACCCATGGATCGGAATGCCAGCGGATCGTCCAGGAGGGCACCGATGCAGTGACCGGCGCCGCCCAAAGGACGGCGGACGAGGCCAAGACGATGCTGCAGGAAAAAGAGGCCGAATACGACAAGGCCAGCCAGGCTATAGACCAGTGCAAGCTGCAAGCTGACGCAGCCGAGACCGGCTACGACGCTGCGATGGGCATCGGCGGCAAGATGGTCGAGACGGCCCTGGGTGCTATGGTCGGCAAGATCCGCTCCGGCCTTCAGATGGTCAGCGATCACCACGCCAAGGCAGGCGAGGCGATCAAGGAAGGCCAGAGCGGCGTCAGCACGCTATTCGCGGCAGTGTCGAACGCGAGCGCCGGCTTTCTGGACATCGACACGCATGCCAGGCTGAAGAACCTGATCCCGCAGATCGGATCAGTGATCGGCCTTGCGGGCGAGGCTTCCGTGCAGGTCGGATCGGCACTTGGCGACTTCGACGGCGCCAAGGTTGCAGCCCTTCAGGCGGTCGAGGACGAGACGGCCAAGATGGTCAACGGTGCCAAGGAAATCGCTGCGCCATTCATCTCGACCCTCGAGAAAGCCGGGACGCTGGTGGGACCGATTGCCGTGGCCGCGCTGGACAAGGCCCGTCAGGGCCCGGCGTCGATCACCTCGGCGCTTGGCCCTATGCTGGACAAGGCGGTGACCTACGGCGGGTCGGCCTTTGCCGAGGCGACGCAGCAGATGACGGCGGCCCAGACCCAGGCGCAGGGGGCCTGCACCGCAACTGTCGCCGCCATCGAGGCGACGCGGGAAAGGCTCAAAGCCGAGCATCAGGCCAAGGCGGACGAGATCAAGGGTCGTGCCGAAGGCAAGGTGGCCGAAAGCAAGTCGCTGATGGATCAGATCGTCGCCCGCTTCTCTGCCGCGACCGAAGTCGAGACGGGGTTCGAGGCGCTGACAAGGGAGATCGGCAAGTTCGCCGATCCGGTGAAACCGCACATCGACGCACTCGGGACGCTGCGCAGCACCCTGAAGCAGGACGCCGACGAGGCGGAAGGGCTGTTCGGCAAGGTGTCGGAAGCGATTGATGGCCTCGGCGCCAAGGTCCAGTCGCTGTTCGAACAGATCCTGCCCGATTTCGGCGACGACCCGGTCGCACCTCACGAACTGGCGGTCGAGGAAAAGGTCAAGGCCGCGGAAGCGAAGTCCAAGGAGATCGAGGCCAAGCAGGACGAGGCCAAGACGACCGGGGACGATGCCAGAACCAAGGCCCGCGATTGGCTCGGCAACCTGAAGGCAGCGGTGCAAGCCGCCGTTGATCCGGTCAAGGGCATTGCCGGCGGTGCCGCCGGAGGGATCGCTGGCCTGACCAATGACATGATCGCGCAGATCAAGGCCAAGATCGAAGAGCTGGAGAAGAAGAAGGCCGAGGCGAACGAGGTCGGGGGCGAGAACGGAGAGCAGGCCGCCGAGGAAGTGGACAAGGGCATCGAAGAGGCCAAGGAAGCCGAGCAAGTGACGCTCGAAGCCATCCAGAAAGCGCAGGAACTGGTGAAGGCCGAACTGGCCGCCTACCGAAAGACGGCTGCGGCGCACAAGGCCTCGGCCGAGGCGGTCTCAAGGAAAGCGACCGGGGCTGAAGCGGATGCCAAGATGCTGTTGGCCGACCTCGAGGCGAAATACGGAAATGCCCCGATGGACGACCTTGAGTCCCCGGGCGCAAAACTGACCGACGCGCTGCAGAAAGGAAGGCAGGCTGTTGCCGACATGGACGAGGTCGAGAAGGGATCGGAAGAGGCGATCAACGACCTCGCCAAGCATCTGGAGGATCCCGATCTTGCAGGCGAACTGATCAAGGCAAAGGATCGGCTGGCAGAGTTGCTTGCCAAGGGAGATCGGGCTCACAAGGCCCTGCAAGAGGTGCCGGGCGAGATAAACGCCGGACTGGCCGAGCTGAAGCGCGCGGCCGCCAAGTTCCCGGCAACGTTCGCGCAGGCGGCGGCGGAATTGACTGCGACCACCAGAAAGGCGGAAAGCCTGTCATCCTCCCAGTTCAAGAAAGCGGCGGCGCTGGCCCGGAAAGGCGACACCAGCGCGTTGGAAGCTTTCCTTGGCACCTCTGATGACGTGATGGCCGCAGCCAACAAAAGAGTCTCGGATTGCGACGAGCACGGCGGAAGCGAGATAGACAAGCTTCGCGTTGTTCTTGCGACATCACGCGAGCAGATCAAGGCGGACTACGTCGAAGCCCGAAAGCTGCTGGAGGCAATGGAACAGCAAGAGAAAGAGAATCAGGAATAATGCGATCATTCCAGCAGACGTTCCATGAAGGTGTGCTCTTGACCCTCGCCTCAGCCGGGAAACTGGCGTCGAGCGATCAAGCCCCTCCATCGGCGCGGTCAGGCCGTCCAATCAGTTCGCGCGGCAGGGGGTAAAGCACGCTTTAGTCAATCGGGTCGTAACTGCGGCCCGATGTACTTCTAGAACGCCGCGATCCGCGCGCTGGCCCGGCGGATCGCGGCGTCTCGATGGATCAGGCTCGGCCACGCAGCGGGGAAGGTCCGTGTCCCGCCCGTCGCGCTGTCAGGCGCCCGATCCGCCGCGTGCGGCATGAACGACCGCTTTCACGCAATTGCCGCGCCTGCCTTTCCGCTACCCGTCCACGACCGCTACCTGCCGAAATCGCTGCCGATACTGCAGGGGCGATATCCCCGTTGACCGCTTGA
>CAZVIS010000175.1:0-6623 GCA_964627355.1 uncultured Rhodobacterales bacterium
TCCGACGAACGAGGATGACCGTTACACGCGCATCAAGGCACGACGGGCGCTTGCGGAGCTGACGCCCCTTGGCATCACAGCTGCCGGTCTGGCAAGGGTTGCCGACAACCTCGATTACGCCCGCAGTGCGCTGACCCGCTATGTGGCCGACGTCGCCAAGGCCATTGTGCGCGAGGGGGCCGGGGCGCTGGAGATGGACCGCGGGGCCTTTCTGGCCGCACCGTTCGAGGTTCAGCGCCGCCTCATGATCGCGGCGCTTCGCTGGATGTCGGGCGCTTCTTATCCTCCGCGCGAGACAGGGCTGAACCGGTTGCAACTGGCGATCTTGCTCAAGGGGACAGCGATGCTGTCCGGCTGCCGCCTGAGAGTCGATGACACCAGCATCCGCCTTACCCGCGAACCCCGCGCCGTGGCCACCCTCTCCACCCCCACCGACGCCCCCTGGGACCACCGCTGGCACCTCTCCGGCCCCCATGCCCCGGATCTGACGATCCGAGCCCTCGGTGCCGACGGCCTTCGGGCCTGCAACGATTGGCGGGCAACGGGCCTTCCCCGAGAAGTCCTTATCGTGACCCCCGGAGTCTGGCGCGGCGACACCCTCGTCGCGGCCCCTCTTGCAGGATGGCCGCAGGGCTGGACGGCTACTGTCAGCCCATCCTTCCCTGCGACGATCTTAGCGCATTGAACCCCCGCGCGTTATGTCTATCTTAAGTGCAACGCGGCCATCCTGATCCCGGGCGGCTGCCGCTATGGGAGTTTTATGTGGGCAACGCACGGAACATCGCCTTCTGGGTCGTCCTTTTCGTCCTGATCCTCGCGCTTTTCAACCTGTTCTCCGGTGGGCAGGGCACGCTCTCGGCGCAGAACGTCTCGTACTCGGACTTCATGAGCCGTGTGAATTCGGGCGAGGTGCAGTCGGTCGTCCTTGACGGCGAGCGGGTGATGGTGCGCGGGAAGGATGGCAGCACCTATGTCACCATCCGGCCGACGGGTGAAGAGATTGCCGCGTCCCTGGTCGAAAAGGGCGTCAATGTCAGCGCCAAACCGCAAGAGCAGTCGGGCTTCCTGTCGCTGATCTCGCTGTGGCTGCCGTTCCTTGTGCTGATCGGCATCTGGATCTTCTTCATGAACCGGATGCAGGGCGGCGGGCGTGGCGGTGCCATGGGGTTCGGCAAGAGCCGTGCCAAGCTGCTGACGGAAAAGCATGGGCGCGTGACGTTTGACGACGTGGCGGGCATCGACGAGGCCAAGGAAGAGCTGGAAGAGATCGTCGAGTTCCTGCGCAACCCGCAGAAATTCAGCCGTCTGGGCGGGAAAATCCCCAAGGGCGCGCTGTTGGTGGGTCCTCCGGGTACCGGTAAGACGCTTCTTGCCCGAGCGATTGCGGGTGAGGCTGGCGTGCCATTCTTCACGATCTCGGGGTCCGACTTCGTCGAGATGTTCGTTGGTGTGGGTGCCAGCCGTGTGCGGGACATGTTCGAGCAGGCAAAGAAGAACGCGCCCTGCATCGTCTTCATCGACGAGATCGACGCCGTGGGCCGTGCCCGTGGCGTGGGCATCGGTGGCGGCAATGACGAACGCGAGCAGACGCTGAACCAGCTTCTGGTCGAGATGGACGGGTTCGAGGCGAACGAAGGTGTCATCATCGTCGCCGCCACCAACCGCAAAGACGTCCTCGACCCCGCGCTGCTGCGTCCCGGGCGCTTTGACCGCCAAATCCATGTACCGAACCCCGACATCAAGGGGCGCGAGAAGATCCTCACCGTTCACGCCCGCAAGGTGCCGGTCGGTCCCGATGTGGACCTGCGCCTGATCGCGCGCGGCACGCCCGGCTTCTCGGGTGCGGACCTTGCGAACCTCGTGAACGAGGCGGCGCTGCTTGCAGCTCGCGTGGGGCGTCGCTTCGTCACAATGGACGACTTCGAGAACGCCAAGGACAAGGTGATGATGGGGGCCGAGCGCCGCTCGATGGTCCTCACCGTCGACCAGAAGGAAAAGACCGCCTTCCACGAGGCCGGTCACGCCATCGTCGGCATGAACCTTCCCAAGTGCGATCCGGTCTACAAGGCCACGATCATTCCCCGCGGTGGCGCGCTTGGCATGGTGGTCAGCCTGCCCGAGATGGACCGGCTGAACATGCACAAGGACGAGGGCAAGCAGAAGATCGCGATGACCATGGCCGGCAAGGCCGCCGAGATCATCAAGTACGGTGAGGAAGGCGTGTCGAGCGGCCCGGCGGGCGACATAATGCAGGCCTCATCGCTGGCGCGTGCGATGGTGATGCGGTGGGGCATGTCGGACGTGATCGGCAACATCGACTATGCCGAGGCGCATGAGGGCTATCAGGGCAACACGGCCGGTTTCTCGGTTTCGGCCGAGACGAAGAAGCTGATCGAGCAGGAGGTGAAGCGCCTGATCGACGAGGGGTACGAGACGGCCCGACGCATCCTCTTGGAGAAGGCCGACGATTTCGAGCGTCTGGCGCGGGGACTTCTGGAGTATGAGACGCTCACCGGCGACGAGATCCGCAAGGTGATCGCGGGCGAGAAGATCGGCGACGACGAGCCGCCAGCCAAGCCGCCGGAATCCGGGGGGCTGACCTCGATCATTTCGATCCCGAAGACCAAGGCAAAATCGCCCAAGGCCGGACCGGAGCCTGAACCTGCGGTCTGAGATATCGGACGTCCGGACCAGTGACTGGGACCCGGACGCTTATGCGCAGTTTCGTGGGCCGCGATTGCGGCCCGCGCTCGACCTTCTCGCGCAGATTGACGCCAGCGCGGTGGGGCGTGTCTTCGACCTAGGCTGTGGTGATGGCGCCGTCGGTCCGGCGCTTCGGCGGCGCTTTCCAGCAGCCAGGCTGATTGGCATCGACAGCAGCCGTTCGATGCTTGACCGAGCGCGGGCGACCGGGACCTATGACCGTCTGGTCCACGCCGATGCCGGGCGCTGGAGGCCCGAGGAACCGGCAGCGGTAATCTTTTCGAATGCCGCGCTGCACTGGCTGCCCGATCATGACCGCCTGATCCCGCATCTGGCGGGGCTGCTGGCGCCCCAGGGCACCCTCGCCGTGCAAATGCCGGCGAACTTCCTTGCCCCTTCGCATGCCTTGCTGCGCGAGGTGGCGGCCGGGTTGTGGCCAGACCGCTTCTCTGCGCGCGACTACGTTCCCCCGGTTCAGCCTGCGCGCCACTACCTGTCGCTTCTTGCCCCGCTTGGGGACGCGCAGGCCTGGGAGACTACCTATCTCATGCGTCTCGGCCCCGTGCCGGCGGGCCACCCGGTGCGCTGGTTCACCCAGTCGACCGCGATGCGCCCCTACCTCGACCGCCTGTCGTCAGCCGAGGCAGCGCGGTTGATCGACGGGTATGACGACGTGCTTTCCACCGCCTATCCGGCGGAATCCGATGGCTCGGCCGTCCTCCCCTTTACCCGGCTGTTCTTCTTGCTGACCCGACCGTAGAGAGGCCCCCATGCCCGCCCTGATCAAAACCGGCTTCACCGGCACCATCACCTGGCTTGGCGCCGTGACTGACCGGCAGTCTGGATTGACCTCGATGCCGCGCGATGTGCTGAAGGTCGGTTTCGACGGCCCGAAGGGAGAAGCGCATGGCGGGGTGACGCGGCCTTCGTGCAGCAGGGTGATGGGGCTTTATCCGCGCGGGACAACCATCCGGAACGTTCGCCAATTGTCTGTGCTCGGGGCCGAGGACCTTGCCGTGATCGCTGCCGACATGGGCCTTGCGCGCCTCGACCCTGCCCTCATCGGGGCGACGCTTGTGATCGCGGGCATACCCGATTTCAGCCACATCCCACCATCAAGCCGCCTGCAAGCTTCCAGCGGGGCCACCCTTGTCGTTGACCTGGAGAATCGACCCTGCGTCCTTCCCGCCAAGCCGATCGACGCCGTCCACCCCGGCCTCGGAGCCCGGTTCAAACCTGCGGCGGCCGGGCGGCGGGGGGTGACCGCATGGGTGGAACGCGAAGGGACCTTATCCCTGGGCGAGACCGTCATGCTCTTCATTCCCGACCAGCCGGTCTGGACCCAACTCGCGCAGGCACGCAGCTAGGCAGGCGGAAACCGACCATGCCGCGTCGCAATTTCTCCTAGCCGCCCGCGATTCCCCGGCTATCACGGGCGCGACACCCGGCCGCAGGGAGCGCCCCATGAAAACCGACATCGAGATCGCCCGCGCGGCGAAGAAGAAGCCGATCCTCGAGATCGGCGCGAAACTCGGCATTCCGGCGGAACACCTGCTGCCCTATGGCCATGACAAGGCCAAGCTCGGGCAGGACTTCATCAAGTCGCTTGCAGGGCGCCCGGACGGCAAGCTGATCCTTGTGACAGCGATCAACCCGACGCCTGCGGGCGAGGGCAAGACAACGACGACCGTGGGCCTGGGCGACGGCCTGAACCGCATCGGCAAGAAGGCGGTGGTCTGCATCCGCGAGGCGAGCCTTGGCCCGAACTTCGGGATGAAGGGCGGGGCGGCGGGTGGCGGCATGGCGCAGGTCGTGCCGATGGAGGAGATGAACCTCCACTTCACCGGCGATTTCCACGCGATCACCAGCGCCCACAACCTGCTGTCCGCGATGATCGACAACCACATCTACTGGGGCAACAGCCTCGACATCGACGAGCGCCGCATCGTCTGGCGCCGCGTGATGGACATGAACGACCGCGCGCTGCGGGACATCGTGGTCAGCCTCGGCGGCGTTGCCAACGGCTTCCCCCGCCAGACAGGGTTCGACATCACCGTGGCGTCCGAGGTCATGGCGATCCTCTGCCTGTCGAAGGACCTCGATGACCTGCAGAAACGCCTCGGCGATATCGTGGTCGCCTATACGCGCGAGAAGAAGCCGATCTATGCCCGCGACATCAAGGCGGACGGGGCGATGACGGTGCTGCTGAAGGACGCGATGCAGCCGAACCTCGTGCAGACGCTGGAGAACAACCCGGCCTTCGTGCATGGCGGCCCGTTTGCGAACATCGCCCACGGATGCAACTCGGTCATCGCGACGACCACGGCGCTGAAGCTGGGTGAGTATGTGGTGACAGAAGCCGGCTTTGGCGCCGACCTCGGCGCCGAGAAGTTCTTCGACATCAAGTGCCGCAAGGCTGGGCTCAAGCCCTCGGCCGCGGTGATCGTGGCGACGGTGCGCGCGATGAAGATGAACGGGGGCGTGGCGAAGGCCGATCTGGGGACCGAGAATGTGGGCGCGGTGGAGGCGGGCTGCGCGAACCTTGGTCGTCACATTGCCAACGTGAAGGGCTTTGGCGTGCCGGTGGTCGTGGCGATCAACCACTTCTACAGCGATACGGATGCCGAGATTGCCGCCGTGAAGTCCTATGTCGCGGGGCAGGGGGCCGAGGCGGTGCTGTGCAAGCACTGGGCCAAGGGGTCCGAGGGGATCGAGGAACTGGCCCAAAAGGTCGTGGCGCTGGCCGAGGGGCCGTCGAACTTTGCCCCCATCTACCCGGAGGAGATGGGCCTGTTCGCCAAGATCGAGACCATCGCCAAGACGATCTACCGCGCTGATGGCGTGGTGGCCGAGGGTGGGATCAAAGAGCAGCTGAAGGCCTGGGAGGCGGCGGGCTATGGCCACCTGCCGATCTGCATGGCCAAGACGCAATACTCCTTCACCACCGACCCGAACATGCGTGGCGCGCCGACGGGCTTCACCATCCCCGTGCGCGAGGTGCGCCTGTCCGCCGGTGCGGGCTTCGTCGTCGCGATCTGCGGCGAGATCATGACGATGCCGGGCCTGCCCAAGGTGCCGTCGGCCGAGGTCATCCGACTGAATGCCGCAGGCGAGGTCGAGGGGCTGTTCTGACGCTTGAAGCCCGGCCCGCGGGGGCATACCTCGCGGGCAAAGCGGAGGGCATGCGATGAAGACGGCGGCGGACTGTCAGACGATGGCCGAAATCCGGGCCGAGATCGACCGACTGGACGAGGAACTGGTGGCCCGCTTTGCCGAGCGTGCGACTTACATCGACCGCGCCGCCGTGCTGAAGGCGACGCTCGACCTGCCCGCCCGGATCGACGGGCGCGTGGAGCAAGTGGTGGCGAATGTGCGGGGCCATGCCGTGACCTATGGCCTGCCGCCAGACTTGGTGGAAAAGCTCTGGCGGCGGCTCATCGACTGGTCGATCGCGCGCGAGGAAAGCGTGCTCGGCCCCGACGGATTGCGAAAGGATGGGACATGACGGCTGAGGTGATCGACGGCAAGGCCTTTGCGGCCCGGATCCGGGGGCAGGTGGCCGAACACGTCGCGCGGCTCAAGGGGCAAGGAGTGGTGCCGGGGCTGGCCGTGGTGCTGGTCGGCGAGGATCCGGCGAGCCAGGTCTATGTACGGAACAAGCACGCCCAGACCGTCGAAGCGGGCATGGCGAGTTTCGAACATCGGCTGCCTGCGGAAACCTCCGAGGTCGATCTCCTGGAGCTCGTCTCCCGGTTGAACGTCGATCCGGAAGTTCACGGCATCCTTGTGCAGTTGCCGCTGCCTTCTCATCTGAATTCTGAACTCGTCATCAATGCCATCACGCCCGCCAAGGACGTGGACGGCTTTCACATCTCGAACGTCGGGCTTCTGGGGACGGGGCAGAAGGCGATGGTGCCCTG
>CAZVIS010000176.1:0-6612 GCA_964627355.1 uncultured Rhodobacterales bacterium
GGCGGCGCACACCAGATAGCGGCCGCTAGAATCGCTTTCGGTCACTGCCAGGATCGCAAAAGTGCGCGACCCGTCACGGAACCGCTCGCCCGCTACGGGGCGGGATGGCTCACCCGGAGCGGCGCCCCGCACGGTGATGCGATAGGCCTGCCTCGACAGGTGTACTTCTTCACCCGCGACCGACGATCCCGTGCGAGGTGTCACCTCTCCCCACACATATCCCCGGGCAACCCAGGCGCGAACAAATCCGCCCGCCCCATCCGCTGTCAGCGCTTCGGCCTCCAGGGCCAACCGCCGATGCAACCTGACCCGACTCATCGCGCCCCTCCGCCCAGCAGGCGTACGGTCCGCCATCGCTCGATCAGCACCTGAACCGCCAAAGGCAGTCCTGCGGCCTCTCGCTGTCCCGCCTCATGCCGCAGTTCGTAGTACTCAGCCGCCAACAGAATCACGGCCTGCGAAAGGTCGGCCGGGATCTGCGCCCAGGTCGGCCCGAACCCAGCCTGGAACACCACCTCGACCCGTCCACCTTCGGGAACGGCAGGCAACGACGAACCGACGCCTGCCAGTTTCGGGCGATGCAGGTCGCGCACCAGCCGGTAGCGGTCCGCGAGAACCACGCTTGCGGCCCCTGCGATATCGAAAAGGGTCACGGACGTGATCGCCCCGATCGGTGATACCGGAAGCGCTTGCTCGGCCGCATCGCGCCAGTCGTCCAGCGTCAGCACAAAGGACCGCAAAAGCAGGATCTTCGAAGTCCGACCTTCGACAGCAGCCATCGCCGCCCGCAACAGACCTTCCAGCAGACCATCCTGAAAGCTGTCGTCGGCAAAGCCCGAGCCCAACCGAAGATGGTCCCGCAACGTCTGGATGGGCAGCGCCGATTGCGGCACCCCCCCCTGCTCGATCAGCATCATCGTTTCGTCTCCATCAAGGCCGCAGTTTCATGGGCGCACACCCCCCGCGCCGCTCGGACAGGGGGCATGGCTAGACAACGCGGTGGGCGAACCCGGGTGCGCGCCCACCGTCCGGCCGCCGCGTGGGGCCGCCGGTTTTTCGCATCATCAGGTCGTCGCGAACTTCAGAAGCTTGATCGCGTTGAAGTCGGTGATGTCCCCGCCGACCCGCTTGGTCGCGTAGAACAGGACGTTCGGCTTGGCCGAGAAGGGATCGCGCAGGATCCGCAGGTCCGGACGCTCGGCAATCGTGTAGCCTGCGTTGAAGTCGCCGAAGGCGATGGCATAGGCGTTGGCCGCGATGTCGGGCATGTCCTCGCAGATCAGCACCGCATAGCCCATCAGACGCGCCGGTTCCGATGCAGCAAGGCCATCCGACCACAGGAAGCGGCCGTCGGCATCCTTCATCTTGCGCACCGCACCGGCGGTCTTGGAGTTCATGATGAAGGTCGCGTTGGCGCGGTAGTCGGCGCCGAGCGAATAGACCAGGTTCACGATGCAATCGACCGCGTTGGTCGTCGGGAAGTCCGCCGCCGCACCCGAGGGCACGTAGCCCAGGCTCCCCCAGGTCCAGGACGCGTTCGGCACCTTCGCGGGCAGCAGGATGCCCTTCGGCTTGTCCACGCCGTCCCCGCTGATGAAGGCCGCAGCCTCGGCCCGGATGAAGCGCGTGGCGATCTTGCCCGCAAGCCAGCCCTCGACGTCAAAGGCGCTGTCGTCCAGCAGCCGCTGGCTTGCCTTCGGCATCGCCGACAGCTCGTGCAGCTTGATCGAGATGCGCTCGATGGTGGGGGTCGAGGTTTCCGTCTGCGCCGCCACTTCCGTCGCCCAGCCAGAGCCCACTTCCGAACGGTCGATCAGCACGTCGAATGACGTCGCATCGATCTGCACCACGTTCGCGATCGCCCGCAGGCTCGACGTGGACACCAGCATCGAGCGGATGGTGTCCGCCGTCTGCGGGTCCAGCAGATAGCCGCCGTCCGCCGCCACAGCACTCGACAGCGCCTTGCCCTCCAGCGTCAGGCCACGCAGGCCATCATCGTCGCCGGTGCGCAGATAGGCGCCGAAGGCCTTCTTGTGGGGAACGTCCACCTCGGCCTGCGCCGACAGGGCGGGACGCCCATAGCTCATGGTCTTTGCGTTCAGCATGGTAAGTCGCTCTTCCTGTTGTTGCAGTGCAGATTTCACGTCGCCCTGAAAGGTGTTGAACTCCTTCAGGAATCCGGCCATCGCGGTGGTCACGTCGGCCGCAGGCACGGCACGGGGCAAACCTTCCCCGGCCCGGCACTTGGTCTCGGTCATTGTCGTCATCCTCAGGTTGGTCGTAGTTTGCCCGGGCCTAGCGCCCGGCCAGGCTCCGGCGCGCGTCTTCCAGCAGATCCGCCAGCTTGCGCCAGGTGTCGGGGTCGGTCTCCTCCCCCTTCGCGGCCACCCGGGCATCGGGCAGCATCGGGAAGGTCACCAGCGACACCTCCCAAAGATCAAGCTCGGACAACAGGCGCTGCCCCTTGTCGTCGCGCGTGGCCTTCAGCGTGCGATAGCCGATCGACAGCCCGTCGATGGCGCCTGCCCCCAAGAGCGCCGCCGCCTCGCGCCCTTGCTCGACCTCCGTCAGGATGCGGCCCTTGACGTAAAGGCCCGTGGCATCCTCGCGCACCTCGTCCCAGACACCGATGGGGCGCGTAGGATCGTGCTGCCACAGCATCTTGACCCGCCGACCGGCAGCACCAAGCGCCTTCAGGCTGGCCGCATAGGCGCCCTTCTGCACCACATCGCCGCCCTGGTCGCGCCGCCCGAACAGGCTCGCGTACCCCTCGATCACCGCGCCATCCCGCACCGTGATCCCCGCCTCGGGCCGGTGGAACTTGCGCTCCGGCGCCCCGAACGTCTCGATCTGTCCCATCGCCCTCACCTCACTGCCGCTGAAATCAGCATCTCGGCCCCCTGCGTCAGCAGGAATACCGCCACCCCGCAGACGCCCAGCCAGATGCGCTTCTCCAGCCGCTCCAGCGTCGTCTCGATCTGCACCAGCCGATAGGTCAGCGCGGCCCAGCGTTCCTCGGCCACCCGCTCGTTCGCATCTATCCGGGCCGAGGCCGCGTCGAAACTGTCGTACAGGAACCGCGACCCCCCCGCCGCCTTGCCCCGGACCGTCATGGCTCCTCCGGCAGGGGCGGCAGGCCGAGGATCGCGCGTTTCTCCGCCGCCGTCAGGAACTCGGCCGCGGCAACCCGAGACCACTGCTGGTCCCGCTCGACCGCCAGTGCCGGGACCTGGTCGAGGTCCGGCTTCAACTCCACCGCCGCCCCGGCAAAGCCCGACAGCCAGGCCGCCATGTCCGCCATCACCTTGGTGGCCAAGGGCAGCACCGTCAGCCGGAAGAACGCCCGGTTCGCCTCCTGATAGTTTGCATAGGTGGCATCCCCCGGGATCCCCATCAGCATCGGCGGCACGCCGAAGGCGATGGCAATCTCGCGCGCCGCCGCCTCCTTGGTCTTGTGGAACTCCATGTCACTGGGCGAGAACCCCATCGGCTTCCAATCAAGGCCCCCTTCCAGCAGCATCGGCCGCCCCGCGTTGGCCGCCCCCTGATGGTTCGCCTCCATCTCACTTACCAGCCGGTCATACTGCTCGGCCGACAGCGCCGACTGCCCGTCCGCGCCCTTGTAGACAATCGCCCCCGAAGGCCGCGCCGCATTGTCGAGCAGGGCCTTAGACCACCGGCTCGCACTCGCATGCACGTCGACCGCCACCGCAGCCGCCTGCATGGGCGAGAACCCATAATGGTCGTCATGCGGATGGAACGCCTTCAGGTGCAGCACCGCCGCGCCCTTGGTCAGGTCAAAGCGATGCTTCTTCGCACCCACGGTATAGTCATAGGCCATCGGCCAGCCATCCGGCCCCGGCACCACCGCCATCCGGTCGGACCGCAGCACATGCAACTCGCCCGGCAGCGCCGCCATCCCCGGCACCGCCTCGACATAGGCGTTCCCTGTCAGCAACAGCTGCCCATAGACCGCCTCCAGAAACTCCGCCCGTCCCTGCGCCGCATTGGGCCGGGCCATCAGCGACAGCAAGGGATGCACGTCATAGCGCCGCTCGACATCCTGCAAGACCAACGGCATCGCCGCCGCCGCTTCCGCGATCAGCGTCACCGCCCGGAACCCCACCGGGTTGCCGAGGAACCCCGACCGCGTCAGGCTCACCACATCGCGCGGGCTCCAGGCCACGCGTCCCCCGGTGGCAAAGGCCACCACGCGGCCCGCGGCCGAGGCCTTCGTCTCGGCCGCAAAACCGCCAACCGCAGCCGAGGCCTTGGCCTCCGGCATGGGCAAGACGGCCGCCGGGGCGCCGCCCCGCCGCAGGAAATCGAACACCATGTCGGATCACTCCTTGGTTTCATCCACCCGCCGTGCGGGCACGTCCATGCGGGCAACCAAAGCCAGCAGGCAATCCGCCCGCTCCCTCATCTTTGCCCAAATACCCCGCCGGAGGCAGCGCGCCGCGAAGCGGCGCGCCCCTTACAGGAACCGCAACTTCGGATCCCGCGTCGCGCGCGAAGGCTCGACAATCAGGTCCGTCAGCGCCCAGACCAGCGCGTCCAGCCGGTCCGGCGACCCCTTGCCCTGAAAGCCCGTTACCGTCATCTGCATCAGCTGCTCTTCCAGCGCCCCCAGCCCCCGCACATGCTTGACCCGCCCTTGCTCATACAGCGCGGCCACAGGCTCGGCCCGCACATGCTTGCCCCGCGTCGCCGTCACCTTGCGGACCGGCAGCAGGCTGTCCACGCCACGCAGGACCCCCTCCACCATGTCGCCGCCCTGGTTCACCTCGACCACCACCCGGTCCGCGCCATGCCGGTCCGCCGCCGCCACCGCCGCCCGCGCCCACTGATCGGGCGAGGCGCCCTTGACGCTGGCATCCTCCAGCACAACGGCCCGCCATTCGCGCGAAGGACCCGTAACCCTGGCCCCCACCACAACGATCCCGCAGGCATCCGACCCCGCCCGCGCCGTCGTCGGCGGGTCCACGGCGACCACGATCCGGGTCAGGTCCTCGACGTCTGCCGCCACCGCCTGCGCCCCCTCGATCATCTCCATCGTCCACAGCGCGCCATCCAGATCCTCGACGATCTCGCCGTCCAGCTCCTGCCGCCCCTTCGTCTGCCCGCCATACCGGGCATAGACCTCGTCGAGGAAACTCGCCGCCAGATGCGCCTTGTTGGCGATGGTGGGGGCATGCGTCACCACCGTCGTCGGGTTCCCGAGGATCGCCTTCAGCGTCGCGACGTTCTTCGGGGTCGTCGTAACCACCTGACGCGGATGCCGCCCCAGCCGCAGCGCGAACTGCAACATGTCCCAGGCCTCGCCCGCCTTTTTCCACTTCGCCAACTCGTCCACCCAGGCCGCATCGAACTGTGGGCCCCGCAAGGCCTCGGGCTCATGGGCCGAGAAAACCTGCGCCACCGCCCCGTTCGGCCAGACCAGCCGCTTGCGTGTCGCCTCCCACACCGGCTTGCGGTCAGGCGGAGAGCAAGCAAGGATCCCGCTGTCGCCGAACACCATCACCTCGCGGGCCTGATCCACCGTCTCGCCCACCAGCGCCACGCGGGACGACCGCCCGGGATCCGTGGGCCGCGGCCCCTCGACCTCGGCGCGCACCCATTCCGCCCCCGCGCGCGTCTTGCCCGCCCCGCGCCCCCCCATGATGACCCAGGTCCGCCACACCCCATCGGGCGGCAACTGGTGGGGCAGCGCCCAGAACTCGAACATCCAGGGCAGGGACAACAGCGCATTCTCGCTGAGGCCCGCCAGGAATTCCTCAACTGCCTCCGGCGTCGCGGAGGCAAGCCAGGCGGCGCCCGATCTCATCGCGCGCGGCCTCGAAGTCGAGCGTGTGGCCGCGGACGACCCCGTCGACTTGCTTGCGAAGTTTGTCAACGCGTGTCCTTTCATCCATTACCATCTGGAAGGTCTGCTTCAGATCGCGGACCGCCGCCTGCGCTGTCTTGACCTCGCCGAACTTGCCGGCCCGCAGGTCCTGGATCGTCAGCGCCAGTAGTTCGGCACTCTCGCGCAACTGCGCTTCACTGACCGCCAGCAAATCGACCGGCTGCCCCTCTCCGGTAGTAACCTTGATCGTCATCTGGCTGCTGCCCCGCCTCTCGTGACTGCCCCCCGCACGAGTGAAAAGAAAAAGCGGCACCGGGGGTGTGCCCCCGGGCCGCTCTGCCAATTCGTCTAGCATGCCGGAAGTGATACCCAGGACCGTCCGCCAGGTCAAGCGAAAAATCCATTTGGATCAATGGTTTGCCGCGCGTTGCGGTAAGGACTTGTTAACCCGCGCCGCAACTTTCGGTGGCAGGCCCCTGAATTCAGGGGAAAATCCGCTACTCCGACTGTACGCCCTTCACGCCGTCCGCACCCTGCTGCGCCTCAATCGCGCGCCAGCGGGTGACGTTCTCGTTGTGCTCGGCCAGCGTCTCGGCAAAGGCGTGGCCACCGGTCCCGTCCGCCACGAAGAACAGATAAGGCGTGCTGTCGGGGTTGAGGGCCGCCTCGATCGAAGCCCGCCCCGGGTTTGCAATCGGCGTCGGCGGCAGCCCGTCGATTACGTAGGTATTGTACGGCGTCTCACGGCGCAGTTCGCTTTGCCG
>CAZVIS010000177.1:0-6549 GCA_964627355.1 uncultured Rhodobacterales bacterium
GCGAGGGCAAGTGGCGGAAGCGGTGGGATTCGAACCCACGGTGGGGTTCCCCCCACGCTGGTTTTCAAGACCAGAGCCTTAAACCACTCGGCCACACTTCCTCGCCGTGCGGACGGCCGCACACGAAGGCGCAGCCCCGGTGTCCGGCAACGCCGTTTGCCGGGATGCCGCAAATCCCGCCCCGCTGCAAGGGTGCCGCGCATCCTGTTGCCCGGCTGCCGATTTCCGCGCAATCCCCTTCGCGGACTTCCCACAGGGGTGCATCCCCGCTATCATGTGCGACAAGCGCGGAAACAGCGCATCGGCAGTCCGCCCCGCAGGGGGCAAACCACGCACGCCACAGAATGCGCGCGGGAGAACGAGAGGCAAGGGCATGACACAGGCCAGCATCAGGGCATTTCTCAGCGCATCCGCCGCGATGGCGCTGCTTTCGGGCTGCGTGACGCCCGCAAACGATACCGCCAAGGACAGCGCGGCCCCGGTTGCCCGCGCCGCCACATCGACCCGGCTGGTCGAGCGGGATGTCGAGGCGCCGCAGGTCTTCCAGGCGACCGACCAGGCGCTCTGGGACGGGCGGCCGTCGCTCGGCGGGGTCTGGGTCGCATCGCCCGTCGCGGTGGACCCCGAGCGGGTCATCATCCGCAACCCCGGCAACGGCAAGTTCGTGATCGGTGCGCTGTTCCGGCGGGAACGGCTGAACCCCGGCCCGGCGCTGCAGATCTCGTCGGATGCGGCTGCAGCCTTGGGCCTTCTGGCCGGACAGCCCGCGCAGGTCAGCGTGACCGCCCTCAGGCGTGAAGAGGCGGCCGAGGTTCCTGCCCCGGATGCAACCACTCCCCTGCTCGACAGCGCCGAACCGGTCGAGACGACGGCCCTCGCCGCCGCCGCAATCGACCGCGCGGAAGCCAAGGCCACCACGGCCACGCCGACCCCCGCAGCCGCCGCGGCCCCCAGGTCCGGCAAATCGGTTGCGCCAGCCGCGACCGCGCCTGTCACCGCCGCCAGCCTTGCCGACGACGCGGGCACGACGGACGCGCCCGCCGCTGACGCCGCCGCCGACACCGCCGACGTGATCGTGCAACCCGCCGCCGAACCTGCGCCGAAGCCCCGCAAGGTTCCGTTCTGGAAGCGCAAGAAAGAACCCGAGGCGCCGCTTGACGCCCGCATCGATACGGCCAGCCTTGGCGCCGGTCCGACCGCCGGCACAGCCGCTCCGATCATCCCGGTGGTTGCAGCCCCGCTGAAGGCCGCCACCGCACCCGCTCTTGCCCCAGGCAAATCTGGCGGCGCCCTGCAGATCGGGATCTTCGCGGTCGAGGAAAACGCCAGGCGCGCGGTCGATGCCCTCGCCAAGGGTGGTGTTGCCTCTCGCATCCTGACCGAGGCCAGCCAGGGCAAGACCTTCTGGCGGGTTGTCGCCGATCCGGCAGGGAACCGCGCGGCGACCCTCGACAAAGTGAAGGCAGCAGGGTTTGCGGATGCCTACTTTGTCGGAGGCTGACCGGAGAACTCTGCCATGCTGCACCGCCTGCTGCCGCACCTTCTGCTGATCGTCGCGCTGCTCGGCCTTGCCATTCCCGCCTGCGCCTTCGACACGCGGGCGGGATCGGCCTGGGTCTATGACGTGACCTTCGGAACGGTTCTGCTGGAGAAGAACGCGGACACCCCCCTTCCGCCCGCCTCGATGTCCAAGCTGATGACGCTAAACATGCTGTTCGAGGCGCTCAGGGATGGCCGCGTGACGATGGACACGACCTTCTCGGTCTCGGCCCGGGCGCATGCCATGGGCGGGTCCACCATGTTCCTGTCCGAACTGGACAAACCGACGGTTCAGGACCTGATCCACGGCATCATCATCAACTCGGGCAACGATGCCTGCGTCGTGGTGGCCGAAGGGCTGGCGGGCAGCGAGGATGCCTTTGCCGCGCAGATGACGGCGCGGGGAGAGGCTTTGGGGATGACCCACTCGGTGTTCAAGAATTCCTCGGGCTGGCCCGCCGAAGGGCATGTGATGTCGATGCGCGACCTTGGCATCCTCGCCAAGCGCCTCATCACCGAGTTTCCCGAGTACTACCCGTTCTTCGCGATGACCGAATTCAACTACAAGGACCGTGCCCCCGCCAACAGCCAGAACCGGAACCCCCTTCTGCGCATCTCGGGCGGCGACTGGGTGGCCGACGGGCTCAAGACCGGGCACACGTCCGAGGCGGGCTATGGGCTGGTGGGATCGGCGCTGCGCGGCGACCGGCGGGTGATCTTCGTGATCTCGGGCCTCGCCTCCGAAAAGGACCGCGCCGAGGAGAGCGAGGCGCTGGTCAACTGGGCCTTCCGTCAGTTCGTCAGCCGCACGCTCGCACCCAAGGGCACCCGCGTGGCCGAGGCCGAAGTGTTCATGGGCGCCGCCGCGACCGTGGGCCTTGTCCCGGCCGAGGATGTCGTGGCCCTTGTCCCCGCGCTGGTGCAGGAAGGGGTGACGGCCGAGGTGATCTATGACAGCCCGCTGCTGGCCCCCGTGAAGGCCGGGCAAGCCGTGGCCGAACTCGTGATCCACGTTCCCGACCTGCCCGACCGCCGCGTGCCCCTTCTGGCCGAGGCGGATGTGGACAAGGGCGGCTTCTTCACCCGCCTCAAGACCGCCGTGTCCGCCCTGCGCGCCGAATTCGCGGGCGACGCGGCGCCGGCCTCCTGATCCGGCGCCATATGTTCATCAGCTTCGAAGGGATCGACGGGTCGGGCAAATCGACCCAGGCGCGACTGCTGGCCGAAGCCCTGCGCGCCGAGGGCCGCACCGTCACCCTGACCCGCGAGCCCGGAGGCAGCGAGGGGGCCGAGGAGATCCGCCGCCTTGTCCTGACCGGCGACCCCGACCGATGGTCCCCCGCGACCGAGATCCTGCTCTTCACCGCCGCCCGCCGCGACCATGTGGAACGCACAATCCGTCCGGCGCTGGCGCGCGGAGAGGTCGTCATCACCGACCGCTTCGCCGACTCGACGCGCCTCTACCAGGGCCTCGCCCGCGACGGCGGCGCCTCGATGCGCGCCCTCGTCGATGACCTGCACGCCCGGGTGATCGGGATCGAACCCGACCTCACCTTCCTCATCGACCTCGACCCCGCCGAGGGCCTTGCCCGTGCCAACGCGAGGCCCGGCGCCGAGGCGCGGTTCGAGACGATGGGCGTCGATTTCCAGGCCCGCCTGCGCGAGGCCTTCCTCACCCTCGCCGCCACTTTCCCCACCCGCTTCCGCGTGATCGACGGAGCGGGCGATCCGACAGCGGTCGCCGAAAGGGTCCGCGCCGCCCTCGGCTGACCATTGCCCGGCCAACTGGTGCGGGCGTGGCCGCCGTTGCGGCCCCGCGCCACCTGTCTCCATGGAACCGGGCTCTCCCCTCGTTCTCCTTCCTTTTTCCACTCACCCCTTCTTTCCTGCACAAATACCCCACGGGGAAATCCTTCGGTTTCGTCATCGGTTCGAGAAACCGATGGACCGGGGGGTGTGAAACCCCCGCTTCCGCCCCCGTCACCCGCACCCCCGTTCCATTCCGCGCGCTCCCCCCCTAAGGTGCGCGCCATGGCCCGCCACTCCCGCCCCGCCGACGACACCCTGCCCGAACCCGACCGTGCCGAGGGCGCGCCGCACCCGCGTGAGACGGCCCGCCTCTACGGCCACACCGCCGCGCAAGATGCGTTCCTGTCGGCCTTCAACGGCGGGCGGCTGCACCATGGCTGGCTGATTTCCGGCCCGCGCGGGGTGGGCAAGGCGACGCTCGCCTGGCGCCTCGCCCGGTTCCTGCTGGCCGCGCCCGACGACGACGGCATGTTCGCACCGCCCCCGCCCGACACGCTCGACATTCCCGAAACGCACCCCGTCGCCACCCGCCTCCGCGCCCTGTCCGAGCCGCGCCTGTTCCTGCTCAGAAGGGGGCCGAACGAACGAGGCAATGCCTTGTCGCAGATCATCAGCGTGGAAGAGGTTCGAGAGCTCAAGAAGTTCCTCAACCTCTCCGCCCCCGACGGCGGCCGCCGCGCCGTCATCATCGATGCGGCGGACGAGATGAACCCCAACGCCGCCAACGCGATCCTCAAGATGCTCGAGGAGCCGCCCGCCCGCGTGACCTTCCTCCTCATCGCGCACCAGCCCGCGCGTCTTCTCCCCACCATCCGCTCGCGCTGCCGGTCGCTGCCCTTGCACCCCCTGTCGCCGCAGGACCTCGCTGACGCCCTCACGCAAGCAGGCGTTGAAGTCGAAGACCCCCAGGCCACCGCCGAACTCGCAGGCGGCTCGGTCGGCACCGCGCTGCGCCTTGTCACCCTCGACGGCCTCGCCCGCTACCGCGAGCTTGTCGCCCTCCTCGCCACCCTCCCCCGCCTCGACCGCCCCCGCCTGATCGCACTGGCCGAGGCCGGGGCTGCGCGGGGGACCGAGGGGCGGTTCGACTTGACCGTGACCCTCATCGACCAGTTCCTCGCCCGCGCCGCCCGCACCGGCATCACCCGCCAACCCCCGCCCGAGGCGGCACCGGGTGAAGCGGCGCTCCTCTCCCGCATCGCCCCCGACGCCCACGCCGCCCGCGCCTGGGCCGACCTTGCGCAATCCCTCGGCGCCCGGGCGCGGGCAGGCAAGGCGGTCAACCTTGACCCTGCAGCACTTCTTGTCGATATGGTGCTGAAGGTGGACGAGACGGCGGGCCGGCTCGCCCCGAGGTGACCAGATGACCCCCGAGACGCCTGAATTGGTGGACAGCCACTGCCACCTCGACTTTCCCGATTTCGAAGGGGAACTGCCCGCGATCATCGACCGTGCCCGCGCCGCTGGCATCACCCGCATGGTGACGATCTGCACCCGCATGGACGCGGAACCCAAAGTCCGCGCCATATCCGAGACATACCCCGGCGTCTTCTACGCCGCAGGCATCCACCCGATGCGCGCACATGAGGAACCGCTGGTCACCGTGGACACCCTCGTCGCCCTGACCCGCCACCCCAGGATGGTCGGCATCGGCGAGACCGGCCTCGACTACCACTACACCGCCGAGACGGCGGCCGTGCAGCAGCAGTCCCTGCGCATCCACATCGCCGCAGCCCGTGAAACCGGCCTCCCCCTCATCATCCACGCCCGCGCCGCCGACGACGATATGGCCCGCATCCTGACCGAGGAATACCGCGCGGGCCCCTATGCCTGCGTCATGCACTGCTTCTCCTCGGGGGCAGACCTCGCCAAGGCCGCCCTCGACCTCGGCTTCTACCTCTCGATGTCGGGCATCGCCGCCTTCCCCAAATCGACCGAACTGCGGGACATCTTCAAGCAGGCCCCCCTCGACCGCATCCTTCTGGAAACCGACAGCCCCTACCTCGCCCCGCCCCCCCATCGGGGCCGCCGCAACGAACCCGCCTACACCCGCCACACGGCCGAGGCGGGGGCCGCCCTCTACGGCCTGCCGCTGGCCGACTTCGCCCGCATCACCAGCGCCAACTTCGACCGCCTCTTCGCCAAGGCCGCAGCCCAGGCAAAGGCCGCCTGATGGGATACCGCTTCACCATCCTCGGCTGCGGATCCTCGGGTGGCGTCCCCCGCCTCGGCAACGACTGGGGCGCCTGCGACCCGGGCAACCCCAAGAACCGCCGCCGCCGCTGTTCGCTGCTGATCGAACGGGACGGGCCCCAAGGCACCACCCGCGTCCTCATCGACACCAGCCCCGACATGCGTGAGCAACTGCTCTCCGCCGGGATCGGCGCGCTGGACGCCGTGGTCTATACCCATTCCCACGCCGACCACATGCACGGCATCGACGACCTGCGCCAGATCGTCTTCAACATGAAGGGCCGCCTGCCGGTCTGGGCCGATCCCCAGACGCAAGAGGCGCTGATGTCCCGCTTCGGCTATGCCTTCGTGCAGCCTGCAGGATCGCCCTATCCGGCCATCCTCGACCTGTTCACCATCGACGGCCCGGTGACGATTGCGGGCGCGGGGGGAGAGGTCACGCTTACCCCCTTCACCGCCGGACACGGGCCTTCGGATGCCCTCGGCTTTCGCATCGCGGGCCTCGCCTACCTGCCCGACGCGGTCACGATCCCGGCCGAGTCCTGGCCGGTCCTCACCGGCCTCGACGTCTGGATCGTCGATGCCCTGCGACGCAAGCCCCACCCCACCCATGCACACCTCGCCCTGACGCTGGAGTGGATCGCCCGCGCCGCCCCCGCGCGCGCGGTCATCACCAACATGCACGTTGACCTCGACCATGCAGAGCTGCTGGCCGAGCTTCCGCCCCACATCACCCCCGCCCATGACGGCATGGTGATCTCCCTGCCCGCATCCGCCTGACCTGATGCAGGCGCTGATCGAGGTCATCCTGCCGGTGTTCCTTGTCCTCGGCGCGGGCTGGCTCGCGGCCCGCTTTGGCCTCATCACCGCCGAAGGCGTGGACGGCCTGATGCGCTTTGCCCAAGGCGTCGCCCTGCCCTGCCTTCTGTTCCGGTCCATCGCGCGGCTGGATCTGGCGACGGCCTTTGACCCCGCGCTGATGGGCGCCTTCTATGGCGGGGTGCTGGC
>CAZVIS010000178.1:0-6545 GCA_964627355.1 uncultured Rhodobacterales bacterium
CTCGAGTGCCGGGCGGGCCAGCCCCCGCTCGCCTTACATCGCGATCTCGACCTTTGCCGGGCGCGTTAACATGGAGTCGAGCGTGGTGGCAAGTTTGACGCGTGAGCCCGGCTCGAACAGGGTCGAGATCACCATCCCGCGTGCATCCATCCCCATGATGTCGGCCAGATGCATCCCAGCCAGGCGAAAGCGGGCGATGCCGGGGGACACACGCTCGGCCAGGAAGGTCTGGTCCAGCGCGTCGGCAATTCCGCGCGGGTCGATCCGGCTGCGCAGGGGGGGCACGCCGGGCGCATCGCGCAACGCCTGCCAATAGGCCCGCAGTTGCGCCAACGCCGGAAAGCGCACGGCGTCGGGCGCCTTGGACGAACCGCCGAAAATCCCATTACCCATAGTCCGACCCTTTCCGCCTTTCCACTTCGGCGGATTGTACCGCCGCCGCGGTCCTGCTAACGACACGCTCCATTAATACGGGAGCTCGGGAGCCGGAGGTTAACGATGCATGAACATTCGTTACCGGTTCCTTAATGTACATTACCAGCGGCGGGATTCGCTCAGAAATCTACTCAAATGGTAAACACTGCAACCTGGGGCAGATAGGGACGGGCGAATGGCAACCTCGATGACGGGATTTGCGCTGCGGCGGGGGCAGGGCGCGGGGCAGGACTGGACGTGGGAAATCCGCTCGGTCAACGGCAAGGGGCTGGACCTGCGGCTGCGCCTGCCCGAGGGGATCGAGGGGCTGGAGGCGGCGGTCCGGGCCGAGCTGACCAAGGCGCTGGCGCGCGGGAATGTCAGCCTGACGCTGAAGGTGCAGCGGGATGAGGGGGCGGCGGCGCTGCGGGTGAACCGGGGCGCGCTGACGGCGGTTCTGTCCGCACTGTCCGAGGTCGAGGCGGCGGCGATGGACGCGGGCGTGACGCTGGCGCAGGCCACGCAGGCCGAGGTGCTGGCGGTGCGCGGCGTACTGGAGATGGCGACGGGGGAAGAGGATGCGGGACCCCTGCGCGCGGCGCTGCTGGCCGACCTGCCCGCGCTGATCGCGGATTTCAAGGCGAACCGCGCGGCAGAGGGGGCGGCGCTGGCCGTTGCGCTGGCGGGTCAGATCGACCGGATCGAGGCGCTGACGGTCGAGGCCCGCGCCGCTGCCGAGGCACGGCGGGATGCGGCGGCAGAGACCTTGCGCGCGCAGGTCGCGCGGGTGCTGGCCGAGGGGGTCGATGCGGGGCGGCTGGCGCAGGAACTGGCGCTGATCGCGGTCAAGGCGGATGTGACCGAGGAAATCGACCGTCTGGGCGCCCACATCGCCGCCGCCCGGCTGCTTCTGGCCGACCACGACGCCGTCGGCCGCCGTTTCGACTTCCTCATGCAGGAATTCATGCGCGAGGCGAATACCTTGTGTTCCAAGGCGCAGGCGCAGGCCCTGACGCGCATCGGGCTTGACCTCAAGACGGTGATCGACCAGATGCGCGAGCAGGTCCAGAACCTGGAGTGACGATGCAGCGGCGGGGGCTTCTTCTGATCCTGTCCTCGCCCTCGGGCGCGGGGAAATCGACGCTGGCGCGGAAGCTGATGGCGTGGGATCCGACCTTGCGCTTTTCGGTTTCGGCTACGACGCGGCCCCCGCGCGAGGGAGAGGTGGATGGCAAGCACTACCATTTCCGCGACCGCGCAGGGTTCGAGGCGATGGTGGCGGCGGGCGAGATGCTGGAACATGCCGAGGTGTTCGGGAACCTTTACGGCTCCCCCCGTGCGCCGGTCGAGGCCGCGATGGCCGAGGGGCGGGATACGCTTTTTGACATCGACTGGCAGGGCGGGCAGCAGATCCGCAACTCGGGCCTTGGGCGGGATGTGGTGTCGGTCTTTGTCTTGCCACCTTCGATTGCCGAACTGGACCGTCGCCTGCGCGACCGCGGGGTGGACAGTGCCGAGGTGATCGCGGGGCGCATGGCGAAAAGCCGCGACGAGATCAGCCATTGGGCGGAGTATGACTATGTGCTGGTCAATGACGATTTGAACAGCACTTACAGCCGCTTGCAGACCATTCTTGAAGCAGAACGCCTGCGCCGCGACCGCCAGCCCGCGCTGTCGGATTTCGTGCGCAGCCTGAATGCGGAGTTCGAGGCGCGATGATCTGGACGCTGGACGGGATTACTCCACAGGTTCACTCCGACACCTGGGTCGCGCCCGATGCAAACCTGATCGGGCGTGTGGTGCTGGAGGAAGGGGCGAGCGTCTGGTTCTGCGCCACCCTGCGCGGCGACAACGAAGAGATCCGGGTGGGGGCGGGGTCGAACGTGCAGGAAAACTGCGTGCTGCACACCGACATGGGCTATCCGCTGACGATCGGCGCGAACTGCACCATCGGGCACAAGGCGATGCTGCATGGCTGCACGATCGGGGATGGCAGCCTGATCGGGATGGGGGCCACGGTGCTGAACGGGGCGCGGATCGGGCGGGGGTGCCTGATCGGGGCGGGGGCACTGGTGACCGAGGGGAAGGAGATCCCCGATGGTTCTCTGGTGATGGGTGCGCCGGGCAAGGTGGTGCGGGTGCTGGACGCCGAGGCGCAGGCGCGGCTGTTGCGCTCGGCGGCGGGGTATCAGGCGAACATGCGGCGGTTCAGGGCGGGGTTGGTGAAAGCATGAAGATTGCGGGACGCGAGATCGGGCCGGGGCATCCGCCGCTGGTGATCGCCGAGATCGGCATCAACCACGGCGGTTCGCTGGAGGTCGCGAAGGAGATGGTGCGGCTGGCCGCGGGTGCTGGCTGCGAGATGATCAAGCACCAGACCCACATCATCGAAGACGAGATGACGGAGGAGGCGAAGAGTATCTTCCCGCCGAACGCCGACGTCTCGATCTGGCATGTGATGGAGCGCTGTGCGCTGTCGCTGGAGGAAGAGGCGGAGCTCAAGCGCTATACCGAAAGCCTCGGGATGATCTGGATCTCGACGCCGTTTTCCCGTGCGGCGGCGGACTTTCTCGAAACGCTCGACGTGCCCGCCTACAAGATCGGGTCGGGCGAGGCGGACAACCTGCCGCTGATCCGGCATATCGCGCGGAAGGGCAAGCCGGTGATCCTGTCCACCGGCATGCAGACCATCGAGACGATCCGGCGGTCGGTCGAGATCCTCGATCAGGCGGGGATCGACTATGCGCTGCTGGAATGCACGAACCTGTATCCGTCCCCGCCTGAGATCGTGTCCTTGCAGGGGGTGACCGACCTGAAGGCCGCGTTTCCGCGTGCGGTCGTGGGGTTCAGCGACCATTCCATCGGGCCGGAAATGGCGCTGGCCTCGGTGGCTTTGGGCGCCTGCATCCTCGAGCGGCACTATACGGATACGCGCTATCGCAAGGGCCCTGACATCATCAACTCGATGGATCCGGCGGAACTGCGCTTCCTCATCGACCGCAGCCGCGAGATCTGGACGGCGCTGCACAATCCCAAGCAGCGGACCGAGGCGGAAGAGCCGGTGTACCGGTTCGCCCGGGCCTCGGTCGTCGCTGACCGCGACCTGCCCGAGGGGCATGTGATCGCCGAGGCGGATATCTGGGCCCGGCGCCCGGGGTCGGGCGAGATTGCGGGCTATGATTTCGACAAGGTCCTGGGTCGGCGTCTGACGCGCGCGGTGACGCGGAACACGCAGTTGCGCTGGTCTGACCTGGGTTGATCGGCCGGAATGTATGCGCTACGCATATATGCGTGACGCATACATGAGGCCGCCATGTCCTACAGTCTGATCGACGTGCCCTCGGCCCTCGGCCTCTGGCCAAGCGGGGTGCAGGATCTGGGGCGGGTGCTGCTGGACCATGGGCTGGACGCGCGCCTCGGCGCCCCGGTTGCGGCGCGGCTGATGCCCGGGACCTATCTGCGCGAGAAGGACCCGGAAACCGGCTACCTCAACGGTCCGGCGATCCGGGATCTGGCGCTGCGCGTGGCGGCGGCGGTGGCCGGGGTGCGGGCGGCGGGCCGGACCCCGGTGATCCTGGGCGGTGACTGTTCGGTCATGCTGGGCGGTCTTTTGGCGCTGCGGAGGACGGGGCGGGCGGGGCTGTTCTACCTCGACGGCCATGCGGATTTCTATGACGGCAGCGGGGACCATTCGGGTGAGGTGGCGGACATGGGCCTTGCCATCGCCACGGGCCACAACCACCCGCTTCTGTCGGATATCGAAGGGCTTGCCCCATATATCCGCCCCGGGGATGCCGTGGCCTTCGGCTTGCGGGACGAGGGCGAGGCGGCGGCGGACGGCTCACCCCCCGTGCCGGGGCGGGGCATCGCGCTGTTCGACCTGCCGCGCCTGCGGGCCGAGGGGCGGAGGCCTTGCCTTGCCGCCGCGTTGGCCGTGTTGTCGGCGCCGGGGATCGGCCCTGTCTGGCTGCATTTCGACACCGACGTGATCGACGACCGGCTGAACCCGGCGGTGGACTATCCCCTGCCGGGCGGGCTGGACTGGAACGAGGCGGCCGAGGTGATGGAAGCGCTGCGCGGCACCCGGCGGCTGGCGGGCCTGTCGGTCAGCATCTTCAACCCCCGCAAGGACCCGGACGGCCGTATCGCCATCGCGCTGACCGATTGCCTTGTGGCGGGGCTGCGGGGAGCACGATGACCGAGGTTGATGTCGTGGTGGTAGGGGCGGGGGCTGCGGGCATCGCCGCCGCGCGACGGCTTGTCGCTTCGGGCGCTACGGTTGCGGTGGTCGAGGCGCGGGCGCGCGTGGGCGGGCGGGCGCATACCGACCCCTTGGCCTTTCCGGGAATCCCCTTTGACCGGGGTGCGCACTGGCTGCATGCGGCCGCGAGGAACCCGCTGCGCGCCCATGCCGACCGCCTGGGCTTTCGCTATGACCGCCGCGTGTCCTTTCGCACGCGGGTCCTGCTGACGGGGGGCGGGGTGCAGGGCCCTGCAGACGCAGCGCAGGCGGCGGTCAGGGCGGCGCTGGACCGGGCGGTGGCGCGGGGGCAGGGCGAGGACGTGGCGCTTTCCGATTGCCTCGACCCCGGCGATGTCTGGCACCGGCTGGTCTGGCGGACGCTGTCGCAGATGGTCGGTGGGGACCCTGACCTGTGCTCCACCCGCGACCTTGCGCGCTATGACGACCCGGGCGAGGACTGGCCGGTCGAGGATGGCTATGGCGCGCTGGTCGCCCGACTGGCCGAGGGGCTGCCCCTGACGCTGGCCTCCCCGGTCACGCGGATCGACTTGCGCGGACCCCGTGCGGTGGTCGAGACGGCGCGGGGCAACTTGACCGCCCAGGCTGTCATCGTGACGCTGCCGACGACGGTGCTGGCACGCGGGGGGATCGCCTTTGCCCCCGCCCTGCCGCCCGAGGTCGAGGCCGCGCTGCACGACTGCCCGTTGGGTCAGTTCGAGAAGATCGCCCTCGCCCTCGACCGGCCTCTGCCTGACCTTGCCCATATCTATTCCGACGTGATCGACGGACCGCCCCTGGGTCGAGAACCGGTGAACCTGCATGTGCAGCCGTTTGGCCGACCGCTTGTCGTGGCGCATCTCGGCGGGCGGGCGGCGGCGATGCTGGTGGCCGAGGGCGAGGCGGCGATGGCCGCTGCGGGGCGCGAGGTTGCCGCGCATGCTTTTGGCAGCGCCATCCTGCCGCGCATCCGGACTGTGACAGTCACGAGGTGGGCCGCCGACCCCTGGTCCGCCGGGTCCTACAGCCATTGCCTGCCGGGCCGCGCGAACGCTCGTGCCGTGCTGGCCCGACCGATCCACGACCGCCTGTTCCTCGCCGGAGAGCATCTGTCCGAGACGGCGTTCGGCACCGTTCACGGTGCATGGACCAGCGGTGAGGCGGCGGCGGTGCGTGCGCTTGCGATGGTGGGGGGCTGAGGGGCCTTCCGGCGCGCTGCCTGCCTGCTAGGATGGGCCGAGCGGAAGGGGCCGGGCATGGGCGAGGAGAGTACGGGGACCGAGGGCGCGCTGCTGGCCAACCGCCTTGGCGCGCTGTCCACGGCGCTGTCGGACATGATCGCAGGGGCGGCAGCGGGGGACATGCCGCCGGGCGGGCCGGATATGGCGGCGCTGAATACCGTCGCGCTTTGGCCAGGGACGCGGATCGACGAGTTGGCGGGGATCCTCTCGCTCAGCCATTCCGGGGCGGTGCGGACGGCTGACCGCCTTTGCGCGCGCGGTCTGGCCGAGCGACGCCCCCACCCCGAGGATGCGCGCGCGACCGCCCTGCACCCCACGGCAGAAGGGATGGCGCTGGCGGACCGCTTCCAGACGCAGCGCCTTGCCGCGCTGGAGCGGCTGGTGGACACGCTGCCCGCCGATCGCCGCGCCCGGCTGGCCGAGACGATCGAGGATCTGCTGCGCCTCTTGGCCCCCGACGTCGGCGCTGCCAACCGCATCTGCCGTTTCTGCGACGAGCGGATTTGCGCGCCCGATATCTGCCCGACTGAGCATTGGGCCCGCGCACAAGGGCAAAACGCCAAGGGCTAGATCGCCCGTCGCCTTCGCCCGCGAAGTGGCGTAGAAGGGCCGCCGACCCCTTGCCGCCCCCGAAAGCCCATGCCGCACCC
>CAZVIS010000179.1:0-6504 GCA_964627355.1 uncultured Rhodobacterales bacterium
AGAGCCGGACATCTTTCCGCAGGTGCCCGCGTCGGTGGCGCTGACGCTTTCGGGGCATACGCATGGCGGACAGGTCCGGCTGTTCGGCTGGTCGCCGGTGGTCCCGTCGCGCTATGGCAACCGCTACGCCTATGGGCATGTGCGCGAAGAGGGGCGTGATCTGGTGGTGTCGGGCGGGATCGGCTGTTCCATCGCGCCGGTCCGGGTCGGGGTGCCGCCCGAGATTACCTTGATCGAACTGGCGACGGCATGACGGACCGCGCAGGCTTTCCCGGGTGGCTGACGCGGCAGGACTGGCGCGTGCAGCCTGCCGCATGGCCTGCCGGGCGTCGGCTGCGCATCGCGGTCGTCGCCGATCCTCATGCGGGGGGGCCGCAGATGCCCGCGCGGCGGCTGCAGCAGGTGGTCGAGGCGGTCAACCTTGTCGGCGCGGACCTTGTCGCCGTGATGGGCGACTACGTGGCGGACCACGCCTTTGTCACAAGGGCGGTGCCGATGGAGGAGGTGGCGCGGGCGCTATCGGGCCTGCGCGCGCCGCTTGGGGTCTTTGCCGTGATGGGCAACCACGACTGGCGCGCGGATCCTGCGGCGCAGGCGCAGGGGCGCGGGCCGGTGCGCTATGCCGCGATGCTGGAGGGGGCAGGGATACCGGTGCTGGAGAACGACGCGCGGCGGGTCGGGGGCAAGGATGGCCTCTGGATCCTCGGCCTTGGCTGCCAGCAGGCCTTCCGGCGGCGGCGGATCGAGGCGGGGCAGGGGGTGGACGACCTGCCCGCGACGCTGGCCCAGATCACCGACGATGCGCCCGCGATCCTTCTGGCGCATGAGCCTGACATCTTTCCCGAGGTTCCGCCCCGCGTGGCGCTGACCATCTCGGGCCATACACATGGCGGGCAGATAAAGATTGGGGACTGGACACCGGTGATCCCCTCGCGCTTTGGCAGGCGCTTTGCCTGGGGGCATATCCGCGAAGAGGGGCGCGATCTGGTAGTCTCGGGTGGGCTTGGCTGTTCGGGCATCCCGCTTCGGATCGGTCGCCCGCCCGAGATCACGGTGATCGAGCTAGGCTAGCAGGCTACGCAGCCGCGTCTCCAGCGCCGCAGTATCCGGAACTGCCGTGAAATGCCGCCGAAGGCTGTCATCCGCAAACCCTTCGGCGATCACATGGTCGATCAGGGCCACCAGCGGCTGCCAGTAGCCTTGAATGTCCAGCAGCAGGATCGGCTTGCCATGCAGCCCGATCTGCGCCCAGGTCAGCACCTCGAAGAACTCGTCGAGCGACCCGGCCCCGCCCGGCAGCACCACGATGGCGTCCGAGTTCATGAACATGACCTTCTTGCGTTCGTGCATGTCCTGGGTGACGACGACCTGCGTCAGGTCGCGCCGCCCCTGCTCGCGCCCCATCAGATGGGTGGGAATCACCCCCATTGTCCGCCCGTGCGCCGCAATGGCTGACCGGGCAACCTCTCCCATCAGGCCGACATCGCCCGCGCCGTAGACAAGGCGCCAGCCTTGGGCCGCGATCATGCCGCCGGTTGCGCGCGCCGCCTCGACATGCGCCGGGTTTGTCCCGGGACGCGACCCGCAGAACACGCAGACGGAACGGATCGGGGTCATGGCATGCGCCTTTTCTGAAATCCGGTTGCCATGTCGGGTGATAATGGGCTTCCTGAGGGAAAGGAAGACGGACGGCCCCCGTCTCAAGGGGGCCGCACAGGGGAAGCGTCATGGCGTCATGGCAAAGCTGGGGAACGGGCGCAAAAGCCGCTGCCGGGGGGGCTGCGGCCTTGGTCGTCGCCGGTGCGGGGCTGGTGATAAGTGGCCTTGTCGCGCCACCCGCCGCACCCCCGCCACTGCCCGTTCCCGATCTGGTCGAACCGACCGCCAGCGCGCCGACCGCCGCCGCACCCGCGGTCGAGGCAACTGCCGACGGTGCGCCGGTGGACGAGGCGACGCAGGACGGTGCGCCGGTAGACGGTGCGCCCCTGGACCCCACTGCGGAACCGACCGCCGAGACGACGGCATCCGCGGCGGCCGAAACGCCCGCCCCGCCGGCGGTCGATGCGGCCGCCGCACCCGCCCCGCCGCCGGTCGTTCCCCCCCGCCTCGACCTCTGGCGCCTCGACGGCGAAGGAGCAGTGCAGCTTGCAGGGCGTGCCGCGCCGGGATCGCAGGTTGCGGTGCTGATTGACACGGCCGAGGTCACGCGGGTGACGACCACATCGCGGGGCGAGTTCGTGGCCAATTTCACGCTGGCCGCAGGACAGGGCGCACGATTGATGACGCTGGTCATGCACTTGCCCGACGGGACAAGCGTGGCTTCGACCGATCCGGTGCTGCTCGTGCCGCCCGCTCCTTCCCCTGTACCCGAGGTTGCGCCCGACGTCGTCGCGGCAGCCGAGCCCTTGCCCGACGCGTCGGTCCTGGTCGAGGAAGGCAAGGCCCCGCCGGCCGTTGCCCCTGCCGCCGATCCGGCAAGCGTCACCGTCGATGCCGCGCCGGCCGACGCCTCCGTGGCGCCGCCTTCCGAAGATGCCCCGGCCGAGGTCGCGCCGTCTGCCGCACTGCAACTTGGCGCCGAAGGGGTACGCGTTCTGACGCCACCGGCCCCACCGGCCGAAGGACCCGCCCCGGTAACCATCGACGCGATCACCTACAACTCCGATGGCGCGGTGCAGTTGGCAGGGCGGGGGATGCCTGGGGCGCTGGTGCGGCTTTACCTCGACAATACGCCCCTGATAGCGTTGCCGGTCGCGGCGGATGGCGGGTGGGGCGGCGTGCTGCCCGGGGTGGCGCCCGGGCGCTATACCCTGCGCGCCGACCAGATTGCCTCCGATGGCCGCGTGACCGCCCGGTTCGAGACGCCGTTCCAGCGCGAGACGATCGAGGCGCTGGCTGCCGCGCTTCAGCCTGCGTCGCCGCCCGCGGCCAGCGCCGCGGCGGCGGCGCCCTTGCTGCAGCAACCGCCGCAGGCCCCCGAGGCGCCGGCGCCTGCCGTTCCTCCGCAAGGCGATCTGTCGGTGTCCACTCCCCCTGCCGGGCCAGAGACGCCCGCGATGGCCGAAGTGACGACGCCCCCGACCAAGGCTGACCCTGCGCAGACCTCCGTGGCCGAAGCCGCCCCGACCGGGGCTACTCCGACCGGTGCCGCCTCTGCTGAAGCGGCCGTGACCGGAGATGCCGCGGCCGGGGGTGCGACGGGCGCGCCTTCGGCGCCGGTTCCTGCCGACCTCGCTGCCGTCGAGGCCCCGACCGTCTCGGCGCCCGCTGCCGCAGGCGAGGTTGCACCCGTCGCCGCCGGTCAGGCTGCCACCGTGGCGGCAAGCCAGAACGTGTCCGCTGCCGCCCCGACGGTGGCCGTCGAGGCGGCGACCATTGCCCCGGCGGCGCTGGCACCGGTAACGGTGACGGTACAGCCGGGCTTTACCCTTTGGGCGATTGCCGAGGGGCAGTACGGCGACGGTGTCCGCTATGTTCAGGTGTTCGAGGCAAACCGCGAGCGGATCCGTGACCCTGACCTGATCTACCCCGGACAAGTCTTCACGCTGCCGCAAAGCCCTTGACCGCGGGTCGCGGGCACTGGTCTTTCCGCATCCGCCGCCATACGTAGGGCGACAGGGCCCGCGATTGGGCAAGCGGCAGGCAGGCAGCACGATGACAAGCGCAGATCGGGGCGAAACCAGGTCGTCCGGCTGGCAGACGATCTTGCGGGTATTGCCGTACCTGTGGCCGGATGGCCAATCCTGGGTCAAGCGGCGTGTCGTTGCGGCGCTCGTGATGCTGTTTGCAGCCAAGATCGTTTCGGTCGGCACACCGTTCCTGTACAAGCAGGCCGTCGATGCCTTGGCAGGCGATACGCCCGATACTGGCACCCTTCTGGCGCTGACAGCTGTAGGGCTGACGGTGGCCTATGGCCTTGCCCGCCTTGGCCAGATCGCATTTCAGGAACTGCGGGACGCGATCTTTGTGCGGGTGGGCCAGCGCGCGCTGCGCCGCCTGGCGCTGGAAACCTTTACCCATATCCACCGTCTGTCCCTGCGCTATCACATCACGCGCAAGACCGGAGGCCTTAGCCGGATCATCGAGCGGGGGGTGAAAGGCGTCGATTTCCTGCTGCGCTTCATGCTGTTCTCGATCGGCCCCTTGTTCCTTGAACTCATCATGGTCGCGGTCATCTTCGCGCTGCTCTTCGGGTTCTCGTACATGGTCGTCGTGGTGGTGACGATCACGCTTTACGTCGCCTTCACGCTGCGCGTCACCGAATGGCGCGTGGCCCTGCGGCGCGAGATGAACGACCAGGACACCGATGCCAACCAGAAGGCCATCGACAGCCTGCTGAACTACGAGACGGTGAAATACTTTGCGGCCGACCAGCGCGAGGCAGACCGCTATGACCGCGCCATGGCGGGGTACGAGCGGGCGGCGATCAAGACGGGACTGTCGCTGTCCTTCCTGAATGTCGGTCAGGCAGTGCTGATTACTTCGGGCCTGGTGATCGTGATGGTCAAGGCGGCCTATGGCGTGCAGGCGGGCGTGCTGACGGTCGGCGATTTCGTCATGGTCAACGCCTACATGATCCAGATCACGCTGCCCCTGAACTTCCTTGGCACCGTGTATCGCGAAATCCGGCAGGCCCTGGTGGACATGGGCGAGATGTTCGGCCTGCTAGGCCAACCGGCTGAAGTGGTGGACAAGCCCGGTGCACTGCCCTTGCAAGTGTCGTCGGGCGAGGTCGTGCTGGACCACGTCGATTTCCACTACGACCCGGCGCGGGCGATCCTGCAGGACATGACGCTGCGGGTAGGGGCGGGGCAACGGATTGCGCTTGTCGGCCCCTCCGGCTCGGGCAAGTCAACCATCGCGCGGCTTCTCTTCCGCTTTTACGATGTGACGGGCGGCGCGATCCGGATCGACGGGCAGGACCTGCGCGACGTGACGCAAGGGTCCATCCATGCGCAGATCGGTGTTGTCCCGCAGGATACTGTCCTGTTCAACGACACCATCCACTACAACATCGCCTACGGTCGCCCCGACGCCACACAGGCCGAGATTGAAGAGGCCGCGCGTGCTGCGCGTATCCATGACTTCATCCTGTCGCTGCCCGAAGGCTATCAGACGCGTGTGGGCGAGCGGGGGCTGAAGCTGTCGGGCGGCGAGAAGCAGCGCGTGGGCATCGCGCGGACCTTCCTGAAGAACCCGCCGATCCTGCTTCTGGACGAAGCGACGAGTGCGCTGGACACCCAGACCGAGCGGGACATCCAGGAGTCCTTGCGCGAGATGGGGCAGGGCCGCACCGTCATCACCATCGCGCATCGCCTGTCCACCATCGCCGACGCCGACCGCATCATGGTGATCGAGGAGGGCCGGATCGTCGAAGAGGGCAGCCACGAGGACCTTCTGGCGCGGGGCGGCCGCTATGCCGGAATGTGGGCGGCACAGTCGGCCGAGGACACCGCCTCCGACAGGGGACCCTCTGTCGCCGATCCCGTGCCGGCGGGTCCGAACAAGGATTACTCCGGGCGAACGCCGGACGGTCGCTATCAGGTCATGGCGGGGGCAGGCTGATGCGCGCTATTGTCGGGCGCGTAATTGCCCCCGGGCTTGGCAATCGCGTTTGAACCCGTGTAAGACGGTCTGCGGGCAAGGAGAATACGGGCGTGTCGAACCCCGACAGTTTCATCGACGAAGTCACGGAAGAGGTCCGCCGCGACAGGCTTTTCGCGGCCTTCCGCCGGTATGGCTGGATTGCGGTGCTGGCCGTAGTGGGCATCGTCGGCGGCGCTGCCTGGAACGAATGGCAGAAAGCCGAAAGCCAAGAGCGGGCCAAGGCTTTTGGCGACAGTCTGCTTGCGGCCCTCGACGCAGCGACCCCCGAAGAACGGCAAGCCGCGGTCGAAGCTGTGCCGGTCACCGGCGAGCAGCTTGCGATCCGCGAGCTCTTGCGCGCCTCGGACCCCAGGGCGGACCGCGCGGGTGCGCTGGCCGCCCTGTCGCAGGTGGCTGATGATGCCACCCTGCCGCAGGCCTACCGCGATCTTGCCGTGCTGCGCCGCATCGGCCTTCTGGGCGCCGAGATGGGCGCGAGCGAACGCCGCGCCGCGCTGGACAGCATCGCCGCGCCCGGCCGCCCGTTCCGCACGCTGGCGCTGGAGCAGCTGGCCTATATCGCGGTCGAGACGGGTGAGACGGCCGCCGCGCTGACCCAGCTCGAGGCGCTGGTCGTCGATCAGGAGTCGCCGCCCGGCCTGCGCCGTCGCGCGCAGCAGGTGATCCAGGCGCTTGGGGGCACCCGTGCCGAAGGCTGAGGCTGCCTTGGGGGCAAAAGCAGGCGGGGGGGCGAAAGCAGGGGGCATCGCGTTCATGGCATCATCGTTCAGGCTGACCCGCGTTGCCCTGGCCCTTGCGCTGACTGGGATTGTCGCGGCTTGTGCCGAAAGGGAGCTGATCCTCCCGGGCGAACGCTTCGACCCGCGCGCGCCCCTCGACGCCAGCATTCCGGTCGAG
>CAZVIS010000180.1:0-6488 GCA_964627355.1 uncultured Rhodobacterales bacterium
ACGCAGAACGCGGGCTTGTGCGCCGCCATCTCGATCGCGTGGTCCATCAGGGGCTTGTAGGGGACCAGTCGCCCCGGCTCGATCCCGCAGGAGGCGGCGATGATCGCCTTCGGCTGGCTGTCGTCGATGCGGACGGCAAGCTCGGCCGCCGCAAAGCCGCCAAAGACGACAGAATGGATGGCCCCAAGCCGCGCACAAGCCAGCATCGCCACCAACGCCTCAGGCACCATCGGCATGTAGAGGATGACGCGGTCGCCCTTGGCGATGCCTTTCGCCGCGAGCGCCCCCGCAAGGGTCGCAACACGCGCCAGCATCTCGGCATAGGTGATCTTCGTAACGGTCCCCGTCAGCGGGCTGTCATGGATCACCGCAACCTGATCCCCCCGCCCCGCCTGCACATGCCGGTCGAGCGCGTTCCAGCACGTGTTGACCTGCGCGTCCGTGAACCACTCGTACAGCGGCGCGCGGTCGGCGTTCAGCGCGCGGATCGGCGGCGTATCCCAGTCAATGGCGCGCGCCGCCTTCAGCCAGAACCCCTCGGGGTCGGCCTTCCAGCGGGCATAGGTCTCGGCATAGGACATTCGACGCCTCCCCCGCGCTTGCCTGTCGCAGATGTGTTACGCGAGGCGAGGCGCCCGGCGCAACGCTGTTGGCGCAAACAGCGGCGAAGGTCGGAGTGGGGCTGGACTACGGGATCGTGATGGCACGGTGGAAGGGGCCGAGGCTAGTCTGCCTCTCAGGGCCAGCAAGAAAGGGTAAGCATGTCAGCACTGCATCGCGCCTTGCGACTGTCCGTGGCCCTGTGCCTTGCCGCAGGCATGGCTGCTGCTGCCGACCCGGCGCGCTATGCCCTGGACATCGAGATCACATGGAGCGAGGCGACCGCGCCCTTCGACTGGCCGGGCGCCGACGCGCATCTGACCGTTTTGTTCGGAACCATGCACGACGCGCGCTATGTCCTTTTCGCCGACGGCCGCACCGCGTCGAGCGGGTTGCGCAGCGTGGCCGAGGCCGGGCGCATCCGCATCCTGCGGGCCGAGATCGAGGACGCGCAGCGCCGGGGCCGGATCGGCGAGACTTGGCAGGCCGAAGCGCCGCCGACTGTGCCGGGCCGCGTCAGCGCCAGTTTCAGCGCGACCGAGGACCATCCGATCGTCTCTTTCGTCACGATGATCGCGCCAAGCCCGGACTGGTTCACCGGACTGTCCAGCGTGAACCTTCGGCCCGACGGGGACTGGGTGGAGACTCTGCGCCTGCCCCTCTGGGCCTGGGATGCCGGCACCGACAGCGGCACGCGCTACACCTCTCCGAACGCCGAGACGCAGCCCGCCCAGTCGATTCGCCTGCTCGCGGGGCCGGAGTTCCTGACGGGCGAAGGCCTTGTGCCGGTCGGGCAGGCTGTGCTGACTCGGATCCGAGAGTAGCGCAACGAAGGCAAGGGGGGCAGAGCCCCCCTTGGACCCCCGCGCTCTGGATGGGCGTCCAGCAGCCTCGGTGCGTTGCCGCACCGGGGGAGACGCAGCCCTTGCCCCCCAGCCCGGGGAGGGCCGCCTGCCCTCCCGGACCCTCCCGGGGATATTTGGGCAGGAAAGAAGGGGGAGCTTACGCGAACGTGCCAGCGGAAGAACCGGGCGCGATCAAGAGCCAGTTGTCGGCGTCAGAGATAAACGAGGGTATCCCAATCCGGTACGGCATGCCAGGCCGTACCGTGAAGAGGAGCAGAAACGAACCCGAAGTGAATCGTTGCCTCTACCTCGAAGTCGCCTTCGTCCTGAAAGAGGATGACGCGGACGCCCTCACGAAGGCTGTCCGGGTCAAGGTCCTGCACATCAAGCGAAGGATTCTTGAGGATCCAGCACTGGTTTTCCGTCGATATCGCATTGAAGTCGGTCCACAGACGCAGCGTCATCCCTCACCCGTAATGCGTCACCGGCGTCCCCGCCAAGGCAGATATGTTGTAAAGCCCCCGCGCGGTGATCGAGGGCGTCACGATATGCGCCTTGTTGCCCATGCCCATCAGGATCGGCCCGACCTCCAGCGCATTCCCCTTCATCTTCAGGATGTTGCGCACGCCCGAGGCTGCGTCCGAATTGGCGAAGACCAGCACGTTCGCCGCCCCCTCGTACCGCCCCTCGGGGTAGATGCGGTCGCGGATGGACTGGTCGAGGGCGGCGTCGATGTGCATCTCTCCCTCATAGGCGAAGTCGGGCTCGCGCTGGTCGAGGAGTTCGAGCGCCGCGCGCATCTTCCTCCCCGTATCGCAGTCGAGGTTGCCGAACTGGCTGGACGAGCACAGCGCCACCTTGGGTTCCAGCCCGAAGCGGCGGACATGGCGGGCGGCCCCCAGCACATTCCGCATGATCTGCTCGGGCGAGGGTTCGGGGTGGACATGAGTGTCGGCGATGAAGAGGGGCCCGTCCTCGAGGATCATCAGGCTCAGCGCCCCGATGGGATGCAGCCCCCCGCGCGCCAGCACTTCGCGCACATAGCGCAGATGCCAGAGGTACTGGCCGAAGGTGCCGCAGATCAGGCTGTCGGCCTCGCCCCGATGCACCATCACGGCGGCAATCGCGGTGGTGTTGGTGCGCATCACGGCACGGGCAATATCGGGCGTCACGCCCTGCCGACCCATCAGGCCCGCGTAGGTCTCCCAGTAGTCGCGGTAGCGGGGGTCGTTCTCGGGGTTCACGATGTCGAAGTCCACGCCGGGGCGGATCGGCAGGCCGGCGCGTTCGCAGCGCACGGCCACCACTTCGGGGCGGCCGATCAGGATGGGCTTGTCGTTCGTCTCCTCCATCATCGCGTTGGCGGCGCGCAGCACCCGCTCGTCCTCGCCTTCCGCAAAGACGATGCGGCGGGCCGAGGTGCGCGAGGCCTCGAACACCGGGCGCATCAGCATGGCCGACCGGAAGACCGATCCGTCGAGCGCATGGCGATAGGCCTCGAGGTCGGCAATGGGTCGGTTGGCCACGCCCGTCTCCATCGCGGCGCGCGCCACGGCGCTTGCGACAACACCGATCAGACGGGGGTCGAAGGGCTTGGGGATCAGGTAGTCGGGGCCGAAGGTCAGGCGTTCCCCCTGATAGGCCGCCGCCGCCTCGGCGCTGGTGGTGGCGCGGGCAAGGGCCGCGATGCCGTCGATGCAGGCCAGTTCCATCGCATCGTTGATCTCGGTCGCGCCGACGTCCAGCGCCCCCCGGAAAATGAAGGGGAAACAGAGCACGTTGTTGACCTGATTGGGAAAATCAGACCGGCCGGTGGCGATGATCGCGCCCGGCGCTGCAGCACGGGCCTCCTCGGGCATGATCTCGGGCGTCGGGTTGGCCAGGGCAAAGATGATCGGATTCGGCGCCATCTGCTGCACCATCGCGGGCGTCAGCACGCCCGGCGCCGAAAGCCCCAGGAACAGGTCCGCGTCCCCGATCACATCGGCCAGAACCCGCGCCTTGGTCTTTTGCGCAAAGGCCGCCTTCTGCGGGTTCATGTCCTCATTCCGGCCGTCCCAAACCACGCCATGCAGGTCGCAGAGCCACACATTCTCGCGTCGCACCCCCAGCTTCAGCAGCATGTTGAGGCAGGCGATCCCCGCAGCACCCCCGCCGGTCGAGACGACCTTGATCTGGTCCCAGGTCTTGCCCGCCACATGCAGCGCATTCGTCGCTGCGGCGCCGACAACAATCGCTGTCCCGTGCTGGTCGTCGTGAAAGACCGGGATCTTCATGCGGGCGCGGCACAGATCCTCGACGATGAAGCAATCCGGCGCCTTGATGTCCTCAAGGTTGACCGCCCCGAAACTCGGCTCCAGGGCAATCACGATCTCGGCCAGTTTCACCGGGTCGGGCTCGTTCACCTCAATGTCGAAACAGTCGATGTTGGCGAATTTCTTGAAGAGGACGGCCTTGCCCTCCATCACCGGCTTTGACGCAAGTGCCCCGATGTTGCCAAGGCCCAGAACCGCCGTCCCGTTGGAGATCACCGCCACAAGGTTCCCCCGCGTCGTATAGCGCGCGGCGGCGGACGGGTCGGCCTTGATGGCCAGACAGGCTTCGGCCACGCCGGGGGAATAGGCAAGGGACAGATCCCGCCCGTTCGCAAGCGGCTTGGTCGCGCGGATTTCCAGTTTCCCGGGCTTGGGATGCTCGTGATAATCCAGCGCGGGGTGACGGGTGCTGCCGGGTTCCATGGGACCTCTGCAAGATTGTTCAACGTTAAACCATCGGCTGCGGCGCGCGAGGCCGGGTTCGATCCTGCCCCGTCTAGCGCCGTCTTGCAAATGCTATGCGACGGACGCAGGGTGCCGCTTGCACGAAACGGGGGGAGAGCATGCAGAACATCCGGGCCGAGGTTTGCCTGCCCACGCAGGCCCTCTCTGCCGACATTCCGTTCTTTACCAAGACGCTCGGCATGCGGATGGAGCGGATTTTTCCGGCCGACAACCCACGCGTGGCGGTGTTCTCGGGCCACGGGCTGCGCGTTCGGCTGGAAACCTCTGACGCCCCTGCAGGCCAGATCGCCCTTCTCGCCGACGATCCCGTCCTGATCTCAGGCGGTGCGCGCGACCTGACCGCCCCCGGCGGCACCCGCGTCAGCATCGGCGAGCTTGACCCGCCCCTTGTCCTGCCGCCTACGGAACATGCGTTCGTGGTCCGCCGCCTTGCTGACCAAGCCCCGTGGATCATCGGGCGGGCCGGGATGCACTACCGCGACCTTGTCCCCACCCGCCTTGGCGGGGCGGTCATCGCCAGCCACATCCGCATTCCCGACGGCGGCCCGGTGCCCGACATGGTCCATTACCACAAGGTCGGCTTTCAGTTGATCTTCTGCGTCAAGGGCTGGGTCGATGTGGTCTATGAGGATCAGGGCCCGCCGATCCGCCTGACCGCTGGGGACTGCTTCATCCAGCCACCCGAGATCCGCCACCGCGTTCTGCACGCGAGTGACGGGATCGAGGTGATCGAGATCGGCGTCCCCGCCGAGCATGTGACCGAGATCGAGCATGAGATCACGCTGCCCACGCCCACCTTGCGCCCAGATCGCGAATGGCAAGGCCAGCGCTTCGTCTTCAACCAGGGGGCCAAGGGGGAATGGGGTGCCTCTCGCCTGCCGGGCTATGAGGCGCGCGACACGACGATCAACGCGAACACGCAAGGGGTGGCGACCGTCACGGTCCTGCGCCCCTCGGGCCAGCCGCCGACCTGGACGACGCATAAGGCGGACATCCTGTTCACTTTCGTCATGTCGGGCGGCCTGACCCTGCAAGGGGGCGACGGCGGCGACGTCCGCCTTTCCCCCGGCGACGCCTTCGTGATCCCACCGCGGATGGAGACGCGCTATCTTGACCCCACGCGGGATCTGGAGCTGCTGGAGGTGGCGCTGCCCGGCAACTTCCGTACCAGCGTCGGGTGAGACCACGCAGACAGGTTTCCAAGCGATTAATGCCGCATGGAATCCAACGCGATTACAACGGCTTGACCTGGCCTAACACAGTGTTACACGCCCCTTGTATCGCGCCCCTCGCGGCCCCAAACTCGGACGAAAGCCTCCGGAGGATCCCATGACCCTGCTCGACGCCGCCACCAAGGTCCGCGAAAACGCCTACGCCCCCTATTCCCGCTTCAAGGTCGGCGCGGCGCTGCGGACCCACTCGGGTGCCGTCTTCACCGGCTGCAACGTCGAGAATGTGGCCTATCCGGAAGGGACCTGCGCCGAGGCGGGTGCCATCGCCGCGATGATCGCCGCCGGAGAGACGGTCATCGCCGAGATCCTCGTCATCGCCGACAGCCCCGCCCCGGTCCCCCCCTGCGGCGGCTGCCGCCAGAAGATCGCCGAGTTTGCCGCGCCCGACGTGCAGGTCACCCTCTGCACCACCGACGGCCAGCGCCGTGCGGTGACCGTCGCCGACCTGCTTCCGGGCGTCTTCACGGCGGCGCATATGGCGCGGGTATGACCGACGCCCGCGCCATCATCGCGGGCCTGCGGACTGGCCGCACCCCAACGGCCGCAGAACTGGACTGGTTCGCCCGCGGCCTCGCCTCGGGTGCAGTCACCGACGCGCAGGCCGGGGCTTTCGCCATGGCCGTCTGTCTGCGGGGGCTCGGAGAGGCGGGCCGCGTGGCGCTGACCCGGGCGATGCGCGATTCGGGGCGTGTGCTGGACTGGGACCTGCCCGGCCCCGTCCTCGACAAGCATTCCACCGGAGGGATCGGCGATTGCGTGTCGCTGCTGCTGGCCCCCGCGCTCGCCGCCTGCGGGGCCTTTGTCCCGATGATATCGGGCCGGGGCCTCGGCCACACAGGCGGGACGCTCGACAAGCTCGAATCCATTCCCGGCTTCCGCACCGCCCAGACGGAAGAGGCGCTGCGCGCTCAGGTCCGCCACATCGGTTGCGCCATCGTCGCGGCATCGGCCGAGATCGCCCCCGCCGACCGCCGCCTCTACGCGATCCGCGACGTGACCGGCACCGTCGAATCCATCGACCTCATCACCGC
>CAZVIS010000181.1:0-6476 GCA_964627355.1 uncultured Rhodobacterales bacterium
CGATCACCTGCGGCGTGCCGCGCGTGACGATGGTGATGCGGCTGCGGTGGCCGGTATGGTCCACCTCGGCTACTGTCAGGCTGTCGATGTTGTAGCCCCGCCCCGAGAACAGGCCGATGACCCGCGCGAGGACACCGGATTCGTTATCCACGAGGATCGCCAGCGTATGGCTCTCCTCGACCTGCACGTTCGAGTCGCGGAGATCATAGGCGGAGTGGCTCGTCGAGCCTTTCTTGATGTTGAGCGGCGACACGGCCTCTCCCCTTTCATCTTGGTTCAAATATCCCGGGGGGTGCGGGGGGCTGGCCCCCCGCTTCTTCCGGTCACACCAGCACCGCGCCCTTGGCCCCGATTGCGCCTGCCGTGTCCGCGTCACCCAGAAGCATCTCGTTGTGCGGCTTGCCGCTCGGGATCATCGGGAAGCAGTTTTCGTGCTTTTCCACCAGGCAGTCGAAGATCACCGGGCCGTCGTAGCGGATCATCTCCATGATGGCGTCGTCCAGATCCTTCGGATCGCTGCACTTGATGCCCTTGCAGCCGAAGGCCTCGGCCAGCTTCACGAAATCGGGCAGGCTTTCGGACCACGAGTGCGAATAGCGCTCGCCGTGGAGGAGTTCCTGCCACTGGCGCACCATGCCGAGGCGTTCGTTATTCAGGATGAACTGCTTGACGGGCGCGCGGAACTGCATCGCGGTGCCCATTTCCTGCATGTTCATCAGCCACGACGCCTCACCGGCCACGTTGATGACCAGCGCCTCGGGGTGGGCGATCTGGACGCCGATGGACGCGGGCAGGCCGTAGCCCATGGTGCCGAGGCCGCCGGAGGTCATCCAGCGGTTCGGCCCCTCGAAGCCGAGGAACTGCGCCGCCCACATCTGGTGCTGGCCGACCTCGGTCGTGATGTAGCGGTCGTGGCCCTTGGTCAGCGCCTCGAGCCGTTCCAGCGCGTATTGCGGCTTGATGGTCTTGGTGGAGGGCTTGTAGGTCAGGCACTTCACCGCGCGCCATTCGGCGATCTGGCGCCACCACTTGGCCAGCCCCTCGCGGTTCACCTTGGACCCCCGCGCCTTCCAGATGCGCAGGGCATCCTCCAGCACGGATGCCACGTCGCCAAGGATCGGCACGTCCACGCGGATGACCTTGTTGATGGACGAGGCGTCGATGTCGATGTGAGCCTTCTTCGAGTGCGGCGAGAAGTCCTTGATCCGCCCCGTGATGCGGTCGTCGAAGCGGGCGCCGACGTTGATCATCAGGTCGCAGCCGTGCATCGACAGGTTCGCCTCGTAGGTCCCGTGCATCCCCAGCATGCCCAGCCAGTTTTTCCCGCTCGCGGGGTAGCAGCCCAGACCCATGAGGGTGGAGGTGATCGGGAAATCCGTCGCCGCCACGAATTCGCGCAGAAGGCGGCTCGCCTCAGGCCCCGAATTGATGACGCCGCCGCCGGTGTAGAAGACCGGGCGCTCTGCCGTCTCCATCATCTCGACCAGACGGGTGATCTGCGCCTCGTCGCCCTTCGTGCGGGGCTGGTAATGCGAGACGCGCGTGCCCTCGCGCGTCGTGTAGGTCGCAGTGGCGAACTGCACGTCCTTGGGGATGTCGATCAGGACCGGGCCGGGGCGGCCGTGGGTGGCGACGTGGAAGGCCTGGTGGATCGTCTCGGACAGCTTGGCCGTGTCCTTCACCAGCCAGTTGTGCTTGGTGCAGGGGCGGGTGATGCCGACGGTATCGGCCTCCTGAAAGCCATCCGTGCCGATCATGAAGGTCGGGACCTGCCCGGTCAGCACCACCAGCGGGATCGAATCCATCAGCGCATCGACGAGGCCGGTCACGGCATTTGTGGCGCCGGGGCCCGAGGTCACAAGGACCACGCCCGGCTTGCCGGTGGACCGGGCATAGCCCTCGGCCATGTGGACCGCGCCCTGCTCGTGCCGGACAAGGATGTGGCGGATGTCGTTCTGCTTGAAGATCTCGTCGTAGATCGGCAGCACCGCGCCGCCGGGATAGCCGAAGACGACCTCGACGCCCTGATCCCTCAGCGCCTGCACCACCATCGCCGCACCGGTCATCTGACCCTTCATCGCCGTCTCCTTCGTTTCCGCGCCGTCTGCCTGCCAACAAAAAGCCCCCGGGCCATTTCGGACCGGGGGCGCATGGGAACCGTTATGGTCAACCGTTACCGGCCCATGCGCCAAACCTCTACGATGACAAGAAGGACGTTCATCTGCTGCCTCGTTCGCTGGCGGAGAAACTAGGGGGGCGGCAAACGGGCGTCAACCGCAAAAGCGCGCGGAATATGTCGCGGGATGCGGCATTTTCGCAGGAAAATTGCGCAACGCGGGGCGTCGCGGGCAACAAGGCGAAAACGGGTGGGTTTGGTTCTGACGGCAGAGGGGCGATTCGGCGGAAAGCTGACCTGCAGCGCCGGCGTCGGGCAGGGTGGGGCAAGGTGCCGCGCCCGCACCCGGCTGTCCATCACACGGGTTTCGCGCTTCTGTCACATCGGCTGCCTACCCTCGCCCCAGGTCCGGAGTGTGACGCCCCGGGCATTCTACTGTTCAGCTTGAAGGAGCCAGCCATGAAAGACCACGTGGTCCTGCACCGCCTGTCCTTTGACGAGATCGACGAGTTGCGCGATCCCCGTCCCGCCGAATCCGACTTTGACCGCGTCGTGGCACGCGGCCTGTCGCGCCGCGGCTTCCTGTCGGGCCTTGTCGCCTTCGGGTCCGGGGCTGCGGCCATGGGGGCGGGAACGCTGCTCTCCTCGACCAGCGCGCAGGCGCAGGCGGCCGGGCGCTTTGCCTTTGCCCCCATCCCGATCGCGACCGATTTCACCGTGCATGTCCCCGAGGGCTACACCTGGGCCCCGCTTGCCCGGTGGGGCGACAAGCTCTTCACCGATGCCGAAGATTTCAGCCCTGAGACCGGCGTCAGCCTGGCCTCCTCGGACAAGGTGTTCGGCGAGAATACCGACGGGATGGAGCTGTTCCTGATTGGCGACCGTCAGGTGATCGCGGTCAACCACGAGTATGCGAACACCGACATCAACCTGCCCGCCGCGCAAGAGGGAGTCTCTGCCTCGGCCGATGACGTCAAGCTGCTGCAGAACATCCAGGGCGTGACGGTGATGGAAGTGGCCGAGGGCGAAGGCGGTTGGTCCATCGTCGTGGACAGCCCCTTCAACCGCCGCATCACGCACAACACGCCGATGACCTTCTCTGGCCCCGCTGCCGGGTCTGACCTTCTGAAGACCGAGGCCGACCCGACCGGCACCGCCAGCCTTGGCACCTTCAACAACTGCGGGGCGGGCCGCACGCCCTGGGGCACCTACCTGACCTGCGAGGAAAACTTCAACAGCTACTTCGGCTCGACCGTCGCCGATGCGGCGGCGCCCGATCACTTCAAGCGCTACGGCATCGACGCCGAGACGGTCTACGGCTACGAGAAGTTCGATCCCCGCTTCGACTGGTCCAAGAACCCCAACGAGCCGCACCGCGCGGGCTACATCGTCGAGATCAACCCCGCCGACGCGACCTCGACCCCTGTCAAGCGCACCGCGCTCGGCCGCTTCAAGCACGAGAACGCGGCGACCGTGGTGGCCCGTGACGGCCGCGTGGTCGTCTACATGGGCGACGACGAGCGGGGCGAGTTCCTCTACAAGTACGTCTCCAACGGCATCTATGTGCCCGGCGGCGACACCTCGACCCTGCTCGACGACGGCACCCTCTACGTCGCCAAGTTCACCGAGGATGGCGCTGGCGAATGGCTGGCGCTGACGCCCGAGGCGACGGGGATGACGGCGGCGGAAGTGGCCGTGTTCACCCGCGTCGCGGCCTCGAAGGTTGGCGCGACCACGATGGACCGGCCCGAATGGGTGGCAGTGAATCCGGTGGCGATCGAAGGCTACTGCTGCCTGACCAACAACAGCCGCCGCAAGCCCGATGCGACCAATGCGGGCGGCGACGCGATGGTGGCGGTCGAGGGCAGCCCGAACCCCCGCAACGAGAACGGCTATGGCCAGATCGTGCGCTGGTATCCGGCGGACGAGGATCACACCGCGACGGCCTTTACCTGGGACCTCTTCGTGATGGCGGGCAACCCGACCGTCCACAAGGACGCCTATGCCGGGTCGGCCAACATCAACGAGGGCAACATGTTCAACTCGCCCGACGGGATGATGTTCGACACGACGGGCCTTCTGTGGATTCAGACCGACGGCGAGGATTCGAACGAGGGCGACTTCGTCGGGCAGGGCAACAACCAGATGCTGGCGGGCGATCCGGCGACGGGCCGCATCGAGCGGTTCCTGACCGGTCCGAAGGGCGGCGAGGTGACGGGCATGACGTGGTCCGCCGACAAGCGCACGATGTTCGTGGGCATGCAGCACCCGGGCGGCAGCTTCCCCGATGGCAGCGGGCTTCCGCGCTCGACCATCGTGGCGATCAAACGCGCCGACGGCGCGCTGATCGGCTGATAGCCCGGCACAAAGACAGATCAGGGCGTCCTTCGGGGCGCCCTTTTCATTCGGCGCGGTAACAGACCGCGTTGAGTTTGTGCCCGTCCGGGTCGCGGACATAGGCTGCATAGAAGTCCGGTCCGTAGCCGGGCCGCAACCCCGGCCCGCCCTCGTCGCGACCGCCATGGGCCAAGGCCGCCGCATGAAAGGCATCGACCGCTTCGCGGGTCGTGGCCAGAAAGCTGACCATCGTGCCATTCCCGACCGAAGGCGCGCGCCCATCGAACGGTGCCGTCACCCATAGGTGCGGCCCCGGATCGTCAAGGCCCCAGGCGCTGCTCGTCGCGTCGTCATAGCCCGCCACGCGTGCATGGCCGAGCGGGGCCATCACCGCATCATAGAAGTCCCGCGCACGGGCAATGTCGGCGGTGCCAAGGGTGACGTAGCTGAACATCGGTGCGTTCCTTTCCGGCGTTTGGGATAACGCCCTGCACAGCGTCGTGCGATCCTCCGGACCTTTTCGCAAGCCCCCCCCACCCCATCCCTCCCCCACGAGGGGGGAGGGAGGCGCCTTGCAGGGAGGAGCGGCGCTCGACGAATGCGTCGTCATCGCCGATGTTCGATCAGGTCCCAGCGGTTGCCGAACGGGTCGCGCCAGACGGCGACGGTGCCGTAGGGTTCGTGGCGCAGGTCCTCCTCGAACTCCACCCCGGCGGCGGTCATCGCGGCGTGGTCGCGGGCAAAGTCGTCGGTGTCGAGGAACAGGAACACCCGCCCGCCCGTCTGATTGCCGATGGCGGCGGCTTGCGCCTCGCCCTCGGCCCGCGCCAGCAGCAGGGCCGCGCCGCCGCCCGGTGGGGCCACCCGGACCCAGCGTTTGGTGCCTTGATCCACGTCCTCCAGCAGATCGAACCCCAGCTTGCCCACATAGAAGGTGAGGGCTGCGTCATAGTCCGGCACGACCAGCGCGACGGTGGCGATCCGCCTCACCCGGGGGGCATCCGTGCGGGGTCGCGGGTGGTGCGGCCGTCGGGCAGGCTGATCCGCGCCACCTGTTCCGCAATCGGATCGACGGAAAGGGGGTGCAGTTCCGACCCGTGCTGCGCCGGGTCGCCGATGTCCTGCCAGCGCCCGCCCTTGAAGATCTCCAGCGCGCCGAAGCCCGCCTTGTAGCCCATCTTCTTGCTGCCCGGCACCCAGTAGCCAAGGTAGACGTAAGGTAGCCCTGCCTCGCGCGCGATCTCGATATGGTCGAGAATGAGGTAGGTGCCCAGGCTGCGGTCCGATAGGTCGGGGTCGTAAAAGCTGTAGACCATGCTCAGCCCGTCATCGAACACGTCCGTCAGGCAGACGGCGGCAAGGGGGCGGCCCGTCTCGTCCGGCCCCGCGGGGCGGGTGTATTCGATGACGCGGCTGCGGATCGGCGTTTCCTCGATCATCGCGGCGAATTCGAAGATGTCCATGTCGGCCATGCCCCCTTCCGCATGGCGGCGGTCGAGATAGCGGCGGAAGAGGGCGAACTGCTCTTCCGTGGCCCAGGGGCTGGTGGCGTTGCGGCGCAGGTTCGCGTTCTTCTTGGCGGTGCGCCCTTGCGTCCGCGTCGGCACGAAATCCGCCACGCGGATGCGGGCCGAGAGGCAAGCGGAACACTCTGCGCAGGACGGCCGGTAGAGCACGTTCTGGCTGCGCCGGAAGCCCTGCTTGGACAGCGTGTCGTTCAGCTTTTGCGCATGTTCGCCCTGCAGCGCGGTAAACAGCTTCCGCTCCATCCGCCCGTCGAGGTACGGGCAGGGCTGCGGGGCCGTCACATAGAATTGCGGTGCGAGCGGAAGGGTATGGCGCATCGACATGTCCGGGGGATCCTCGGGCCAAGCCTAGCAAGCCCGCCCGCGCTCGCCAAGCGCCGAGTTCGCGCTAAAGACGTGCCGGGCGATTGATCGCGGCGGTGCCGAGGACAAGGTCGGACAAGCCCTGCCCACGCGGGCCGAGCAGCATCATCAGGACCGAAATCGCCTGCGGCAGC
>CAZVIS010000182.1:0-6448 GCA_964627355.1 uncultured Rhodobacterales bacterium
TCGCCGCGATGAACATCGTCTCGGGCCTCATCATGCTGGTCAAGAACAAGGGGCGGGATATCGGGATCCTGCGGACGATGGGGCTGGCCGAGGGGTCGATCCTGCGGGTGTTCTTCCTCTGCGGGGCGTTCACCGGGGTGGTGGGGACGGCGATGGGGGTGATCCTCGGCTGCCTCTTCGCCCTATACATCGACCCGATCTTCTCCTTCGTGAACTGGCTGGCGGGGGGCGGCGTCTGGGACCCCTCGATCCGCCACATCTACAACCTTCCCGCCCTTCTGCGCCTGCCTGACGTCCTGTCTGCCGTGTCGCTGTCGCTCGGCCTGTCCTTCCTCGTCACCATCTTCCCCGCGCGCCGCGCCGCGCGGATGAACCCGGTCGAGGCCCTGCGCTATGAGTGAGATGCTCGGGCTGGCAGGCATCGAGAAGGGCTACAACCGCGGGCGCGCGGGCGAGGTGATCGTGCTGCGCGGGGCGACCCTGTCGGTCGCGGTGGGAGAGGTCGTGGCGCTGGTCGCCCCCTCGGGCGCGGGCAAGTCCACGCTCCTCCACATCGCGGGGCTGCTCGACGTGGCCGATGCCGGGGCCGTCCGCCACGCGGGCCGCGACATGACCGGCCTTGCCGACCGCGCCCGGACCGAGGCGCGCCGGCAGGACGTGGGCTTCATCTACCAGTTCCACCACCTTCTCCCCGAGTTCTCTGCCGCCGAGAACATCGTCCTGCCCCAGCTTGCGAACGGGGTGGCGAAGGGAGTGGCCGAGGCGCGGGCGGCGGACCTTCTGGGGCGCGTCGGCCTCGCCGCCCGATCCAGGCACCGCCCGGCCGAGCTGTCGGGGGGAGAGCAGCAGCGCGTCGCCTTCTGCCGGGCCATGGCGAACGGGCCGAAGCTTCTGCTGGCGGATGAGCCGACCGGCAACCTCGACCCCGCCACCTCGGACGTGGTCTTTGGCGCGCTGATGGATCTGGTCCGGGGCACCGGCCTCGCCGCCCTGATCGCCACGCACAACATGGAGCTTGCGGGGCGGATGGACCGGGTGGTGCGCCTGGAGGCGGGGCGCGTCGTCGGTTCCTGACCGGCCCGGGCTTGCCGACCCCGCGCCCGCGTGACAGCATTGCCGCACGGGAAGAGGAGGGCGCGATGCGGACCATTCTGCCTTGGATCACGGCGGCGGGGCTTGGCGTCCTGCTGGTTGCCTGCGTGGCGCAGGACGTCCGCCCGCCCGCCACCGGGCCAGAGGACTTCGCCGCCTACTGCGCGGGCTGCCACGGCCCCTCGGGGCGCGGCGACGGGCCGGACGCCGCGGACCTCGCCCGCAGGCCCGCCGACCTTACGCAGCTTGCCGCGCGCAACGGCGGGGTCTATCCGGCGACGCGGGTGATGGCCAAGATCTGGGGCTACACCGGGGGCCAGGGCGGATCGCCCATGCCCGCCTTCGGCCCGCTTCTGATGGGGGAGACGATTCCCTACGACGGCGGCGACGGCATCCTGACACCGACGCCGGTACGGCTGGTGCAACTGGCGGAATATGTGAAGGGCTTGCAGTCGGGGGGCTGAGCGGGGCGGCACCCCGACCCGATCCCAAGCACAGGCCTCTGCCATCGAGCCCTCAGACCCGACGCCCAAGCGCGGGACAAGCGGAGGCACTGCCTCCGCCACGCGCCTGCGAGGCGGTGCAGCTTCGACCCTCACCGCAAGCACAACAGAGGCCTGCGCCTGCCTGGGGTAGGCGCATCTGCGCCTGCCCCAGGCAGGCGCAGGCCGGAACGCCTTGGCGTCCCGGCGGAAGGCGGAGAGGGCGGTGCGGCGGCGGGAGACACGGGTCTCCCGCCGGGGACACGAAGCCTATGCATGGGATGTGCATCGCTTGTGCATGCGTTGTGCTGCCCCGAAAAGGGGTGGTTGGCGGCTGACCGGATGAATGCCATGGTCAAGATGCTTAGGGTGGGTTTTCAACCCACCATTCGTGCGTGGGAATGGTGGGGTGTAACCCCGCGCTGCGCTTGCTACGCCCGCGCCGTCACTTCATTATGGTTTCAGAATCTGTTTGGGTGGCAATGCAGCCCTAATCTCCTCAGCGCGTCGAGGCAGTATGAGCGAACGATGTATGGTAGCTTCGACGATTTCCATCATCGTGGTAAGGTCCTTTAATGTCGGCTTCCATCCTGCATGAATTGCTGCGCCACCGGCATCAACGAGGAGTTCGAGTAGGTCACGTTCTCGCCCGGTGATGTGCTGTTTAGATCGCAATTCTTCAATCTTCTGATTAAATGGTAAGGCTGGATCAATCGAAAGTGCATCAGATATACGATCGAAAACGGTCCGGATTCCAACCGCTGCAAGCATCAGCAGCTCGTGGTCGAGAGACGAGTAGACCTCGGCTAGAACAGAAGACACCTCATCGAATTGTGCTCGGAAATCCCAATCAAACCAAATTGGCTTCTTCCTCTTAATCGCGCGTGGGTAGAATGTTTTCTCCTCTGGATAAACTAAATGCCACTCTCCCGTGGTTGGATTGTATTCATGGTCAGTGACTTCTGAGAATGTCCACCCATGCCCAAAGAATACTCGGTCACACCCCCTACATCGCAGAATCCAATAACGGTCGGAACCATCAACATTTTCATCTGACCATGAAGTTCTTTCCTCGTGAAGAACATCAACTCTCACTTCGCTGACACACTGCGGGCAAGTCGCCTTCTGTAAGTCATGTTCTTCAAGCACCGCTTTGCCTCAGTTGGTAGATTCCCGCCCCCTCACACATCCAACTCCTCCACAAACCGAGCGTTCTCCTGGATATACTGGAACCGCAATTCCGGCCGTTTCCCCATCAGCCGCTCCACCAGATCCCCCGTCTCCCCGGGTTCATCCTCGTCGATGTTCACCCGGATCAGCTTGCGGGTCAAAGGGTTCATCGTGGTGTCTTTCAGGTCCTTGGCGTCCATCTCTCCCAGGCCCTTGAAGCGTTGGACGTCGATCTTTCCCTTGCCGCCCAGACCCTTGGCCAGCCACTCCTCTTTCTCGGCATCGTCGGCCACATACATCCGCCTCGCCCCTTGCGTCAGCCGGTAGAGGGGGGGGCAGGCGAGGTAGAGGTGGCCCTTGTCGATCAGGGGGCGCATTTGCGTGTAGAAGAAGGTCATCAGCAGGCTGGCGATATGGGCGCCGTCCACGTCGGCATCGGTCATGATGATGATCTTGTCATAGCGCAGATCCTCGACATTGAAGCGGGTGCCCATCTGGACGCCAAGCGCCTCGCAGATATCGCGGATCTCGGAATTGTCGTTCAGCTTGGCGGAAGCGGCGCCGAGGACGTTGAGGATTTTGCCTTTCAGGGGGAGGAGGGCTTGCGTCTCGCGGTCGCGGGCACCTTTGGCGGAACCTCCGGCGCTGTCGCCCTCGACAATGAAAAGCTCGGTCCCCTCGCGCGATTTGGCGGTGCAGTCGGTGAGTTTGCCGGGAAGACGCAGGCGTTTCGTGGCCGATTTGCGCTGCGTTTCCTTTTCCTGCTTGCGGCGCAGGCGTTCTTCCGCGCGCAGGATGATGAAATCGAGGATGGCGCCGGCGGATTTGGGATCCTTGGCGAGCCAAGAATCGAAGTGGTCGCGGACGGAGGATTCCACAAGGCGGGTGGCCTCGTCGGAGGCGAGGCGGTCTTTCGTCTGGCCGACGAATTGCGGTTCGCGGATGAAGACGGAGAGGAGGGCGCAGGCGCTGGTCGCCACATCGTCGCGGGTAATCAAGTCGGCCTTGCGGTTTTTCGCGAGTTCCGCATAGGCGCGGATGCCCTTGGTGATCGCGGCCCAGAACCCCCCCTCATGCGTGCCGCCTTCGGGGGTAGGGACGGTGTTGCAATAGGATTGCAGAAAGCCGTCTCGCGCGGGCGTCCAGTTGATCGCCCATTCGACGGAACCCGGAACGTTGAACTTCTCGGGGAAAGAAACGCGGCCAGCGAAGGGGCGGTCGGCGTAGGTGGTGGTTTTCTCGAGCTGGTCCTTGAGGTAATCGGCAAGGCCGCCGGGGAAATGGAACACCGCCTCCATCGGCGTATCGCCATCCGCCACCGCCGATTTCCAGCGGATTTCGACGCCGGAAAAGAGATAGGCCTTGGACCGGGCCATTTTCAATAGGCGGTGAGGCTTGAGCAATTGGCTGCCGAAAATCTCGGCATCCGGGTGGAAGGTGACGCTGGTGCCCCTTCGGTTTGGCGCGGGTCCGATCTTCTGCAAGGGCCCCTGCGGAATGCCGCGTGAAAACTCCTGGGCGAAAAGCTCCTTGTTCTTTGCGACTTCGACGCGGAGCCGGTCGGACAAGGCATTCACCACCGAGGCGCCGACGCCATGCAACCCGCCACTCGTCGCATAAGCCTTGCCCGAGAATTTGCCACCCGAATGGAGGGTGCAGAAGATCACCTCGAGCGCGGATTTGCCGGGGAATTTGGGATGGGGATCGACGGGGATGCCGCGGCCGTTGTCGCGGATGGTGACGCTGTGGTCGGCGTGAAACTCGACCTCGATCCGCGTGGCGTGGCCCGCCACCGCCTCGTCCATCGCGTTGTCGAGCACTTCGGCGACCAGGTGATGAAGCGCGCGCTCGTCGGTGCCGCCGATGTACATGCCGGGGCGCTTGCGGACGGGTTCCAGCCCCTCGAGCACCTCGATGGAGGAGGCGTCATAAGTCTCGGGGCCGCCGGAGAGGAGGTCGTTGGGCATGGGGTGTCTCCCGAGGTCATGCCGATTGTGGCAGGCGGAAGCGGGCCCCGCAAGATGTGGGGCTATTCGGGTTCGGCCAGCCGCATGGCCCACATCTTGCGATACCCCTCGCGCGACTGGCAGCGGGCGAGCCAGGCGGCCGCCAGTGGCACATCGGCAAGGATGGGTTTGTGGATCGCGGCGTAGCGCAGGCATTCGGCCACCATGATGTCGGCCACGGTGAAGCGGTCCCCCATCAGCCAGTCGCGCCCCGCCAGATGTGCGTTCAGCCGCGCGAGCGGGCGCTGGAGCGCTGCGGCAACGGCGGCGAGGCGGGCCGCGCCCTCGGGCGTGTCCTGCTGGCCGTCGCGGTAGAGGTAGAGCACGTCGATCGCCACCGCCTCGATCCCCGTGACGGCGTAGAGCGCCCATTGTTCGGCCAGCGCGGCCTCGGCCAGGTCCTGCGGCCCGAGGGCACCGCCGTACTTGCGCGCGATGTGCAGGCAGATGGCGAGGCTTTCGGTCAGGACCAGCCCGTCATCGGCCATCGCAGGCACCTGCCCTTGCGGGTTGATCGCAAGGAAGGCGGGCGAGGCGGTGTTCAGGGGCGCATCCGCCGCCGCCGGATCGGCCAGCCGGTAGGACTGGATCACGGGGACATGGGTAAACTCCATCCCGATCTCGTAGAGCAGCCAGAGCGGGCGCGTGGCACGGGACCGGGCAACGCCGTAAAGGGAAAGCATGTGGACCTCCGGTTGGTTCGCCGCAGACCCTAGGCGGTTGGCAGCGTGCGCGGAAGGGGCAGGGTTGCAGGGCCGGGCGGGGGCGCCTACCTTTGGCGCGCAAAAGGGGGTGCGCAATGTGGGACGAACGCTATGCGACGGCGGACTACATCTTTGGCACCGAGCCTGCGGAATTCCTGTGCCGCGTGGCGGGACATCTGCCCCCGAGGTCGCGCATCCTGAGCCTTGCCGAGGGCGAGGGGCGGAATGCCGTCTGGTTGGCGGGGCAGGGGCATGTCGTGACGGGTCTTGACCAATCGGCGGTGGGGCTGGAAAAGGCCGGGCGGCTGGCGGCGTCGAAAGGCGTGGCGGTCGCGTTCCAGCGGGGAAATGTGCTGGACTGGGACGGGGCGGACGGGCCCTGGGACGCGGTGCTGGCGGTGTTCGTGCATTTCCACCCGGCCGAGTGGGCGCGGCTGGCGCAGGCGGTGGCGCGGGGGCTGCGCGCGGGGGGGCTGTTTCTCTATCACGGCTATGGACCGGGGCAGTTGGCCTATCGGACCGGGGGGCCATCGGACCCCGCGATGCTGCCCGATGCGGCCAAGGTCTGCGGGCATTTCCCGGGCTGGCAGGCGCTTGTGGCGCGTGACCATGAGGCGGACCTGGCCGAGGGGACACGGCATGTGGGCCGCTCGGCCCTTGTGGATGTGGTGCTGCGCGCATGAGGTGGCTGGCCGTCATGTTCGCGCTTGCAAGCCCGGCGGCCGCGCATCCGCATATCTTCATCGACACGGGGCTGGAGGTGATCTTCGACGATCAGGGCCGGGCGGCGGCGATCCGGGTGGCCTGGGTCTATGACGACTTCTACAGCCTGACGATGATCCAGGATCAGCAGCTGGACGCCGACTATGACGGCCAGCTTACGGCAGAGGAGGAGGCGAAGCTTTCGGGCTTCTACATGAACTTGGAAGCGGATTACGAGGGTGATCTGTTCTTGCTGGTTGGCGATGCGCCGGTGATGATGGGTCGTCCGCGC
>CAZVIS010000183.1:0-6439 GCA_964627355.1 uncultured Rhodobacterales bacterium
GCGGCATCAGATCTGTTCTCCGATCAATCGACCGGAGAAAATCACGGGCAAAAGGGTTGAATAGAATCCATTCACTCGATCTCGAAGCGTCTGAAGTTGAAGAACCTCTGCTACTTCAATCGCGGAATGAGAAGAAGCGTCAAGGCAAAGAGCAAGCTGCTTTGCCGCGGAAATAATACGCAAGATCTCTCTCTGTTTGTCTAGCGGCGGAACCGCCATCTCGAATTCGAAAAGATCTCCCTTGTAGAGTTCTGGGTACGTGGACCCATTAGCTACAGCATCGAGATAGCGTCGGTTTGCAAGAAGCCAGTATGCGAGATACGTCGGCAGCAGAGATTTCCCGCAGATAAAGTTGAGGAAGCCCTGATTTGTACACATGGGGACTGTGGTTATTGCTACGGCGCCGACAGGGGCCCGTTTCGTTAGCATGACGGTGCCGACCGGCATCAGTTTGGCGGCACTTCCTTGCATCCCTGCCGGGGTGATATTGCGCTCCGTGCTCGAAACATAGAGCCCACCTTCGTTGCGCGTAATTTCCTTTGGCGTCAGCCAAGGTATATCGCCGTCCCAATAGTCGTCATTGGACGTGCTCGGAGTCCCACCGCTTTCCACACGTTCGATGAAGCCAGATCGAGGGTTGGGCTCTAGTGTGATAATGGTCCAGCCGCTCGGGTGGTCGAGAAAAGGTTCAGCCATTGAAGAGGCCTTCGAATATCTTAATGGATTTTTCGACTTCCGCCGGAAGATTGACCAAAGCGGTCTTCAACTGAACGAAGTCGCTTTCAAGCTGGCCTATTGCGCTTGATGAGATGGCTGTTCGATCGAATCCTACGTATCGACCTGGAACAAGAGCCCAACGGTGCCGTGATATTTCTTCCACGCTCACCGATCGACAGAATCCTGGAACGTCCTTGTAGTCGTCACTCTTCCAGCTTCTGTACGATTGCGCGATCTTTCCGATCTCTTGATTTGAGAATTCGCGACGGGTTCGGTCGACAAGGTGCCCCATTCCACGCGCATCAATAAAGAGAACCTGCCGTCGCCGATCGGTTCCCCCTCGAAAGTTCTTGTTTCGGCTCAAGAACCAGATGCTTGCGGAAATTTGGGTCGAGTAAAAGAGCTGTATTGGAAGGGACAGGACGCAGGAAACGAAATCTCCTTCGATCATTGCCTGACGGATTTGACCTTCGGTAGTCTGGTTTGACGTGAGCGATCCATTCGCAAGCACCACACCGGCTGTTCCATTCGGTGTCAGGTGATGAAGGATGTGCTGTAGCCATCCATAGTTGGCATTACCCGAGGGCGGCGTTCCCAGTGTCCATCTGACATCATCCCTTAGGCGCTCGCCGCCCCAGTCCGATATGTTGAATGGCGGGTTCGCCAGTATGTAGTCGGCCTTGAGATCGCGAAGTTCATCTTTGTGAAAACTGCCCTCATTGTTCCATCGTATGTCTGCGTCGATTCCCCGCACCGCCAAATTCATCTTGCATAGCCGCCAGGTCGTGTAGTTCGACTCCTGCCCATAAATAGCGATGTCGCCGATGCGGCCGCCATGGAGTTCCACGAACTTTTCTGACTGCACGAACATGCCGCCTGATCCACAACACGGATCATAGACGCGGCCTTTGTAGGGCTCGATCATCTCGACCATCACGCGGACAACAGAGCTTGGTGTGTAGAACTCGCCGCCGCGCTTGCCCTCGGAACCGGCGAACTGACCGAGAAAGTATTCATACACGCGGCCGAGCACATCCCGAGCCTGGCCTTTTTCCTGGCCGAGCGCGATGCCGGAAATCAGATCGATCAGTTCGCCTAGCATCACCGCGTTGAGCGCGGGCCGGGCATAATCCTTGGGCAGCACGCCCTTCAGGCTTTCGTTGCGCTTCTCGATGGCGATCATCGCCTCGTCGATCATCTTTCCGATCGAAGGCTGCTTTGCGTTCGCCTGAAGATGCGACCAGCGCGCTTCCTTCGGCACCCAGAAGACGTTTTCGGCGGAGTATTCGTCCGGGTCTTCGGCGCCGTCGGGATAATCGGCCAGCAGCTCTGCGCGCTTGGCCTCGAAGCTATCGGAAATATGCTTGAGGAAGATCAGGCCGAGCGCGACGTGCTTGTAGTCGGACGGCTCCATGTTGCCGCGCAGCTTGTCGGCCGCCTTGAAGAGATCGGCCTCGAAGCCGAGATTACCACCGTTGCCGTTGGCGCGGGCTGATTTCGCGCGGGGGGCGACAGGCGCCGGTTCCTCGGCGCCGTCCTCAACCGCGCCACCAAGCGAGATCGAGCCGCCGCGACCACGCCCGGGCGTCACGACGCCCTCAGCGACAAGTTCATCCTTCACGGCGCTGTATAAGGCTTCGTCCCATTGCAGAGTTTCGCGCAGGCGCCCGTTGCCGGCGGAGCTACCAAGCCCTATCAACGCCGCCACGAACCTGTCTTTTTGCGCCTGATCAGCCATTCTGCCCCCTTTATTCCTCTTTTGGCGCGGCTGTTGCTTCCGCCTCCAGCGCCTTCAGTCGCTCGTATTCCTCGATCGCTAGCACAACGACAACCGTGCGACCGTGCTTGGCCACCGCCACCGGTTCAGCTCTGGCAAGATCGATCAGCCGTCCGAAACCGTATTTTGCGTCTTTGGCGGTCAGGGTCTGCATGCGACTCCCCGAATTTCCTTAGGCTACTTTTGGCCAATTTGGCCGAATGCGCAATAGCAGGAACAGCGCGAGATGCCGTGCACTTGAGAGCTCAGGCGCGCGCCAGTACGCGTCGTTGCTCATCCCATCCGACTAGCGGCGATTCCATCAGCCTCGCCAGCGTCACCTCTGGGCCCTGCGTCCCGTCCAGGATCACGTCGACTATGGCCGGCGCGAGCAGCGTCAGGCGCAGCACGCGGGTCATGTAGGACGGTGCGATCCCCTCCCGCTCGGCCAGTTCGGCGATGGTAGCGAACTCACCCGACTCGAGCATGCGCTTCCAACGAAACGCGCGAGCTAGCGCCTTGACCAGCGTGCTGTCGGTCCGGCGTGGCTGCGTGGCGCCCTCGGGCAACTGCATCTCCTTCCGCCCTCCGCGCTTCACGATGCGGAATGGGACATGGAGCATCACAGTGTCGGGGATGGGTCCCCTGCGGGTCATGCTGCTTCCCCGATGCTGCCCGCCAGCATCTCGCGCGCGAGTCCGCTGAGGCCGTCGACACGTAGCCTGACGTTCAGGCCCTCCGTTCCGATGTCCACGCGCTCGACCAGCAACTCCACGATCCTTGCCTGCTCGGCGGGAAACAGTTCCTCCCACAGCGAGTCGAGCTGCCGCAGGGCCGCGCGTACATCGGCTTCTGAAATGTCATCGATGTGGGCGCGCGCGGCCTTCAACGTACCCGCCACGATCTCTGGTTGGCGGAACACAGCGCGCAGTTGATCGACCACTGCAGCCTCAATCTCGCCTGCGGGGACGCGGCCGACGGGGCAGGAGCCGGCGCCATGCTTTAGCACCGTCTGGCTGACATAGTAACGGTACAGCCGCCCGCCCTTGCGGGTGTGCGTTGGAGAGAACGCCGCGCGGTCGGGACCGAACAGCAGCCCTTTCAGCAGCGCGGGAGTGTCGGCGCGGGTGCGGGCGGCACGCTTGCGCGGGCTCTCGATCAGGATGGCATGGACGCGGTCCCACATCTCGCGGTCGATGATGGCGTCGTGCTCGCCGGGATAGCTGTCGCCCTTGTGCACAGCCTCGCCGATGTAGGCGCGGTTGCTGAGCATCCGATAGATGTATTTCTTGTTGATCCGGTTGCCGCGCGGCGTTCGGATGCCGCGCGTGCCGACCTCCCGCGCCAGTTCCGTGCAGGACCCGATCTCAAGGAAGCGGGCGAAGATCCAGCGCACATGCGCGGCGGCTTCTTCGTCGACCAACAGCTTCCGGTTCTCGACCCGATAGCCGTAGGGCGGCACCCCGCCCATCCACATCCCCTTCTTGCGGCTTGCGGCGACCTTGTCGCGGATGCGCTCGGCCGTCACCTCGCGCTCGAACTGGGCGAAGCTGAGCAGGATGTTCAGCGTCAGCCGCCCCATCGACGTGGTCGTGTTGAACGACTGCGTCACCGAGACGAAGGTCACACCGTTCCGGTCGAACACCTCGACCAACTTGGCGAAGTCGGCCAGCGACCGCGAGAGGCGGTCGATCTTGTAGACGACCACCACATCGACCAACCCGTCCTCGATGTCCTCCAGCAGCCGCTTCAGGCCGGGCCGTTCCAGCGTGCCGCCGGAGATGCCGCCGTCGTCATACTGATCGCGGACCAGTACCCAGCCCTCGGACCGCTGGCTGGCGATGTACGCCTCACAGGCTTCGCGTTGGGCGTGCAGGCTGTTGAATTCCTGCTCCAGCCCTTCCTCGGAAGATTTCCGGGTGTAGACCGCGCAGCGGAGCTTGCGGACGACCTTCGATTTTTCGGGCGGCTTCGTCACGTGCGCCTCCTGTGGTTCTTGAGGCCGAAGAACACCCAGCCGTTCCAGCGGGTGCCTGTGATCGCGCGCGCGATGGCGGAGAGCGACTTGTAGGGTCGCCCCTGCCATTCGAAGCCATCGGCGGTGACGGTGACGATCTGCTCAACGCCCTGCCATTCTCGCAGCAGCCGCGTGCCGGTGATCGGCCGGTCGCGGTCGGCGCGGATGCTGCGCCTCGCTCGGTCGCCGCCGTCCAGTTCCTCGCCCAGCCGCTCCAAGCGCCGGATCGTTTCGGGCTTCAGCCCGCCGTAGGCGAGTTCCTGGATGCGGTAAGCCAGGCGGGACTCGAGGTAGCGGCGGTTGAACGGCGGCGGCTCGCTGTCAAACAGGTCGCGCCACTGCGCCTTCAGCTCGGGCGTCGGTGTAGTCTTCAGCGCGGCCAGGCGCGCGGGGATGGGATCGGGCTTGTTCATGCATTTCTCCGGTGCGTTGGAGTTGCATGACGGCATTGGTCGGCCGGATAGTGTAGGCAACGTTCTCCAGTCTCGTCAGATACTTCGCCCCCATCCCGCATCCGCAACCGAACCAGCCCGAGCGCCAGCAGGCCGCACAGCTCGGTACGGCGCTCCGCGGGCGTCATCTGGTCGGGCGGGAGCGGATTGGGGCGTTTCATGCGGCCGACCGCTCCGCCCGGCCAAGAACGGCGGCGGTGATCGCCCCACGGTTCCAGCGGAAGTTCAGGTGGCAGTTGGCTGCATATTTCGACAGGCTGAAATCCAGCCCGTTGGCCTCGTGCCCCGCGCGCTGCAGCAGCGCCATCTGTTTCATCGTGGCGGGGTCGTTCAGCCAGCGGCGGCTCTTGATCGAGGCGGTGCCGGTCTCGGTGGCGCGCAGGAAATCGTCGGCGGCGGCGAGCGCCTGCACCCGGGTGCCGATGGCGAGCGGCCGGATCGCCCTGCCTTTCGGTTGTCCGAGGGCATGCCAGAGCGTGCCGTCGTGGAACACGCCGGCCCAGCCATTGAACCCACTCGCCATCATCGCCTGGCCGTCGCCATGCAGGTCGCACCAGGCGAACGGCGACCGTTCCAGCAGGTCGATCTCCATCATGTCGAAGGCGGTGAGCAGCCGGGCCTCGCCACGCTCGCGCGTGAAGACATGTCCGCAGAAATCGCAGACCGAGGCGCCGAGCGGCAGTTCCGCCTCGCAGGTCGGGCAGAGTTTCCACGGCGCCTGGCCGGCCTCGGGATCGTCTTCGTCGAGGTCGATCTCCTGTTCGAGCGACCCGTGCCGGAGCGCGGCGCCCGCGAAATCGAGCACGATGCAGTCGGTCTTCACGATACCGGGGAAACGCGCGGGATCGACACGGCGCAGACCGCGCCCCACCGCCTGGATGAAGGTGCCCTTGTGCAGCATCGGGCGCAGGATGCCGATGCAGCCAACCGGCTGGCTGTCGAAGCCTTCGGTCAGGACCATGCAGTTCGTAAGCACCTGCACCTCGCCCCTGTCGAACCGGGCGATGAGGTCGGCGCGCGTCCGCGATGGCATGTCGCCCGAGATCGTCTCGGCCGTGACGCCCGCGGCGCGGAAGGCTTCTGCCACCGCATCGGCATGGTCGACCGTCGCGCAGAAGAAGATGCTGCGCCGGTCCGCCGCCTTCGCCTGCCAGTGCTCGACGACTGCCTCGTTCAGCACCGAGCGGTTCAGCACCTTGTCGGCGGCGCGCATGTCGTAATCGCCCGCAGTGGCCTCCAGCCCGGCCAGTTCGCCCTCGACGCCGAGATCGATGGTATAGGTGCGCGGCGGCACCAGGAGACCGCGCCCGATCAGCGTGCCTATCTTCAGATGATAGCCGACATTGCTGAAGGTGCGCCGGAGGCTGCGCCCATCGCCGCGACCCGGCGTGGCCGAAAGTCCGAGCAGCCTGATCTCGGGGTTGAGTTCCCGCGCCGCATCAATGACGGACTGATAGCTTTGCGCGGCCGAACGGTGACATTCGTCGATGACGAGAT
>CAZVIS010000184.1:0-6429 GCA_964627355.1 uncultured Rhodobacterales bacterium
TCGAGCAGCCCGCGCCGCTTCGCCTCGTAATAGTACCCGCCCGCGTACCATTGTACGGCCTTGTCCTCGGACCCGTCCGACACCAGCCAGGCGCCCCGCAGATACTTCACCGCGTATTTCAGGTTCGTCTCGGCATCGAGCAGCCCTTCCGGCCGCCCGTCATAGCCCATCGTCCGCGCCGTCCGGGGGTCGATCTGCATCAGGCCGTAGTAACGGCCGTTCCGGGCATTCGGGCGGTGGCGGCTTTCGCGGATGACCACGCGATGGACAAGGCTGCGCGGCACCTCATACTCATCGGCATAGCGGTTGATGAGGGCGCGGAGTTCCGGCGTCTCGTTGGGGTAAAGCGCGGGGCCCGAGGTATCCGGCGGCGGCTCGCGGCGCCCGCAGGCAGCGAGGGCGGCGAGCGTCAGGGCAAGGGCGGCGCGTCGGGTCAGGGTCATGCGGGGCTCCTCCACGGTCGGGCCGTGCTAGCGGAAAGCGGGGCAGAGGCCAAGCGGGGGCGGCGGGGAACGATCTTCCCCGGCGGAACCCCTCTCATGGCACCCGTAGCCCGCGCTGCTTGCACCCCCCTATGCCGGGCGCGGCCTTTGCCCTAGGCTTTGGCCCGAACAAGGGGAGAGGAGGACCCGATGACCGATCACGCCCAAGGTTTCGACACGCTGCAGGTGCACGCGGGCGCGCGGCCAGACCCGGCAACGGGCGCGCGACAGGTGCCGATTTATCAGACCACGGCCTATGTCTTCCGCGATGCGGACCACGCTGCGGCGCTCTTCAACCTCGCCGAAGTGGGCTACATCTATTCGCGCCTCACGAACCCCACCGTCAGCGCGCTGGCCGAGCGGATCGCGACGCTCGAGGGCGGCGTGGGCGCGGTGTGCTGTTCCTCGGGTCACGCGGCGCAGATCATGGCGCTGTTCCCGCTGATGGAGCCGGGGCGCAACATCGTCGCCTCGACGCGCCTCTATGGCGGCACCGTGCAGCAGTTCACCAACACGATCCGCAAGTTCGGCTGGTCGGCGCGGTTCGTCGATACCGAGGATCTGGATGCCGTCCGGGCTGCCATCGATGAGGATACCCGCGCGATCTTCTGCGAGTCGATCGCGAACCCCGGCGGCTACATCAGCGACCTGCCCGTGCTGGCACGGATTGCGGAAGGGGCGGGCATTCCGCTGATCGTGGACAACACCTCGGCCACCCCTTACCTCTGCCGCCCCATCGAGTTCGGGGCGACGCTGGTCGTCCATTCCACTACGAAGTACCTGACAGGCAACGGCACCGTCACCGGCGGCGCTGTGGTGGATTCGGGCAAGTTCGACTGGTCCGCCGTCCCCGGCCGCTTTCCCAGCCTCGCCTCGCCGGAACCGGCCTACCACGGCCTCAACTTCCACGGCGCGCTTGGGGGGATGGCCTTCACCTTCCACTCCATCGCCGTGGGCCTGCGCGACCTCGGCATGACGATGAACCCGCAAGGCGCGCATTACACGCTGATGGGGATCGAGACCTTGTCCCTGCGCATGCAGAAGCATGTGGCGAATGCCAAGCTCGTGGCCGAGTTTCTGGAGGGGCATCCGGCGGTCGAGGCTGTCACCTACGCGGGCCTGCCCTCCTCGCCCTGGCACCACCGGGCCGAGAAGATCTGCCCGAACGGGGCGGGGGCGCTGTTCACCTTTGCGCTGAAGGGCGGCTATGACGCCTGCGTGAAACTCATCAACAATCTCAAACTCTTCAGCCATGTGGCGAACCTTGGGGATACGCGCAGCCTGGTGATCCACTCCGCCTCGACCACCCACCGCCAGCTTTCGCCCGAGGCGCAGGTGAAGGCAGGCGCCGCCCCGAATGTCGTGCGCCTGTCCATCGGCATCGAGGACCCGCGCGACATCATCGCGGATCTGGAGCAGGCGCTGGCGCAAGGCTGACCGGCACGGCCCCGGGGCGCTGACCCCGGGGCCTTCGCGCCCCTACTGCGTGATCCCGTACACAATCGTCACGCTCGCCCCCACCGTCAGCTCTCCCCCCGACACCGGCACCCCGGGGGCCGAGGCGGCGTCGGCGCGGAACATCGGCATGGGTTGCGCATAGCCCGTGATTTCGGTGATCGACAGCACCGGCCCCAGCAGCACCGCCGCCGCGCCGGTCAGCACGTCGGCCTTGCGGCGGGCGTCCTTCACGGCGGCGGCCCGCGCGGCGTCTTCAACCGGCTGCGGGTTCGACAGGCCGAAGGTCAGCCCGTTCAGCGTGTTCGCCCCGTCCTTCACCGCCGCATCAAGCACCGTCCCGAGCGTCTCCAGCGCCCGCACCCGCACCGTCACCATGTTCTGCGCAGTATAGCCCTCGATCCGGGGCTGGCTGTCTGAGCCGTAGTTCGTCCAGTTCGGGTTCAAGGACAGGCCCGAGGTCTGGACGTCGCGCGCCTCGATCCCTGCGGCCTTCAGGTTCTCCATTACCGCCGCCACCTGCGCGCTGTTCTGGGCGAGCGCCGCCGCCGCCGTATCGGCAACCGACGTGACGCCAAGCATCACGGTCGCCATGTCGGGCGCCACCTCAACCCGGCCCTCGCCGGTGACGGTGATCTGGTTGACGACGCCCTGCGCCAGAGCGGGCAGGCTCAGCGCCGTGGCAAGGACGAGGGATGACAGGATCAGGCGCATGGGAAACCTCCGGGTTTGGCGCGACAGTTCCCTCTTGGGACGCGTGCCGCAAGGCGATCCTTGGGCCGTCTTAACGGCTTTTTCTTTAATTCGGCGAAAAGCTGCTGTAAGCAAGGGCAGCCCGGCCCGGGCTGCTGTTCCCGCCGCGTTAACCTGTGCTAGACCCGCGATATGAAACCCAATTTCGCGCTTAACCTGACGCATGAGGCGATCGGCCTTCTGCACCGCACGGCGCGCGGCTGGCTGACCATCGGGGAGGCCGCGCTCGACAGCGCCGATCTGGGCGAGGCGCTGGGCTACCTGCGCGCCTCGGCCCTCGGCCTAGCGCCGCAGGGCATGACGTCCAAGCTCATCATCCCGAACTCGCAGATACTCTACACCGAGGTGGACGCCCCCTCGCCCGACCCCGAGCGCAGGCTGGCGCAGGTGCGGGCGGCGCTGGACGGGCTGACGCCCTATGCGGTGGACGAGTTGGTGTTCGACATCTGCGGCACCGGCCCGCGCGTGCAGGTCGCCGTCGTCGCGCGCGAGACGCTCGCCGAGGCAGAAAGTTTTGCGGTGCAGCACCGGATGAATCCCCTGTCCTGCGTTGCAATCCCGCCTCCGGGTGCCTTCGGTCAAGAGCCGTTCTTCGGTCCGACCGAACATGCGGCCAAGGTGCTTGCCCCCGGTGACAGCGTGGAACGCGATACGGACCCGGTCAGCATCGTCAGCCGTGAGGACGGCGCAGGCCGCGCCAGCGAAGGCCAGCCTCGTGCGGCCCGCCGCCAGCGTGCCGCAGCGGCGTCCGAGACGGCGGCGGCCAAGGCGGTACCCCCTGCGCAAGACCTGGCCCGCTCGCCCGAGGCTCCCCTGCAGCTGGAAGCGGACCTGCCTGCAGCCGCGCCTTCGGCCATGGCACCCGTTGCTGCGGCCGAAGTTCCGCCGACCGCAACAGACAGACCAGAGCCGCCAGCGCCGGACGATGCTGCAGCGGTCGCCCCAGCGTCTCAGCCTCCGTCGCCGGACCTGACAGTCGCGCTGGAAAAGGCTGCCGCGCCCGAAGTTGCGGCAGACAGTCCTCTGGCGGCAGAGACGGAAACGGCCCGATCCGGACCGGCGGCTGAAGCCGAGGCGCCACACCGGCCGATCGGCGATCCGGTTGCTCATGAGGCAACGGCCTCGGCTGCGCCAATTGGCCTGACCATGCCAGAGACGGACGGCCTTACCGACCCGCGCACCTCGGACAGCCAGACGCCCGCGGCCCCGGCCTTCAGCAGCCGCAGGCGGGAACCGAAAGGAGCGCAGGCTACGGCCGCGCAGGATGAGCCGCTGCTCGCTTCGGATGTCCCCGCCCCGCCGCCGCTGACACGCGCTGCCCCGACCCCGCCCGCGCCTGTCGCCGCAACTGCCACCCTGGCCGGCGAGGCCAAGCCTGCGCCACGGCGCGAGGCGCCGCCGGTCGCGGTGATTGCGTCGGTCCCGGGGCTTGCTGGCCTCAAGGCGGTTTCCGGCGGCACGGGGACGGCGCGCGGCCTGCCCCCTGCGGTCGATGGCCCGGCCCCTTTGCGCAGCATTCCGCGCCCGTCGCTGGCCGCCGTCGGTGCCGCCTCCGGGCCGGCGACCGACCCGGCGTCAAGGGCCCTTGCCCCCGCGCCCGCCCCCGCCCTCGTACCGCCTGCGGCCAAGCCCCCCCAGCGCGGGCGGAATGCCAGCAAGTCCGCCACGCCACGCGGTGCAGCACCGGCTCCACGGGCCCCGCGCGGCAAGCCGCGCTTCCTGGGCCTGATCCTGACGGGTCTTCTGCTGTTGTGTCTTGTTGCGGTGGCCGCATGGTCCTCGATCTACCTGTCCGGCACCGGTGAACCGGCGCCCGCCGATACGCAGGTTGCGGCCTCCAGCGCTGCCCTGCCCGAGGCCCCGGCGCCAGTTGAACTGACGACCGATACGCCAGAGGCAGGCGAGCCTCTGCCCGCGACCACAGACGACCCCGAGTATCTGGCGGATCTGGCCGCCCTGGGGGAGACCCCCGAGGATGTCGTCGCGGACCCGCAGGCCCTGCAACCCGACGCCAACGATCCCGCCGGGGCAGATGCACCGGCCATCCCCGAAGCCGAAGAGGCCGCCACCGCAGTCACCTCTGCGGCGCCCGATACGCCGACGGCAGAGACTGCACCGCCTGCCACCGATCCGGCGCCTACCCTTGGGACGTCTGTTGCCGTGGGGCCCGAAGCGCAGCCCGCGCCAGCCGCCGAACCCGCCCCGGCACCCCAGCCCGCCCCGGCACCCCAGAATGCAACGGCAGGCCTTGGCTCGGCCGCGCCGCTGGCGGCCGGGACAGCGCTGCAGGACGAGATCTTTCTGGCCGGAACCGACGCGCCACCACCTGCTTTCGAGCCCGTGACCTTGCCTCCGCCCGGCAGCACGGTCGAGGCTGCGCCCGCAGCGCCCTTGCCGCCGCCGCCGGCTGGTTCGCTCTATCAGTTCGACGAAGAGGGGCGGATCGCGGCCTCGGACATCGGTGTCGTGATGCCTGGCGGCTTCTGGATGATCGAGGCGCGCCCGCCGGTCCTGCCACCTGCGCGCCCGGATGCGGTTGCCACCGAAGCGGCGGAACCGGCACCTGCGGCCGCCGCCGAAACCCTTGCCGACGCGTCCCCCGAACCGGCCATCACGGTCCCGACGGATCCTGCGATTGCTTCTGCGCGCCCGCGCGGCCGCCCTTCGTCGCTGGTGGCCCCGGCCGACCCGGCGGCGCAGTCCCCGCAAGCGCTACCGCCCGCCGGGCAGGCCCCCGATACGCAGGCTGATGACGGCGCGGCGCTGGCACCTCCGGCCGGGACCGATTTCGCCAGCCCGCGACCCCGGGCACGTGACGGTTCGACCGTGGCCCTTGCCGCCGCAGCGCGACTGGACAGCGGAAGCGCGTCGCTGGTGCAGACGGCCGCAGCAGCCGCGTCGACCCCGGTCCCCGCGTCCGAGATGGCGATCCTTCTGTCGCCGCGTCCGGCCCCCCGCCCCGTTGCCCTGTCACGTGCCGTCGAGGCCGCGGTGGCCGAGGCGTCGCTGCTGCCCGAACCCGCTGCCCCAGAACGGACGGACCCGGTCGCAGAACCCCTTACCCGGCCGACCGAAGACCTGACTGCCGAGCCCGAGCCCGAAGCAGATGCAGAGCCCGAGGTCGCCACCGCCGCACCGCGCATCCCGACACGGGCCAGCGTCGCCAAGCAGGCGACCTATGCCAACGCGATCAATCTTTCCAAGGTCAACCTGATCGGCATCTTCGGCACGCCGTCGGACCGCTATGCCATGGTGCGCAGCAGCTCTGGCCGGTTGTCGCGGGTCAAGGTGGGCGACCGCGTCGATGGCGGCACCGTTGCCGCGATTACCGCCTCGGAACTGCGCTACCAGAAGGGTGGCAAGCTTCTTACCCTGTCGATGCCGCGCGGCTGACCCCGCGCCCCGGTGAAAGAACCCCGCGTTTACACCGGCCCGTGGCAAGATTAGCCTGCGCGCATGGATTCCCTGCTGCTTCTGGCTGTCCTCTACCTTGGCACCGCTGTTCTGGTCGTACCCCTGTCGGTGCGCCTCGGCCTTGGCTCGGTCCTTGGCTATCTGGGCGCCGGAATGCTGATGGGTCCCGTCCTCGGCCTTGCCGGGGGCGAGACGATGGATCTTCAGCATGTCGCCGAGCTTGGCGTGGTGATGATGCTGTTCCTGATCGGGCTGGAGCTTGACCCGAAATCGCTGTGGAACATGCGCCACCGGCTGGTCGGCCTAGGCCTCGCGCAACTGGTGC
>CAZVIS010000185.1:0-6360 GCA_964627355.1 uncultured Rhodobacterales bacterium
TTCATGATCTCGTCGATCTCGGGGATCGGGTTGCCGCCCTGGTCGCCCGGACGGCGCGGCCCGCCGCGGTTGCCCCCGCGACCTGGCCGGTCATCCCCATCGTCGCCACGGTTTCCGCCCCCGCCCCCCCAGGGACCCCCGTTTCCTGACATCTGCATTCCTCTTCTGGTTCCGCCCGCCTTAACTGGTCATCAGGGCGTGAAATTCAAGCACAATCGGCCCCGGGTCAGCCCTTGCGCACAGGTGCGCGCAGGGTCACCAACTCTTCCGCCATGGTCGGATGGACCGCAACGGTGCGGTCAAAGTCCTCTTTCGTTGCCCCCATCTGCATCGCCACGGCGGCAAGCTGGATCATCTCGCCCGCATGCGGTGCGACGATCTGGCACCCCAGAACCTTGCGCGTCGCGGCACTGACGACCAGTTTCATCAACACCCGCTCAGGCTGGCCGATGAAGGCGGTCTGCATCGGGCGAAAGGCGGTCGCATAGATCTCCACCGGCTCCTTCGCGCGGGCGTCCTCTTCCGACAGTCCCACGGTCGCCATCTCGGGCTGCGTGAACACGGCCGAGGCGACAAGGCTGTGGTCGAACTGCACCGGGCGGCTGCCAAAGACGGTGTCGGCAAAGGCATGCCCCTCGCGGATCGCGACGGGGGTCAGGTTCACCCGGTCGGTGACATCCCCCACGGCATAGATCGAGGGGACGGCGGTCTGGCTCCAGCCGTCCACCATCACCTCGCCACCCCGGCCAAGCTGCACCCCAAGCGCCTCCAGCCCCAGCCCCCCTGAATTCGGCACCCGCCCCGTGGCGTACAGCACCGCGTCATATTGCGCATCCATCCCGTCCGTCATCACGGCGCGCACGGCGTCACCCGCCGGCTCCAGCCGCATCACGGCGCTGCCGGTGCGGATGTCGATGCCGCGCATCCGCATGGCATTGGCGACATGCCCCCGCGCCTCGTCATCGAACCCGCGCAGGATCTGCGCGCCGCGATAGCTTTGCACGACCTTTGCGCCAAGGCCGTGCAGGATGCAGGCGAACTCGCTGGCGATATAGCCGCCCCCCACCACCAGAACCCGTGCGGGGAAACGGTCCATGTGGAAGATGTCGTTCGAGGTGATGGCCAGCTCGCTGCCCTCGAATTCAGGCACAAAGGGGCGTCCGCCACTCGCGATCAGGATATGCCGCGCGGTGATGCGGGTGCCGTCGGCCAGCCGCACCGTATGCGGATCTTCCACTACCGCGCGCTGGTCGTGGATCGCGACGCCCGCGTTCTTCAGCGTGTTGCGGTAGGCCCCCTCCAGCCGGTCCAGTTCGGACTCCAGCCGCGTGCGGAAGGCGGGCCAGTCGAAGGCGCCGATCGTCGCGTCCCAGCCATAGGCCCGCGCCTCGGCCACCGCGGCCGGATAGCCGCTAGCGAACACCATGATCTTTTTCGGCACGCATCCCCGGATGACGCAGGTGCCGCCCATCCGACTTTCCTCGGCCAGCGCGACCCTTGCCCCATGCTCGCCCGCTGCGATGCGCGCCGCGCGCACCCCGCCAGAGCCGCCGCCGATCACGAACAGGTCAAGGTCGAAAGCCATGCTTCAATCGTCCTGATCTGCAAAGATGTTGGCGGGCGGCACAAACTCCATCCGGGTTTCTTCGCGCCCGCCCGAATTGATGTCGCGCACCTCGACCCGGCCATCCGCGTGGCCGATCACCACCATGTCGCAGATGTCGATGAAGAGGCCATTCTCGACCACGCCCGGGATCTGGTTCAGGATCAGGGCAAGCTGGCGCGGGTTGCCGATCCGCTTGAGGTGAAGGTCAAGGATGTAGTTCGCCTCGTCTGTCACCAGCGGCCGCTCGCCATTCATCCGCAAGGTCACCTCGCGGTTCATCACGTCAAGGCCGACCAGCGTTTCCTCGACCAGCGCCTTGGTCGTCTGCCAGCCGAACGGGACCACCTCTACCGGCAAGGGGAAAGCGCCAAGCGCCACCACCTCTTTGGCCGCGTCGGCGATGACGATCATCTGGTCGCTGGCCGTCGCCACGATCTTTTCCTGCAGAAGGGCTGCCCCGCCGCCCTTGATGAGGTTCAGCCGCCCGTCGAATTCGTCCGCCCCGTCGATCGTCAGGTCCAGCCACTTGGCCTCGTCCAGGCTGACCACGGGAATACCCACTTGCCGCGCCAGTTCCGCTGTGCGGGTCGAGGTCGGAACCCCCGTCACCCGCAGCCCCTCGGTCCGGATCCGCTCGCCCAGACAGCGGACCATCCACGCGGCGGTCGAACCCGTGCCCAGACCCACGCGCATTCCGGATTCGATGAATGCCGTCGCGCGCTGCGCGGCGAGGAACTTGGCCTTGTCGATCGGGGAAAGCTCTGCGGGCATACGGGAACTCCGGGGTCATCCCGGTCACGAAAGCCGGGACAGCCTCGCTTAACGCAAAGGCGCCGCGGTTGCGAGGGGGCAATCGGGGGACAGTCCGTCCGCAGCGCGTCGGCAGTCAGGTGCCGGGCAGCAGGTCAGCCATTCCGCGTCGCAATTCCCGCAAGTCCAGCGCGCCGTCGCCATCGCGGTCAAGCGCCAATAGCGTGCGCAGGTCGGTCAGCCCCGGCGGCAGCGCCTGCGCGGCCGCGCGGGCATCCGCGGCGAGTTCGACGGCGCCAACCGTTCCGTCACCGTCGGCATCGGCGCGCAGATGCGCCACGGCCAGCCGCCCGCGCGGCCCCGCCCCGTCCGCAGCCAGAAGCACGGACAGCTCTTCCGCCGTAATCGCGCCATCGCCATCCAGATCGGCCAGCATCAGCCGCCGCATCGCCGCCACGCGGCGCTTCGCCCGCTCGACCGCCAGAAACCGCTCGATCCCCGCCGCGTCGATCCTGCCGTCGCGGCCATAGCCAAGGATCAGTCCCGCTGCCTCCTCGAGAAACCCGTCCGGATCGGCGCGCACGCGTTCGGCAAGGCCGGGCGCGAGCAGCGTCTGCGGCGCGGCCCACATCGGCCGCACCCCGGCCAGCAAGACGATCAGGACAAGCACATAGCGCATCGCGGCCTCCATCCGTTCACATAATGTTCCCGCATGGTGGTAAACGGTCGGTTAACGCAGCCCGTGATCGCCGGGCGGGCTGACGGGCGCGGGGCGCGCGTTTCCGGGCAGACCGGTCGCTTTCGGCGCAGCATCTCGGCCCGGCGTCCGGTCTATCCTGCGTGCAGCCCCAGCCCCGAGCCCGCGATGCATGTCCTGCACTATGCCCCCGACAACGCCTCGCTGATCGTCCGTCTGGCCCTTCTGGTGACGGGAGAACCCTTCGAGACGGTCCTGGTGGATCGCCCCGGCGCGCTGGACAGCACGGCCTTTCGCGCGCTGAACCCGGCAGGGCGAGTTCCGGCGCTGGAGACGCCCGAGGGGCCGATGTTCGAGACGGCGGCAATTCTTCTGTGGCTGGCCGAGCGTCACCCCGACGCAGGCCTCGCCCCGCTTCCGGGGCATCCCGACCGCGCGGCCTTCCTTGCCTGGCTGTTCTTCCTGTCGAACACCCCGCATGCCGACCTGCGGCACCTGTTCTACCCCGACCGCCACGCGACACCCGAAGGGCAGGCGGGCCACCGCGCCTTGACCATCGCGCGGATGCGGGATCATTTCCACATCGTGGACAGGGCGGCGCGGGACCGGGCCGACCTCTTTGCCCTGCCTTCGGCGCTGACGCTCTATGCCTGCACGCTGGTCCGGTGGGCGGTCCTTTATCCGGCGCGGCAGGAGGCGTGGTGCGACCCCGCCGACTATCCCGCGCTGCACGCCCTGTCGAAGGCGCTGGACATGTACCCCGCCGCCGTCAAGGCTGCGCAGGACGAAGGGCTTGGCCCCCATCCCTTTGCCCGCCCGACCCCGATCCCAACCTGACCCGGACCGCACATGAACGCCCCCACCCTGACGCTGCACGGCATTCCCGACTTCGCCTCGCTGATCCCCCGGCTGGTGCTGACCGACGCGGGCATCGACCATGCTTTCCACCTGCACGACATCGCGGCAGGGACGCTGGCCGCGCCGGCCTACCGCGCAATCAATCCCTTCGGCCTGATCCCCGCGATGGAGACGCCCGACGGTCCGCTGTTCGAGACGGGGGCGATCCTGCTGTGGCTCGCCGACCGTCACCCGGGGCTGGCACCCCTGCCCGACGATCCGGACCGGGGCCGGTTCCTGTCCTGGCTGATGTGGACGGCGAACACGCTGCATCCCCTGATGATGGACCTTCTGCACCCCTATCGGCCCGCTGGCGACGACCATGAGGCCGCCGTCAGCCGCACGGCCCTGACCCGCATCACCGATCGCCTGCCGCCGCTGGACCGTCTCGCCGCCGCCGCGCCGCCGTGGTTCGCGGCGGACCGGCCCGGCGTGCTGGTGCCCTATGTCGCGGTCCTTCTGCGCTGGATGCAGGCCTTCCCGCCGGTCGAGGCGGACAGGCTGGACCTTGCCCCCTTCCCGGCCTTGCGCGCCCTGCTGTCCGCCTATGAGGCGCGCCCCACCGTGCAGGCGGTCGCCGCGGCCGAAGGGATCGGCCCCACCCCCTTCACCCATCCGCTTGGGACCTAGCGCATGTTCCTGTCCGTCTTCGACATGTTCAAGGTGGGGATCGGCCCGTCGTCCAGCCACACGATGGGCCCGATGGTCGCGGCCGCGCGGTTCCTTGAGACCCTGCGCTCCTCGCCCTTCCACCCGCGCGGGGTACGCGCCTCGCTGCACGGCTCGCTCGCCTTTACCGGGGTGGGGCATGCGACGGATCGGGCGGTGATCCTGGGCCTCGCGGGGTTTGCCCCCGACACCTATGATGCGGAGAAGGCCGAGGCCGCGCTGGCCGCGATCCGCGCCTCGCATCAGGTGCATCCCCCCGGCCTGCCCGCCCTGCACTTCGACCCGGCGAAGGACCTGACCTTCGACTACGGCCCGGCGCTTCCGGGCCACGCGAACGGCATGATCCTGCGTGCGACCGACGCGCAGGGCGACGTGATCCTGTCCGAGACCTACTACTCGATCGGCGGTGGTTTCGTGCTGACGGCAGAAGAACTGGCCGAGGCAGGAGGTGCGAAGAAGAAAGCCCGCGCCGACGTGCCCTTCCCCTTCGAATCCGCGGCCGAGATGCTCGCCATGGCTGCCGCCTCGGGCCTCTCCATCGCTGCAATGAAGCGGGCGAACGAATTGCGCTTCCGCTCTGCCGCCGATTTGGACGCCGGGATGGACCGGATCTGGCAGGTGATGACCGACTGCATCGACCGGGGCATGCTGGGCACCGGGATCCTGCCGGGCGGGCTGAAAGTGCGCCGCCGCGCCAAGGGCATCCACGACAGCCTCTTGGCCGAGCGTGGCCTGAACATGACGCCGCCCCACACGATCAACGACTGGATGAGCCTGTACGCCATGGCCGTGAACGAAGAGAACGCGGCGGGCGGGCAGGTCGTCACGGCGCCCACGAACGGTGCGGCGGGCGTCGTTCCCGCCGTCATCCGCTACTGGCTCGACCACGTCCCCGGCGCCAGCCGCGCAAGGCTGGGCGAGTTCCTCCTGACCGCCGCCGCCGTCGGCGGGATCGTCAAGCACAACGCCAGCATTTCGGGCGCCGAATGCGGCTGCCAGGCCGAGGTCGGCAGCGCCGCCGCAATGGCCGCCGCAGGGCTGGCGGCGGTTCTGGGGGGCACGCCCGAACAGGTGGAGAATGCCGCCGAGATCGCGCTGGAACACCACCTCGGAATGACCTGTGATCCGGTGAAGGGGCTGGTGCAGGTGCCTTGCATCGAGCGGAACGGGCTTGGCGCGATCAAGGCCGTGTCGGCCGCAAGCCTCTCCCTGCGCGGCGACGGCCAGCACCTCGTCAGCCTCGACGTCTGCATCGAGACGATGCGCCAGACCGGCCGCGACATGCACGAGAAATACAAGGAAACCTCGCTCGGCGGGCTCGCGGTCAATGTCCCCAACTGCTGAAGCACAGCGCCGGGGCAAGGCCAAAAATCTTCGAAGATTTTTGCAAATTCCTTCGAAGGAATTTGTGGTCCCGACGCCCGGCGAAGGCGCTCAACCTTGACCACAGCGCTCGCCCGACCCGCCGACCGCATCCTGCCGGGCGTCGTCCTGATGCTGGCCTTCTGCGCGCTTGCCCCGTTGCTCGACGTGTCGTCCAAGCTGGCGGCCCACGCAGGTGTCCCCGTCGGCCAGATCACAACCGCGCGCTTCGTCGTGCAGGGCGTGCTGATGCTGCCGGTGGTGCTGGTAATGGGCCTGGGATGGGGGCTGTCGCGGCGGATGCTGGCGCTTGTCTCGCTGCGGGCGCTGTTCCTGATCCTGTCCACCTTCTCCTTCGTCTCGGGGATCGCGGTGATGC
>CAZVIS010000186.1:0-6332 GCA_964627355.1 uncultured Rhodobacterales bacterium
GCCTCGAACCTGCCCGAGATGGGGACCTTCATCGCGCTTCTGCTGATCGCGGGAATCGCCTTCCTGATGCAGCTCGTTGGCCTGTCGCCCGCGCTTGGCACCTTTGTCGCGGGCGTGGTGCTGGCGAATTCCGAGTTCCGGCACCAGATCCACGCGGATGTGCGCCCGTTCAAGGGGCTGCTTCTCGGCCTCTTCTTCATGACCGTGGGCATCGGGATCGACACCGGCATGATCGGCGCGCAGGCCTCGGTCGTCATCCTGTGCACGCTGGCGCTGATCGTTGGAAAGGCGGTCGTGCTGTGGGTCCTGGCCGTGACCTCGGGGTTGACGGGGCGGGACCGCTGGCTTTTCACGCTGTCGCTGGCGCAGGCGGGCGAGTTCGGGTTCCTGCTGGTGGCAACCGCCGTCTCGCAGTCGATCCTGCCAGAACAGGTGGCCCAGACGGCACTTCTGGTGCTGTCCCTGTCGATGCTCGCCACGCCTGCGCTGTTTCTCGCCTTCGACTGGGTCGCGCGTCGGCTGTCCGTGGCGATGCCCGACAGCAGCCCCGACCCGATTCACGAGCAGGGGCCGGTCATCATCGCGGGCATCGGCCGTTTTGGCCAGACCGTGAACCGCTTTGTCACCTCGGCCGGGGTCGAGACGGTGGTGCTGGACAGCGACATGGCCGCCATCGATACGCTGCGCCGCTACGGCTTCAAGGGTTTCTTCGGCGATCCCACCCATCCTGAACTGCTGGACGCGGCGGGCCTGGCCGAGGCCTCGGTCCTTGTCGTCGCCGTCGATGACCGCGAGTCCTGCCTGACCATCGTGCGCCACGCCCGTCGCGTCCGGCCCGACCTGCACATCGTCGCCCGCGCCCGCGACATGTGGCACCTTTACGAGTTGCGCCGCGCGGGGGCGAACGAGGTGGTGCGCGAGCTTTTGCACAGCTCGATCCGCGCTGGCCGCTGCGTTCTCGAAAGCACCGGCTACAGCGAGGCCGAGGCGCTGCGCCTGTCGCAGGCCTATTACCGGCACGATGTTGCCGCGTTGAACGATCTGGAAACCTATTGGATCCCAGGCCAGCCCGCCCACCTCAACAAGGCTTTCGTGGCCCGGTCGCAGCAACTGGCCCGCGATCTCGAGATTTCGCTCATGTCCGAACTGGACGAAGATCGCAGCCCCCGCGCCGCCGAATAGTCAGCCGCCTCGACTAGCCACCCGAAACCCCCGCTTCGGCAAAGGTCGCCATGCCGGAATGGCAGGCCGCCGCCGCCCGGACGATTGCGATGGCCAGGGCCGCCCCCGACCCTTCACCCAGACGCAGGCCAAGATTCAGCAGCGGCACCTTGCCCAGCCGGTCGAGCAGCGCGCCATGCGCCCCTTCGGCACTCCGATGCCCCGCCACCGCATGCTCAAGGGCGCCCGGTACGGTGCGGTCCAGCACCGCCGCTGCCGCACAGGCGATGAAGCCGTCGAGGATGACCGGCAGACGCAAGCTCCGCGCCCGCGCCATCGCCCCCGCCATCGCCGCAATCTCGCGCCCGCCAAGGCAGCGCAGCACCTCCAGCGGGTCAGCGCCGCCATGCCGCGCGACGCCTGCCGCGACGACCGCCGCCTTCCGCGCCAGCCCCGCCGCGTCCACCCCCGTCCCGCGCCCCACCCAATCCTCTGCCGCGCCGCCATAAAGCGCGCAGGCAAGAGCCGCCGCCGAGGTCGTGTTCCCGATCCCCATCTCGCCCACGACCAGAAGGTCGGCAGCCCCGTCCACCGCCTCCCAGCCCACCCGCAGGGCTTCGACCGCCTCGGCCTCGCTCATCGCGGGGCCTTCGGTGAAATCCGCCGTGGGCCGGTCGAGGTGCAGCGCATGCACCCCCATCGAGGCCCCCGCAACCCGGGCCAACTGGTTGATCGCCGCCCCCCCGGCGCGGAAGTTTGCCACCATCTGCACGGTGACTTCGGGCGGAAAAGCCGACACGCCCCGCGCCGCAACCCCATGATTTCCGGCGAATATCAGGATCTGCGGACGCTCCACCCCCGGCTTCTCGCGCCCCTGCCAGCCCGCCAGCCAGACCGCGAGATCCTCCAGCCGACCAAGCGATCCCGGCGGCTTCGTCAACTGCCCCTGCCGCGCCTGTGCCGCTGCCACCGCAGCATGATACGGCCCCGGAGCGGCGGCGAGTGACTTGCGAAACCCTTCCAGCGTGTCGAACGTCATGCCCCGTGATCCTCGTTGCCGCGCCTGCCCGCCCGGGGTATCGACAGCCGGTTGCCCGCACCAGTCCGAAAGCGACGCCGCAATGGCCCACCCCGTCCTTCACGATCTTGCCTCGGCCTTCGCGCTGCTGACCCGCCTGCCGGTGCCCGCGCACCGCCCGCAGGGCGCGCGGTCGGCCTGGGCCTGGCCGGTGGTCGGCGCGGTGGTGGGCGGTCTGGCGGCGGCGCTCGCCTGGGCGGCCAGCGCACTCGGCCTGCCTGCGGGGCCGGTCGCGGCACTGGTGCTCGCGGCGCAGGCGCTGATGACGGGGGCGCTGCACGAGGATGGGTTGGCCGACACCGCCGACGGGTTGATGGGTGGCCGCACGCGCGAACGACGGCTTGAGATCATGAAGGACAGCCGCATCGGCAGCTTTGGCGCGCTGGCGCTGGTGCTGGTGACGCTGGCGCGATGGTCGGCGCTGGTGGCACTGATCGGAGGCGGGTCCTTGGGCGCGCTGATCGCCGCAGGCGCCCTCTCCCGCGCGCCGATGGCGCTGCTGATGGCCGCCCTGCCGAACGCCCGCGCCTCTGGCCTGTCGCATCTGGTTGGCCGCCCGGCAGCGCATGTGGCGGCCCTCGCTGTCGCCCTCGCCCTCACCCTCGCTTTTCTGACCAGCGGCAGCGCGGCTCTCCTCATGCCCCTCTACGCTGCCCCCCTGATCCTCGCCCTCGCCTCGGCCGCCCGCGCCCGGATCGGCGGCCAGACGGGTGACATCCTGGGGGCGAGCCAGCAATTGACCGAGGCGGCAGCGCTGGTTGCTGCGACGGCCCGGTTGTAACGCCTCATTGCTGCAAACAAAATCACCTTACCTAGGGCGCACCGTTCCGGTTTGCCTACCAACCAGATTGTACGATCTCACGGCACGGACTTCAGCCTGTAAGTTGGGGGTAGTCGCAGCTGCACCTTGTCTGCTTCTTCCTTTAGCTGATCTGAAATAAGCAGGGCTGGCGTCAGCAGCTGACTTTCCGACCAGAGATGAGCAGAGCCTATCGCATAGGATGACATTGCTGCCCCAATACTCTTGGTCTTCCCGTCCCAATCAACACATCCTCTACCGTTCGAGAAAACACGGCAGGAGCCCGGATCGCTTGCCTCTGGTCGAAAGCTATTCAGCCATCGACCGACAACCATCAAGTAATGTTGGACGGGATGTTCTTCTTTGCCTGGCTGAATGACCCGTATGGGACTAAACTTGTGTAGGCCGCCCTCAAGCCGTTCAAGCAGATCGCGCAGAGGTTTAGTGACTGCAAACGTGTCACTAGCGAAGATCATCAAGTCAGCGCGACGCTTGTATACCTTCCGTCTCGCGAACTCTTTGGGCCACTCGTGATCCTCAATCGGAAGCAGGGGCGGACTATCTGGCGTCCTTACGCCCAATTCCTTGAAAAACTTGCGCAGGACGTCGCGCTTGTATGCCGCGAAAGTAGTGTATTGCGTACCATCGCCATCGACAGGTCGATCCGCTAAAAAAAGCGCTTCGTCATGCCCAACGAATTCTCCGGGCGGCATGAACTCGTCGTACTCACCGGAAAATCCGATCCCCCAGACCAAGTTTTTGCCTTTCCAAGAATCGAGTGGCGACAGTAAAGCCACTCTGACTGTAAGGTTGCAACTGATGCCGAGGAGTATCTCCGCTCGCCTGCTCCAAACGCAAACGGCGGCCCCGAAGGACCGCCGCCGCTTCCAATCCGGAAGGATCAGGCCGCGCGGGTCAGCAGGACCTCGTCCACCGCCCGCTGCGCGCCCTTCTCGTCCACGCCCGAAACCGCCGCCACTTCGCGGGTCAGACGCTCCAGCGCCGCCTCGTAAAGCTGACGCTCGGAATAGCTCTGCTCGCGCTGGTCGTCGCAGCGGTGCAGGTCGCGCACGACCTCGGCGATCGACAGAAGGTCGCCCGAGTTGATCTTCTGCTCGTACTCCTGCGCACGGCGCGACCACATCGCCCGCTTGACACGGGCCTTGCCCTTCAGCGTGTCCAGCGCCTTGGTCACCACGTCAGGGGCCGAGAGGGCGCGCATCCCGATCTCGGTCGCCTTGTGCGTGGGCACGCGCAGGGTCATCTTGTCCTTCTCGAACGAGATGACGAACAGTTCCAGATGCAGACCCGCAATCTCCTGCTCCTCGATCGAGATGATCTTGCCCACGCCATGCGCGGGATAGACCACGAAATCGTTCGGGCGAAACTCGGGCTTCTTCGATTTGGTCATCAGGTGCTTCCTCGGGTCAGGGCCTGCCTTCCGACGACAAGTCACCGTTCGCGGCACGACGGCCCCGACGATGACGGCAACATGTCACGGATTTTACCGGCCCGGGTGGCAGCCCAGAGGCGCGGTCGCAGACTCCCATGCTTCTTTGTGACGATTGTATATCACGAATCGGCCCCGATTCCAACACCGGCACGCCACGGGCCTGCCGCAACGGAACCACATGTTAACAAGGCCTTGCAGTGCAGGGCCCCGTCAGCACCTTGTCGTGCATTTGCCGACGATTCGGGCGGATGCTCAGCCGCCGGTGCCTGCAGCGGGCGAAAAGTACTTGTCCAGCTTGCCCGTCTCGCCATCCCGCGCCTCGGCCTCGGGCAGGGGATCCTTCTTCGTCACGATCACCGGCCAGGCGATGGAATACTTGCGGTTGAACTCGACCCACTTCTCCATGTCCGGCTCGGTATCCGGGCGGATCGCGTCGGCGGGGCACTCGGGCTCGCAGACGCCGCAGTCGATGCATTCATCCGGATGGATGACCAGCATGTTCTCGCCCTCGTAGAAGCAGTCCACCGGACAGACCTCGACGCAGTCGGTGTACTTGCAGGCGATGCAGTTGTCGGTCACCACATAGGTCATGGGAACCCGTCTCCTAATCTTGGCCACGGCTGCCTAGCGCGGCCTGCCGGATCATTCAAGCGGCTGCGGCGCCGCAGCATCAAGGTCAAGGTACAACGCCTGCGCCTCGACAGCCGGTCCCCGCCGCTGGCCAAGGTCCAGAACCCGGATCAGCCGGATCCGCGACCCTTGCGCAAAGGTCAGCGTGTCGCCGGGCCGGACATCATGCCCCGCCTTGGTGACGCGCGCCCCGTTGATGCGGCAGTGCCCGGCCTCGATCACCTCGGCGGCAAGGCTTCGGGACCGAAAGAACCGCGCCTGGAACAGCCACTTGTCCAGCCGAAGGCCGGGCGCTGCGTCAGGCTTTGGCCTGCCGCCCTTGCCCGCCAACCCTCAGATCCGTCCCTTCAGCGCGGCAAGGACGGCAAAGGGGTTGTCCGGGTCGATGGGTTTCTCGGCGCGGGGCGGGCGGGCCTCGTAGGTCTTGGGCCGGTCGCCCCGATCCTCACGCGGGCGGTCTGGGCGGTCGTCCCGCCCACGGTCGCCTTGCGGCTTGCCACCGCCCCCACCTTTATGGCCGCCCTTCTTGCCGTCAAATGGCTTGCTTCCTTCATAGGGCTTGCGGGCGGGACGGTCAGGACGCGGGGTTGGGGCCTCGGCGGGGGTATCCGCGACAACGGTGGTGCCATCGGCAGCAACAGTGGGCGCTGCCTGCTCGTCCCGGCGACGCTCGCCCCCCTGGCCACGGCCCCGGTTCGGGCGGTCGCCGCGCGGGGGGCGTTCGCCTTGCGGGCGGTCTCCCTGGGGACGCTCACCTTGCGGACGCTGACCTTGAGGACGATCACCTTGCGGACGGGGGCCGCGTTCGGGACGGTCGCCACGAGGGCGCGCCTCGCCCCCGCGTGGACGCGGCGCCCAAGTGTAGGTGTAGAAGACTTCCATCTCGACGGGGGTGGGAGGGGACGCCTCGGCGGCCGCCTCCGGCAGCGCCTCGGCGATCTCCGGGGCAACTTCGGCGGACGTCTCGACGGGCGGCTCTGCCGCCACCTCGACCCCCTCGACGGGGGCCTCGACCGGGGGCACCACCGCCTCGGGCTTGACTTTCGGCCGCTCGCCCCGGACACCCTTGTAGCCGAGGCCCCCCATCAGGTCCGCGAACTGGTCCTGCGTCATGCCGGTGATCGACAGCATCTCCGGCGCCGCCTCGAAGCCGGCACGGCTGTCCTTGGCGCGCAGCAGATCGGCCAGACGTTCCAGCATGTCGATGCGGA
>CAZVIS010000187.1:0-6309 GCA_964627355.1 uncultured Rhodobacterales bacterium
ATCGACGACCTGTCGCTGAGGTCCTACCGCGAGAAGGTCGACCCCGACTCGCCCATCGTGCGCCTGTTCCGCCCTGTAGGTGAGGATGGTGCCTATTATGCGCTGTACGGCTGGGCCCCCGGTGGCGCACTGGCTTATGAGGATGTCCCAGGCGCCGCCACCGCCTGGACAGCGCCCGAGGGCGCCAGCCTTACAACGCAAACGCCCGTCACCCTGACATGGGACAACGGCAAGGGCCTGACCTTCACCCGCCAGATCGCGGTGGACGACAAGTTCATGTTCACCGTCACCGACAGCGTGACCAACGCCTCGGGCGCGCCGGCCACGCTGCAGCCCTATGGCGTGCTGGCCCGCCACGGCCTGCCGCCAGACCGCACGAACATCTTCGTGGTGCACGAGGGCGCGATCAGCCGGACCGACGGGATCCTGAGCGAGCGGAAGTACGAAAGCTCATGGTTCAGCGACGACTTTCAGGAGCTGCCCGGCGACACGCCGGAGGGTGGCCTTGCCCTCGTGACCGAGGCAACGACCGATGGCTGGATTGGCTTTACCGACCACTACTGGATGTCCACGCTGATCCCGGAACAGGGCAAGCCATGGACCGCCGTCACGAAGTATGTCCCGGAGAACGACACCTACCAGACCTGGATGCGTCATCCCGTGGTCACGCTGGCGCCCGGAGAGAGTTCGACCGTCTCGTCCCGCCTTTTCGCCGGCGCCAAAGAGTGGGAGACGATCCGGGCCTATCAGCGCGACCAGGAAATCCCCGGCTTCATCGATTCCATCGATTGGGGATGGTTCTTCTTCCTGACCAAGCCGATCTTCTACCTGCTCCATGTCCTGAACGGCCTCGTCGGCAACATGGGCTTCGCCATCATCGGGCTGACCTTCGTGTTGAAGTTCCTGGTCCTGCCACTTGCCTACAAGTCCTACGTCTCGATGGCGCGGATGAAGGAGCTGCAGCCCGAGATGGAGGCGCTGAAAGAGCGCGCGGGCGAAGATCGCCAGAAGCTGCAGCGCGAGATGATGCAACTGTACAAGGACAAGAAGGTGAACCCGGCAGCGGGCTGCCTGCCGATCCTGATCCAGATCCCGATCTTCTTCAGCCTGTACAAGGTGATCTTCGTCACGATCGAATTGCGCCACGCGCCCTTCATTGGCTGGCTGAACGACCTGTCGGCGCCGGACTCATCGTCGATCTTCAACTTCTTCGGGGCGCTGCCCTGGGACGCCCCTGCCACGGGGTCGTTCCTGCACCTGATCTTCATCGGGCTTCTGCCGATCCTGCTTGGCATCACGATGTGGCTGCAGGCCAAGCTGAATCCGCAGCCAACCGACCCGGCGCAGGCGGCCGTCTTTGCCTGGATGCCCTGGATCTTCATGTTCATGCTGGGCAGTTTCGCAAGTGGGCTGGTGGTGTACTGGATCACCAACAACATTATCACCTTTACGCAGCAGTATCTCATCATGCGAAGCCACGGGCATACGCCCGATATCTTCGGCAACATTAGGTCCAGCTTCCGCAAAGCGCCCCCCGCTGCGCCTGCCGGCAAGTCGGACACGGGTGTGGCGGCCAACAGCACAGCCAAGCCGGTCAGCAAACCGGCCAAGCCGTCACCGCGCAAGGGGCCGGACAAGAAATGACGGGGGGCATAGCCGCAATCTTTCGCCATCCGATCAAGGGTCACGGGCGCGAAAGTCTAGTCGACGCAGTACTGACACCGGGTCAGGGCCTGCCGTGGGACCGCCACTGGGCTGTCGCGCATGACGCGGCACGGCTGGGTCCCGGGTGGAACGCCTGCCACAACTTCGCGCGCGGGGCCAAGGCGCCGGGCCTGATGGCGATCGAGTCGCAGCTTGACCCCGAAACGGCCACGGTCACCCTGCGCCATCCGGGCCGGGGGGAACTGGTGATCCGCCCTGACGACCCGGCTGACTTGCCGCGCTTTCTGGACTGGGTTCGCCCACTGAATCCACCCGACCGGGCGCAGCCGGTGCAGATCGTGTCGGCCGACCGCGCGCTGACCGACAGCGCGTTTCCGTCGATCTCGCTCTTCTCGCTGGCCTCGTGTCGCGATCTCGAGGCGCGGATGGGCGTCCCGCTGTCGCCCCATCGCTGGCGTGGAAACCTGTGGATCGGCGGGGTTCAGCCGTTCGAGGAGTTCTCGTGGGTTGGCCGCCGCCTGCGCATCTACAAGGTCGAACTGGAAGTGGTCGAGCGGATCGGGCGCTGCAAGGCGACCTCGGCCAATCCCGAAACGGGCGTGATCGACGCCGATACGCTTGGCGGGCTGCAGGCGCACTATGGGCACACGGAGTTCGGTGTCTATGCGCGGGTGGTGACGGGCGGCGAGATCCGGCTGGAAGACGAGGTCGAGGTCCTGTGACGCTGCCCTTCCCGCCCGCACCCGAGCCCGAGCTTGCCGATCGCGAAAAAGGGCGACTGCTGTTCGCCGGTCCCGTCGATTTCGTCAAGGGCGTGGTCGCGATGGTCCACCTTCCCCCGGCAGACCGGCCCGAGGTCTGCTTTGCAGGCCGCTCGAACGTAGGGAAGTCAAGCCTCATCAACGCGCTGACGGGGCGCAAGAACCTTGCACGGGCGTCGAACACCCCGGGGCGGACGCAGGAGATCAACTTCTTCTCTCTTGGGGTAGAGATGGAAGAGCCGCGCTATCTGGTGGATCTTCCGGGCTATGGCTATGCCGAGGCGCCGGTGAAGATCGTAGCGAAGTGGCAAGCACTGTTGCGGCAGTATCTGGCGGGGCGGCAGACGCTGCGGCGGGCCTTCGTGCTGGTGGACATGCGGCACGGGATCAAGGCGGTGGACGAAGAGATCCTGACGCTGCTCGACAAGTCGGCGGTGACGTTTCAGGTGGTGCTGACCAAGGCTGACAAGGTGAACACGGCGACGCGGGAGGCGAATACGGCACAGGTGCAGGCGGCGCTGGCGCGTCATCCGGCGGCCTATCCCGAGATCGTGGTGACCAGTTCCGAGAAGGGCGAGGGGATCGAAAGCCTCCGCGCCATCATCGCCACACGGTAATGACCGGACTGCTCATCGGCCGTGACCGGCCTCTTCGCTGACCCGGGCGCCACGCCTCAGCGAAGAGGCCGGTCACGGCCGATGAGCGGCCTCAGCCCTCCCTCGCGTCGTCACGCCCCGCTCCCGGCACCGGGTCGTAGCCCTGCCCGCCCCAGGGATGGCAGCGTCCGATCCGTCGCAGCATCAGCCAGGTGCCGCGAAAGGCCCCGTGACGCCCCAGCGCTTCAAGCGCATAGGCCGAACAGGTGGGACGGAAGCGGCAGCCGTGGCCGACCCAGGGCGACAGGATCAGCCGATAGGCCCGCACGGGCAGCGCCACCAAATGGGCGAGCGGGGTCATCTGCGGCCCCCGTGCACGGCGCGCAGCGCGCCTTCGAGGTCGGTCAGCAACAGCGCGAAATCGCGTGTCACCGTCGCCTCCGGTCGTCCGACCAGCACATAGTCCCATCCGGGCTGCGCCGCTGCCGCCAGTACGGCGCGTGCCACCTCACGCAGGCGGCGCTTGGCGCGGTTGCGCTGGACGGCGTTGCCGATCTTCTTCGAGCAAGTGAACCCCACGCGCGCGCCAGGCAGGCCATCGCCCCGGTCCCGCGCCTGCAAGAGGAATCCGGACGTCCCCTGCCTGCGTCCTTGGGCCGCGCGCAGGAAATCGGCGCGGCGCGCGATCACACTGAGACCCGGACACACCAAAACGGCCGGGGGCGTTGCGGGTGTCTTCCCTGCCTCCGTTGGTGTCATGATCCTGTCCCGAGAGGGCCCGAAGGCCCGCCAAAGCAGCCAGGCGTCAGGCCGAAAGGACCTTGCGGCCCTTGGCGCGCCGCGCCGCCAGCACCAGACGTCCACCCTTGGTGGCCATCCGCGCGCGGAACCCGTGACGCCGGCTGCGCACGAGCTTGGAAGGTTGGTAAGTGCGCTTCATCGCAAGGCTCCATAAGTCCAAAGGCGCAAACCCCGAAGGATTCGAGCGCCGTGATCTGAAGCGCTTCCTTTACGGGGGGCCTTGGCGCAAGTCAACGTCATCAGCGCTGAAAAAAATGGCATCCGGGGCTTCGCCTGAAACATAGCGGTCCGCAGGATTGCCACCGAAACCCATGACGCCGCGGCATTGTTTCAGTGCAGGCAGGGCGGATCAACCGAGCGTGACCGCTCGGACGCAAGGGGTAACGCAAGCGGGGAGGTCGCGTATGGTTCCGCAGAATCCGAGGAGACTGCGATGCCCGCGACGCCCCTTCCCGACCAGCCGCCCGTTCGTGGCGGCCTTGCCCGCAAGCTGCCCTTTCTCGTCATCTTGGCCGTGGCTGCGGTCGGAGCCTATGCCTTGCGGGATCAGTTGAGCTTTGCTGCACTGGCCGAAAATCGGGAGGCCCTGATCGCGTTCCGCGATGCGCATTACATTGTCGCGGTGCTGGCCTTCATGGCGGCCTATGTGGTGATCGTCGCCTTTTCCCTGCCCGGGGCCACAGTGGCCACGCTGACCGGCGGGTTCCTGTTCGGGCTGTTTCCGGGGGTCCTTTACAATGTCCTGTCCGCTACCCTTGGCGCCGTCGCGATCTTCTTGGCCGCGCGGGCCGGGTTCGGCGCCAGCGTCGCGGCGAGCATCGAGGCGAAGGGCGGGGCGGCCGCCAAGCTGCAGGCGGGCCTGCGGGAGAATGAATGGTCAGTGCTGTTCCTGATGCGGCTGGTCCCGGCGGTGCCCTTTTTCCTCGCCAACCTGATCCCGGCCTTTGTCGGCGTGGCGCTGCATCGCTTTGCCATCTCGACCTTCCTCGGCATCATCCCGGGCACGGCGGTCTTTACCTCGATCGGGTCGGGTCTGGGCGAGGTCTTTGCCCGGGGCGAGACGCCGGATCTGTCGATCTTCTTCTCGCCGCAGGTGATGGGGCCGATCCTTGGCCTGGCCGCGCTGTCGGCCCTGCCGATCCTTCTGAAACTCTTCCGCAAGGCGATATGACCATGGATAGCATCGAGACGGATCTCTGCATCATCGGCGGCGGATCGGGCGGATTGTCGATTGCCGCAGGGGCCGCACAGATGGGTGCGCGCGTCGTGCTGATCGAGGCGGGAGAGATGGGGGGCGATTGCCTGAACGCAGGCTGTGTGCCGTCCAAGGCGCTGATCGCCTCGGCCAAGCATGCCCATGCGATGACGGACGGGGCCGCGTTCGGCGTGGCGCCGGTGACCCCGCAGGTCGATTTCGGCGCGGTGAAGGACAGGGTGGCCAAGGTCATCGCCACCATCGCCCCGGTGGACAGCCAAGAGCGGTTCGAGGGTCTGGGCGTCCGCGTCATCCGGGCCTGGGGCAAGTTCACCGGCCCCGATGAAGTCGAGGCCGGAGGGCACCGGATCAAGGCGCGGCGCTACATCGTCGCCACAGGCTCTCACCCCTTTGTCCCGCCGATCCCAGGGATCGACAGCATCCCTTATCTGACCAACGAGAACGTCTTTGCCCTGCGCGAGCGTCCCTCCCATCTCATCGTCATCGGCGGCGGTCCCATCGGGATGGAGATGGCGCAGGCGCACCGCCGTCTGGGGTGCGAGGTGACGGTGATCGAGGGGGCCAAGGCGCTTGGCCGTGACGACCCAGAGATGGCCGCCATCGTGCTGGAGAACCTGCGGCATGAGGGTGTCGCGATTGTCGAGGGGGCTGCGGTGACCGCCGTAAGTGGCGAGGCCGGGGCGATAAAGGTGACGGTGGCCGATGGCCGGGTGTTCGAGGGTAGCCACCTGTTGATGGCCGTGGGGCGCAAGGTCGCGCTCGACAACATGGGGCTGGACGTGGCGAACGTGGCCTTTACCCGCAAGGGCGTGACCGTTGGCGATGACCTGCGGTCCACCACCAACCGCAAGGTCTATGCCGTAGGTGACGCCGCAGGGGGCCTGCAGTTCACCCATGTTGCGGGCTATCATGCGGGGATCGTCGTGCGCTCGGCGCTGTTCGGACTGCCGGCCAAGCAGAGCACCCGCCACATTCCCTGGGCCACCTATACCGATCCTGAGTTGGCACAGGTCGGCCTGACCGAGGCTGAAGCCAAGAAGGCGCATGGCGAAGCGGTCGAAGTCGTCCGCTTCCCCTTTCACGAGAACGACCGGGCTCAGGCCGAGGGCCGCGTGCATGGCCTGATCAAGGTCATGGTGGTCAAGGGGCGGCCTGTGGGCGTATCCATTGCCGGTCCGCAGGCGGGGGAACTGATCGGCCTTTGGGCGTTCGCCATCTCGGCCAAGCTGAAGATGAGCGCGATTGCCGGGATGGTTGCGCCCTATCCGAC
>CAZVIS010000188.1:0-6292 GCA_964627355.1 uncultured Rhodobacterales bacterium
CGGCGCATAGCCCCGGGCGCTGTAGAAATCGGCCACGGCCGGATCCGCCGCCGCCGCTTCGGCCAGCGCGGTGGCAAAGGCGCGCTGCGTTTCGACCGGCGTGGACTGCGCCGCAAGCGGCAGGACCTGTTGCGCAAGAACAGGCGCCGCCAGCAACCCCGCGCACAAGGCAAGGACAGAGGCGGCCTCGCGACCAGCGAACGCGGACAGGTTCATGACACCCTCGATGAACGGCAGCAGACAAGGACTATGGATTCGTGATTGGCAGCACACTGTCCACTCACAATGCGATATTTGACGGGCCTTTTCACGCATTCCACCCGGTTGGCGCAAAACTGTCACAAGCCGCCGCAACGGTGCGACATTCAGCGATTTTTTGCCGATCTGCCTTGTAATGCCACAGTGCGGACATTCCGCGCTTCCTGCACGATTCGACCTGTGCAATAACAGTCAGGCGCTAGGGGATGAGTGCAAGAAACCGTCGGTACAGGCGGTTGCATCAGGCGACGGGACAGGCAAGGCAGTATGGCAGATCACGGGTCTTCGGCGGTGACGCGGCGTGGCGTGTTGGGCGTTTTTGCGGCAACGATGGTTGTGGCGGCGCCCACGTGTTCGAATGCGTTCGGACTGCTCAGGGGGGCAGGGGACGTTCGCCGCGTGCGCATGTATTCCGGCCGAACCGGTGAATCCCTGGATACGATCTACTGGATCGAGGGGGAGTATATCAAGGAAGTCCTCAAGGAAATCAACTACTTCATGCGTGATTGGCGGACCGACGACCAGACCAAGATCGACCCGCGCAACATCGACATCATGGCTGCCGCGCACCGCCTGATGGACGTCTCGGAACCCTACATGATGCTCTCGGGCTACCGCAGCCCGGCCACCAACGCGATGCTGCGGTCGCGTTCCGGCGGCGTCGCGCGCAACTCGCTGCACATGAAGGGGCAGGCCGCCGACCTGCGGCTCAAGTCGCGCAGCGTGGGCCAGATGGCCAAGGCGGCCGAGGCTTGTGCCAGCGGCGGAGTAGGCCGCTATTCAAGATCGAACTTCGTGCACATGGATTGCGGTCCCGTGCGGCACTGGGGCGGCTGACCGCTAAACCTTTACGGAAATCATGTCTGCGTGACCATGGGCACCCCTCGGGGTGCCTTCGCTATTCCGGGGCCTCTTGGCGCCCGCGGAACCCCTGCGCCACCACGAACTTCTCGGAACTGTCGGCGCGGCTCGCGGGGGGCTTCACGTTCGCGACCTTCTTGAAGTTGCGCTTCAGCGTCGCCTGCAACTGGTTCTCGGCGCCGCCTGCCAGCACCTTGGCGACGAAGGTCCCGCCTTCTTCCAGCACATCAAAGGCAAACTCCGCCGCCGCCTCGCACAGCGCGATGATGCGCAAATGGTCCGTGCCCTTGTGCCCGCTCGCCGCCGCCGCCATGTCGCTCATCACCACATCGGCGGGTCCACCAAGCCAGTCCTTCACTTGCGCCTCGGCCCCCTCCGCCAGAAAGTCCAGCTGGTGGATCTGCGCGCCTGCGATCGGTTCGACCTCCTGCAGGTCCACGCCCAGAACCGTGCCGCGCGGCTTGTTCGGCTTCTGGCCAAGCGCGTTCACCCGCTCTACTGCCACCTGACACCAGCCCCCGGGCGCGCAGCCCAGGTCAACGACGCGCGCGCCGGGGATCAAGAATTCGTACTTGTCGTCAAGTTCCAGAATCTTGAACGCCGCGCGGCCCCTATAGCCCTCTTTCTTGGCCCGGATCACATAGGGGTCATTCAGCTGCCGCTCCAGCCAGCGGGTGGACGACAGCTTGCGCCCTTTCGCCGTCTTTACCCGCACGCGCAACTCGCGCTGGCCGCGCCCTGACGTGTTCTCGGTCATTCGAAAGGCCCATCCTCAAGCACACCGTCCGCGCTCATCTGGGCATAAAGCAGCCCCTCGCGCAGACCCCGGTCCGCCACGGACAGCCGGTCGGTGGGCCATATCCGCATCAGCGCCTGAAGGATAGCTGCCCCTGACATGATAAGCGCATGGCGGTCCCGCCCAATCCGGGGGTCAGACCGCCGCCCTTCTGGCCCCAGCGTCAGATAGTCCCGGATCACCGTGTCGATCTGGTCGGAGGTCATGCGCAAGCCGTCCACCTTGGCCCGGTCATAGCGCTTGAGCCCCAGGAAAGAGGCTGCGACCGTAGTGATCGTGCCGGAGGTGCCGATGATCTGGAACCCCTCGCGCGGGTTGTCGGCGTTGTAGGGGGAAAAGCGGGCAAGGTTCTCCTCGAAGAACCACGACATCAGGGCAAACCGCGCGGCATCGTCGTCCACATCGCCGAACTGGTCCTTTAGTGTCGCCACCCCCAACGGCACCGAGATCCAGTCCACCACCCGCGCCCCGTCCGCCGCCTGCGCCCGGAACCCGGTGTGCAGCCGCATGATCGCGCGGGGACGCTCTGCCGGGACCACGCCCGACAGGTCGATCCAGACCAACTCGGTCGATCCCCCGCCGATGTCCACGACCAGCAGTTGCTCGGTCCGTCGGCTGACCAGGGGCGCGCAGGAAATCACCGCCATTCGCGCTTCTTCCTCGGGCGGGATGATCTCGACCGAAAGGCCGGTTTCGCGCCGCACCTGCTTGATGAACTCACGCGCGTTGCGGGCGCGGCGGCACGCCTCGGTCGCGACGAGGCGCATCCGCGTGACGCCATGCTTCTCGATCTTCTTCTGGCAGATCCGCAAGGCCTGGATCGTCCGCCCCATCGAGGCGCGACCAAGCTTGCCCGACGCCTCCAGCCCCACGCCCAGCTGAACGGTCTTGGAGAAGCTGTCCACGACCTGAAACTGACTGCCCCGCGGTCGGGCAATCAGCATCCGGCAACTGTTCGTTCCAAGGTCGAGCGCCGCGTACAGCGTGCTCGACCCGGGTTTCTGGGAGGCCGACGGTTCGACCGCGGACGCATCTTGCCCGTCTTGTTCGGGCAACGACGACCCGGGGAGCGCGTCCGCCTCCCGGGGACGCTCGGGCGTCATCATGCGCCCTCCAACTGTGGTTGCCTTCAACGTAGCGCTGCGTCTCCCGCGCCGCAAGACGGAAGGCAGGGCCTCCCCGCGCGGTCAGGGCGCCGGGCGCTCGATCAACTCGATCCTGTAGCCGTCCGGGTCGGCGATGAAGGCAATCGTCTCGGACGGGTCGCCCACCAGCGGCCCCGCGGGGCGCGTCACCGTCACACCCTCTGCGGCAAGCCGCGCGACCGTCGCGTGAACATCGTCCACCGCGATGGCAATATGGCCAAAGGCATCGCCGGGGACATAGCGGTCCTTGTCCCAGTTGTGCGTCAGCTCGATCACCGCCGCGTTCGACTCATCGCCATAGCCGACAAATGCCAGCGTAAAGCGCTGTTCGGTGAAGTCGCGCCAGCGCAACAGGCGCATGCCCAGATGGCCGATATAGAAGGCCAGCGAGGCATCAAGGTTCCTCACCCGCAGCATGGTGTGCAGCAGCCGCGCCGAAGACGACGTTATGGGGCGAAGGGGGGTGTTCATGGCAACTCCTGTTCTGCAGTGCCGCGGCCGGTGACCACGCGGACGCCGGCCGGGCAGGGGGCGATCACCCGAAGAACTGCGACCGCACGCCGCGGCTGGCCTCGGCCACGGGGGCCGCATCGAACACCCGCGTCGTATAGGCGATGTCGAGGGCCTTCGTCTCGGTCGGGAAGTAGTCGGTGACGAACCGCGTCGCATTCGCAACCGTGTCAAAGGCGTAGAACCCGCCGACCGACCCCGTATGCCGACCCGAGAGCCAGGTCTTGTGCAGAAGGCCCGGCTGCGCCTTCAGCACCGGGTTCATCGCGCGCCACGGGGCATCGGCAAAGCGGGCTGAAATCTGCCCCTCGGTATAGACGAAGGCGCCCGGGGTGGTGGTCACGATACCCCCGAAATGTACCGAATTGAGGTAACGGCTCGCCTCCTCGACCACATCGCCATCGAAGATGCGGGTAGTCTGCGCCAAGCCCATCTTCCGCGCCTCGCCCGGGAAGTGGTCGGTGACAAAACTCTTGGCGTTCTCGATCGAGTCGAACTCGTAGAAGCCGCCGATCGACTGGGTGCCCACGCCGGACAGCCATGTCTTGTTGCGGAAGCCGGGCAGCGCCAGCAGCACGGGATTGCGGTCGCGCCACGGCACCCGGTCAAAGGGCAGCGCGATCTGGAGTTCGGTATAGACAAAGGCCTTGGACATGGTGGCGATCCTTGATGTTATGGTTGATCCGCAGGGATTGCGGTGGAGTCACGGGCGTTATATAACGACCGTGATGAATTGATAGATAACGGGCGTTATCCTGTCAAGCGTCCAGTAACGGTCGTTACCGATGGAGGCCGCAATGGCGGGCAAGGCAGAACGAAGCGAGGAAACGCGGGCGCGGATCCTCGCCAGCGCAGGGCGGGGGTTTCGCAGGCTTGGTTATGGCGGGCTTGGCATCGACGGTCTGGCCAAGGACGCGGGCGTGACCTCGGGCGCCTTCTACGCGCATTTCAAGGGCAAGGCCGAGGCGTTCCGCGCCGCGATGGTCGCAGGGATGGGAGACCTGCGCGAGGGGATCGCCACAATGCGCGCCGAAGGGCCCGACTGGCGGCGGGCGCTGACCGACCTCTACCTGACCTCCCGTCGCACCGGCCCGATTGACGAGGCCTGCGCCCTGCAGAACCTGACCAGCGAAGTCGCCCGCGGCGACGAGGCCCTGCGCGCCGCCTTCGAGGCCGAACTTCTGGCCGTGCTCGATTCTGCAAGTGACGGGAAAGGCGGGCGGGACGAGGCCATTGCCCTTCTGTCCCTGCTGATCGGCGGCGTCTCGATGGCCCGCGCCGTGGCCGACCCCGCCCTCAGCGACGCGATTGCGGCGGCGGTGCGCCAGGCGGCAGAGGACATGATTGCACGGAACGCCAACCGTCACACCGGCTGACCCGCCCCGCAGTCAGGGTCAGTCGCCCACTTCCTCGACCCGGAAATCGCGCAGGATGTCGCGCGTGGCCGCGAACCACGCACTTTCGCGCGTCCGCGCCTGATGTGCGGCAAAGCCCTCGCGGTCACGAAAGGCCTCCATCACCTCGAAGGTCAGGGGGTCATCGGTTTCCGCAATGTCGAAGGACAGGCAGGCGGGTTCCGCCCGGGTCAGGCGGATATGTTCGGCCACATGGGCCAGAACCGCCGCCCGTTCCGCGTCGTTCATGCAGCGAAGCTGGCCGCGCAGCCGGATCATTCGAGTTCGATCGTCCCCGGGGGTTTCGACGTGCAGTCGTAGAACACCCGGTTCACGCCCCGCACCTCATTGATGATCCGCGTGGCAGTCTCGCCAAGGAAGTCGTGGGTAAAGGGGTAGTAGTCGGCGGTCATGCCATCGACCGATGTCACCGCCCGCAGCGCCACCGCGAAGTCATAGGTCCGCCCGTCGCCCATCACGCCCACGGTCCGCATCGGCAGGATCGCGGCAAAGGCCTGCCAGATCTCGTCATAGAGGCCGTGCTTGTGGATCTGGTCCAGATAGACCGCATCGGCGCGGCGCAGGATCTCCAGCTTTTCCGCCGTGATCTCTCCAGGGCAGCGGATGGCAAGGCCGGGGCCGGGGAAGGGGTGGCGGCGGATGAAGGGTTCGGGCAGGCCAAGCTCGCGGCCAAGCGCACGCACCTCGTCCTTGAACAGCTCACGCAGCGGTTCCACCAGCTTCATCCCCATCTTCTCGGGCAGGCCGCCGACATTGTGGTGCGACTTGATGGTGACCGAGGGGCCACCGCTGAACGACACAGATTCGATGACATCGGGGTAAAGCGTCCCCTGCGCCAGAAACGCCGCCCCGCCGATGGACTTCGCGTGCTTCTCGAACACCTCGACAAACAGCCGCCCGATGGTCTTGCGCTTGACCTCGGGGTCGCTGACGCCTTCCAGCGCGTTCAGGAACAACGCGGACTCATCCGCATGGATCAGCGGTATATTGTAGGTGTCGCGGAACATCGTGACGACCTGCTCGGCCTCACCCAGGCGCAGCAGCCCGTGGTCCACGAAGACACAAGTCAACTGATCCCCGATCGCCTCATGGATCAGGACCGCCGCAACCGACGAATCGACCCCGCCCGACAGACCACAGATGACCTTTCCATCCCCCACCTGCGCCCGGATCTTGCGGATCGCCTCCTCGCGATAGGCCCCCATCGTCCAGTCGCCTGTGAACCCCGCCAGCCGCACGAAATTCTCGTAGAACTGCGCACCCTTGGGCGTGTGGTGCACCTCGGGGTGGAACTGCACGGCATAGAA
>CAZVIS010000189.1:0-4685 GCA_964627355.1 uncultured Rhodobacterales bacterium
CGGCAGGACGGCCGCCTGATCGAAGCGGTCAAGGGCGTGAGCTTTACCGTCGGCAAGGGCGAGACGGTGGCGCTGGTCGGCGAAAGCGGGTCGGGCAAGTCGGTCACGGCGCTGTCCACCGTCTCCCTGCTGCCCGAGGCCGCAGAGGTGTCGGGGTCGATCACTTACAATGGCAAGCAGATGGTGGGGGCTGACGCCGCCAGCCTGCGCAAGATCCGGGGCAACGACATCAGCTTCATCTTCCAGGAGCCGATGACCAGCCTGAACCCCCTCCACACCATCGAGAAGCAGTTGGGCGAAAGCCTTGCGCTGCATCAGGAGCTGCGGGGGGACGAGGCGCGGCGCAGGACCATCGACCTGTTGAACAAGGTCGGCATCCGCGATGCGCAAAGCCGCCTGTCGGCCTATCCGCACCAATTGTCGGGCGGGCAGCGGCAGCGCGTGATGATCGCGATGGCGCTGGCGAACGGGCCGGACCTTCTGATCGCGGACGAGCCGACCACCGCGCTGGATGTGACAATCCAGGCGCAGATCCTTGACCTTCTGGCGGATCTCAAGGCGCGCGAGGGGTTGAGCCTTCTCTTCATCACCCACGACCTTGGCATCGTGCGACGGATCGCGGATCGGGTCTGCGTGATGCAGGGTGGCGAGATTGTCGAGCAGGGGGCCACGGCGGCGATCTTCGACGCACCCGCGCATCCCTATACGCAGAAACTGCTGGCCGCCGAGGCGAAGGGGCGGCCCGATCCGGTGGACCCCGCCGCGCCCGAGGTGGTGGCGACCGATGCCCTGCGCATCTGGTTCCCGATCCAGTCGGGCTTGCTGCGCAAGACCACCGGCTATGTGAAGGCAGTGAACGAAGCCACGCTATCGGTACGGTCGGGCGAAACCCTTGGGATTGTGGGGGAAAGCGGGTCGGGCAAGACCACGCTGGCGCTGGCGATTCTTCGGCTGATCGAGTCCAAAGGGGCGATCACCTTCCAGGGTAACCGGATCGACACTTTGCAGGGGCGCGCGATGCGGCCTTTGCGGCGGGACATGCAGGTGGTGTTCCAGGACCCGTTCGGCAGCCTGTCCCCGCGCCTGACGGCAGAGGAGATCATCGCCGAGGGGTTGGGCGTTCACGGGATCGATCCAGGCCGCGACCGGCGGACGATGGTGGCCGAGATCATGACCGAGGTTGGGTTGGACCCTGCCGCCATGGAACGCTATCCGCACGAATTCTCGGGCGGCCAGCGGCAGCGCATCGCGATTGCCCGCGCGATGATCCTGCGGCCGAAACTTGTCTTGCTGGATGAGCCGACGAGTGCCTTGGACATGACCGTGCAGGTGCAGATCGTGGACCTGTTGCGCGGGTTGCAGCGGAAGTATGGGCTGGCCTACCTCTTCATCAGCCATGACCTGCGGGTGATCCGGGCGATGGCGCACAAGGTGATGGTGATGAAGGCAGGCGATGTGGTCGAGGCGGGCCCCGCCGCGCAGGTGTTTGGCGCGCCCGCGACGGACTATACGCGCGCGTTGATGGCTGCGGCGTTCGGCGTGCCGGGGGAAAGGCCCGCGGCGTGAGGATCCTGTTCGTGCACCAGAATTTCCCGGGCCAGTTCCTGCATCTGGCGCCGGCGCTGGCAGCACGCGGGCATGAGGTCCGGGCGCTGACGGATGGGCGAAACACGCGCTCCTCTCCGGTGCCGGTGGTGAAGTATCGGTTCGATCCGCCTGTGGTGGACCCTGCGTCCACGCGGCTTGGGCGCAACTATACCACCATGTCGGACCGGGGCGTCGTGGCGGCGCGGGCAGCGATGGCGATGCGGCGGCAGGGCTATGTGCCCGATGTGGTGTTCGGCCATTCCGGCTGGGGCGAGACCCTGTTCCTGCGCGAGGTCTGGCCCGAGGCACGGCACCTGACCTATGCCGAGTTCTATTATTCGGGCCGGGGCCGGGATGTGGGTTTCGACCCCGAGTTCGACGCGGGCGACCCCTTCGACCAGATCATGATCGCACAAGGCCGTGCGGCGCATCTGGGGCAGGCGCTGGCCCATGCGGATGCAGGCCTTTCGCCGACGCATTGGCAGGCGGAAAGCTATCCCGACCCCCTGCGGCGGATGCTGACGGTGATCCATGACGGGGTGGATACGGCGACGGTGGCGCCCGATCCGGCGGCGCAGGTCACGCTGCCTGATGGCACCACGCTGCGCGCGGGGGATGAGGTGCTGACTTTCGTCAACCGCAACCTCGAGCCCTATCGCGGCTACCACATCTTCATGCGCGCCCTGCCCGCCGTGCTGGCCGCAAGACCGCAGGCGCATGTGGTGATCGTGGGGGGCGATGAAGTGAGCTATGGCAAGCCTGCCCCTGCCGGGATGACCTGGAAGGACCTGTTCCTGGCCGAGGTGGCGGGGCGGCTGGACCTCTCTCGCGTGCATTTCACGGGCCGTGTGCCGCATCCGACCTTTCGCGCGCTGATGCAGGTGGCGCGGGTGCATGCCTACCTCACTTATCCCTTCGTGCTGTCCTGGTCGATGATCGAGGCGATGGCGGCGGGGGCGCTGGTGGTGGGCAGCCGCACGGCTCCGGTGACCGAGGTGATCGAGGACGGGGTAAACGGGCTGCTGGTCGATTTCTTCGATGTCGAGGGGTGGTCGGCCAGGCTGATCGAGGCGCTGGCCTATCCGGGCCGGTTCATGGGGTTGCGGGCGGCGGCGCGGGAGACGGTTGTGGCGCGCTATGATCTGCAGGGGGTCTGTCTGCCTCGGTTGATCGGGTTCGTTGAGGGCCGCACGGGTTGAACTGCCGGAGCGGGGGGTTTCACACCCCCCGCACCCCCCGTGGGATACTTGAGCCAAGATGAAAGGGTCAGGGGCGGAGGGAGTCCATGATGCGGACGAGTTCCTCGCTGATGCCAGGCTCAGAGAGGGCATGGCCCGCCATCGGGATGATCGAGAGGCGGGCGCGGGGCCAGCCTTCGGTCAGGCGCTGTGCGGCGCGGGGCGGGCAGATCATGTCGTAGCGGCCCTGGACGACATGGGCCGGGATATGCTCGATCCGGTGCCGGTTCGCCATGATCCAGTCGTCGCGGTCGAGGAACCCTGCGTTGCGGAAATAGTGGTTCTCCAGCCGGGCAAAAGCGCGGGCATATTCGGCGGGGCCTTCCGAGGTGCCGCCGTCATAGTGGATCGAGGCCAGCGCATTCTCCCAGTTCGTCCAGACCCGGGCGGCGCGCGTCTCCTCCATCACCTGACCCGAGAAGAGGCGGGCGTGGTAGGCGGCGATGAGGTCGCCCCGCTCGCCCTCGGGGATCGGCGACAGGAAGCGGGCCCAGAGGTCGGGGAAGAACGCCCCGGCGCCGCCGCCGTAGAACCAGCGCAGTTCTCCTTCCGTCATCAGGAACACGCCGCGCAGGGCGAGGTGGGCGACGCGGTCCGGGTGCGTGATCGCATAGATCAGGGCGAGCGTGGCGCCCCAGGAGCCACCAAAGATATGGAAGCGGTCGATCCCTAGCGTCTCGCGGATCCGCTCGATGTCGGCCACCAAATGCCAGGTCGTGTTCGCTTCGACGCTGGCATGGGGGCGCGAGCGGCCGCAGCCGCGTTGATCGAAAAGGACGATGCGATAAACCGAGGGGTCGAAGTAGCGCCGCATCGACGGGCTGCACCCGCCACCCGGGCCGCCGTGCAGGACAAGGACCGGCACGCCATCGGGGCGCCCGCATTGTTCGACATAAATCCGGTGGCCGTCGCCCACGTCCAGCATCCGCTGATCGAAGGGATCGATCGGCGGGTAAAGAACCTCGGATGTGCGTTTTTGTCCTGACCGGTGATCCATGTCCGACCTATATAACACCCGAAGAATGACGTTCCACCGCCCATTCCGCAAGGACAGGCGCTGCGCCGGAGAATGCCCATGACGACGATCGACCCGATGGAAGTGGCCAAGTTCGAGGCGATGGCCGCCGAATGGTGGAACCCTGAGGGCAAGTTCAAGCCCCTGCACATGCTGAACCCCTGCCGTCTGGACTACATCACTGGCCAGATCGCGGCCGAGTTCGGGCGGGATACGAAGGCGGCGAAACCCTTTGCGGGCCTGCGGATTCTCGACATTGGCTGTGGCGGGGGGCTGTTGTCGGAGCCGATGGCGAGGCTGGGGGCGACGGTGGTTGGCGCCGATGCCGCGCCGCGCAACATTCCGGTCGCGCGCCTGCATGCCGAGCAATCCGGGCTGAAGATCGACTATCGCCACACCACCGCCGAGGACATGGCGGCGGCCGGGGAGCAGTTCGACGTCGTCCTCAACATGGAGGTAGTCGAGCATGTGTCGGACCCGCTGGCATACCTCACCGCCTGCCAGCAACTGCTGAAAAAGGGAGGGTTGATGATCGCCTCCACCCTGAACCGCAACCCCAAGTCCTACCTTTTCGCCATCATCGGGGCCGAGCAGGTCATGCGCTGGCTGCCGAAGGGCACGCATGACTGGAAGAAGTTCATCACGCCGGATGAACTGTACGACTTGATCCGCAGGGCGGGGCTGGACCCCGTGGACCGCAAGGGCATGGTCTTCAACTTTGCCGGATGGTCGTGGAGCCTGTCGGCGCGGGACCTCTCGGTGAACTATGTGACCGCAAGCGTGAAGCGCTAAGCTGTCGCGGAACGGTCACGGGACCGTCATCGCGGTTTGACATGGGCGGGGGA
>CAZVIS010000189.1:4785-6290 GCA_964627355.1 uncultured Rhodobacterales bacterium
CAGCCGCTGCAGGGCCTGTCGGGCTATGCGATGAACCGGGCCCCGGATGGCACGGTCTATTCGCTGACCGACAACGGCTTTGGCTCCAAGGGCAACAGCCCCGATGCGCTTTTGATGTTCCACCGGATCACGCCCGACTTTGCCACCGGCGCGGTGACGGTGGCCGAGACGGTGTTCCTGCGCGATCCCGACCGCAAGGTGCCCTTCCGCATCGCCTATGAGGGGACGGACAGCCGGTACCTGACGGGCGCAGATTTCGACCCCGAGTCGATCCAGGTGGTCGGGGAACGCGTCTTCATCGGCGAAGAATTCGGGCCCTATCTGATCGAGGCCACGCTGACGGGCACGATCGTCGCCGTGCATGCGACCATGCTGGACGGCGCGGTGCTGAAATCGGTCGATGCGCCCGGAAACTCGGGCACCTCGGTCGTGGGCAAGGATTGGGCCGTGCCGCGCTCGGGCGGGTACGAGGGGATGGCGGTGCAACCGGGCACGGGCCTGCTGTGGGGGATGCTGGAGAAGCCGCTGGTCGGCGAGGACGGAAAGCCCGAGGGGAATTTCCTGCGAGTCATCGGCTTTGACCCCGCCAAGGGCGAATGGACCGGCGCCTCCTTCAAGTTCCCGCTGGCCGAAGGGGCGACCGCCATCGGCGACTTCAACTTCATCGACGAGACGCGGGCGCTGGTGATCGAGCGCGACAATGGCGAGGGCGAGGCATCCTTGAAGTGTGCGGGCGATCCGAAGCCGGACTGCTTCCCGATGCCCGCGCTGCTGAAGCGGATCGTGCTGATCGACACGGCGACGGTCGATGCCGACGGCTTTGTCCGCCGCATCGGGCATATCGATCTGATGAACATCGCTGATCCCGAGGGGAAGGCGCGGCTCGAAACGGTCGGCGGCGAGGCAGGACGGTTCAGCCTGCCCTTCTTCACCATCGAGGATGTGATGCGCGTTGATGACACGCACATCATGGTCGGCGTGGACAACAACCTGCCTTACTCCTCGGGCCGGGCGCTGGACAAGGCGGCCGACAGCGAGATCGTGCTCTTGTCGGTGCCGGAGTTCCTGGCGGCGAAGTGACCGTCGCTGTTTCGTGATCGGCTGAGGGGCCCGGTGTCGTAACGCCGGGCCCTTTCCTTGCGTATGCCGGGCCAAGACCGCACCCGCACCGAGGAGCCTCTCATCATGACCCCCACCCGCCGCCTGCTTCTGGCCCTGCCCCTTGCGCTTGCCCTTCCGTTTCCGGCTCTGGCCGAACAAGTGTTCACCAGTTGGGGGGTTGCCATCCGCGGTACAGATCCCGTTGCCTATTTCACCGAAGGTCGTCCGGTCGAGGGGAGTTCGGACTTCACCGCCGACTGGAATGGCGCCGAGTGGCGCTTTGTCAGTGCCGAGAACCGCGACAAGTTCGTCGCCACTCCCGAGGCCTATGCGCCCCAGTACGGTGGCTTCTGTGCCTGGGCGGTGTCGCAGGGCTATACCGCCTCGACCGACCCGGATGCCTG
>CAZVIS010000190.1:0-6241 GCA_964627355.1 uncultured Rhodobacterales bacterium
CACGGTCTGGCCGTCCGGTCCCCCCTGCCGCAGCCACAGCCCCGAGGCCGAGATGGACAAGACGCTCTCGGATCCGCGCGACAGCCGGGCATAAACCACCTCGTATTCTCGCGACATCCCCGCGACGATGGGGTTCAGTACCGTGACCGCCACCGCCCCAAGTGCGAGCGCGGCCAGCACTGGCGTCATCAGAAAGCGCAGGCCGGATCGGCCTGCCGCCCGCACGACGACCAGCTCGGAACTCCGCGCCAGTCCGATGAACATGGCAACGGCGGCCAGAATCACCAAAAGAGGAAGAATCCGGTAGAGCGTGGCAGGCACATTCAGCGCGGCGAGTTGCGCCGCCGCTGCAAGGCCCAGTCCCTCGGGCCCAAAGCGGCGCAACTGATCGACCATGTCGATCAGCATCATGATGCCGAAGAAGATCAGGAACACCTGTGCGACCATCGAAAGGAAACGCAAAGCGATGTAGCGGGCCAGCGTCATGCCATCGCCCCGAGGTTGCCGCCCGGGCGCAGGCGGCGGCGGCGCTGCGACAGCGCCAGCAGCGCCGCCGCCAGTGCCATTCCCACAAACGGTGCGACATAGGTCAATCCCCACAGCCGGTCATCGCGCAGCGCGGCCCCTGTTGCCGCGTTGTTCACCATCTGCACCAGGATCAGCAGGACGATTGCTCCGAGGATCTGGCGCCACAGTCCGAACCGGCTGAACGCTCCCAGAAGCAGTGTAGAAAAGCCAAGAAGGGCCGCCGCGATCCCCAGCAGCGGTTGGGCAAAGCGCGAATGCGCCTCGGTCAGAAAGGCTGCGCGTGTCGCCCCTGCGGCCGCAAGCTGCGCCTCGGTTGGATTGAGCAATGCACCAGTCGGCAGTTCTTCCGCCGTTTCTCCGGCCGACTTGCCCTCGCGCACCAGCGTGCCAAGGTCATAGGTGAAGTCGGCAAAGAGGGTGACCGACAGTCGGCCGGTCTTGCGGCCCAGGCTCTGGCTCATCCCGTCAAACATCACAAGCTTGGGCCCATCATCGCCCTGCACAAGGATGGCGCGGTCGGCGCTGTAGGTCGTTCGTGTGGTGTCCGACCGGTCGTCGGCAAGAAAAACGTCCAGCAACTCGCCCGTCGCCGAGATTTCGCGGATATAGAAGGTGATCCCTTCGGTCGGATGCATGAAGCGTCCATCCGACAAAAGCTGCGCGGTCACGTTCGCCTCGACCTCGGCGGTACGGGCGCTGAGGGTGGCGCGGCTGGCGGGCACGGCAAAATGCGACAGAAACAGCAGCATCAACGCGACCAGAATCCCGAATATCAGGACCGGCCGTGCCAGCCGGAAGGCCGAAAAGCCCGTGGCCTGCATCACGACCAGCTCGCCATCCTGCGCCAGCCGGTTGGTGACATATACGGTCGCGGCAAAGGCTGAAACGGGCAGCACGATGCGGATTACATTGGGCAGGGTCAGTAGCGAAAACTCAAGGAAAACAAGGGCGGACTGCCCGTCACCGATCAGACTGTCAAACAATCCGACGGCCCGGTTGATCCAATAGACCATGACCAGGATCAGCGAGAAGAACCCGAACAAAGTCAGTTGCTGCGAGAGCAGATAGCGGTCGAATCTCGACACAAGGCCCCCCCGTTGCGCGCCATCGAGACAGACCGTAGACGGTTTCCCTGCCGAGGAAAACGACCATCCCTTCGCCGGTCTTCGCATTGGCGGGCACCGCCCTTTGCGACTCTGGCAAATGCTGCGGCTCGGTCGTAGGGTCGGCTCCGCACCCCTGCGCGGAGAACAAGATGAGCCAACCCCTGCCGATCCAGTTTCATGCCACCGACCTTGGCGCCGTGCCGTCGCATGCGGGCAGGATTGCGCTGATCGTGGACGATGCCGCGAAAGGCCGCGCCGTGGCCACGCTCGACCGCGCGATGCGTGGCGGGCTGAAGCGGTATCTTGCGTCCGAGGCCTTTGCCAAGCTCAAGCCGGGCGAGGCGGCAGAACTGGCCTGGCCTGCCGGTCTGGCAGCCGAAGCGCTGCAGGTGGTCAAGCTTGACGCCAAGGCGGGCGCGGACGTCGCGCGCAAGGCAGGGGCCGCGATCGGCGCGCGGACCGGCAAGGCGGATACGCTCGTGCTCGCAGGGGGCCTGCGCCGGGCGGCGGACCTGTCCTTCGGCCTTGTGATGCGCGCCTATGACTTCACCACGCACAAAAGCGCACCCGTCGAGCCAAAGGGCCGCGTGACCCTGATGGTGGACCGCCCCGAGGCTGTCGCGGCCGAGGCGGCCCCCCTCGCGGCCCTTGCCGAAGGCGTGTTCTTCACCCGCGATCTGGTGAACGAACCGGCCAACGTCCTGACCACGGACGATTTCGCGGCAAGGCTGGCGGCGATGCAGGACCTTGGCCTCGACGTCGAGATCCTTGAGGAGACGGAGCTTGAGAAGCTTGGGATGCGGGCGCTGCTCGGAGTGGGGCAGGGGTCGGAAAGCCCATCGAAGGTTGTGGTGATGCAGTGGAAGGGCGGCGCCGACGAGGCCCCCTTTGCACTGGTGGGCAAAGGGGTCGTCTTCGACACCGGCGGCATCTCGATCAAGCCTGCGGGCGGCATGGAAGAGATGACGATGGACATGGGCGGGGCGGGCGTCGTGGCGGGCGTGATGCGCACACTTGCCCTGCGCAAGGCGAAGGCGAATGTGGTGGGGCTGGTGGGACTGGTCGAGAACATGCCCGACGGCCGGGCACAACGCCCAGGCGACGTGGTCAAGTCGATGAAGGGCGACACCATCGAGGTCATCAACACCGATGCCGAGGGGCGGCTCGTGCTGGCGGATGTGCTGTGGTACACGCAGGAACGCTTCAAGCCCACGGGGATCGTCGATCTCGCCACGCTGACCGGTGCGATCATCGTCGCCCTGGGCCATGAAAACGCAGGTGTTTTCTCGAACAACGATGCGCTGGCCGATGCCTTCCTTGCCGCCGCCCGGGCCGAGGGCGAGGGGGCGTGGCGGATGCCCATGGGGCAGGCCTATGACGACAAGCTGAAATCCCGCATCGCCGACATGATGAACGTGGGCGGCCGCGATGGCGGGTCTATCACGGCAGCGCAGTTCCTGAAGCGCTTCGTCAAGGACGATGTGCCTTGGGTGCATCTGGACATCGCGGGGACGGCGCTTCTGAAGGGCGACTCGACGTTGGCGCCAAAAGGGGCGACGGGATGGGGTGTGATGGCGCTGAACCGGCTGATCGCCGACCGGTATGAGCGGCACTAGGCGGGGGCGTCGCAGGGGGACCGTCTGTCCCCCTCTTGGCCATGCGGCCAATTCACCCCCCGAGGAAATCTAAGCAGGAAAGAAGGGGGCCGGATGGCCTTGGTGCTCTTCTACCACCTGATGCGCGGCACCGTCGAGGAGACGGCGGCGACGCTGTTGCCCCGCGCACTGGCGCAGGGCTGGCGGGTGATGCTTCGGGGGACGGACAACGCGCGGCTCGACCGGCTGGACGCGGCGCTGTGGCTGGGGCCGGAGGAGGGGTTCCTGCCCCATGGCCGGGAGGGCGGGCCGCAGGATTCCGACCAGCCGGTGCTTCTGGGCACCGGGGCGCCGGTCAACGGGGCCCACGCGCTGATGTTGGTGGACGGGGCCGTCGCCACGCTGGAGGAGGCGGGGGGGATGGAGCGGGTGTGGCTTCTGTTCGAGGGCGCGGATGAGGGTGCGTTGGCGGCAGCGCGCGACGAATGGCGGCGGCTGACGGGGGCGGGTATTCACGCGCAGTACTGGTCGGACGAGGGCGGTCGCTGGCAGATGAAGACCGAAAAGAAACCCTCAGCGTGACAGGACCATCCGGTTGCCGTCGATCTCGATCCGGAAGCGGCCGAGGTAGTCCATCCCGAGGAGTGAGCCGTCCATTTCCCCGTCCGTCACATAGGCGCGCAAGGAGCGGTCAGTGATAGGGCCAAGGCGCACGTCCTCCAGCGTCACCCGGGCGGTGCGGACGGTGCCGTTGGCCGTCTGCGCCTCTCCCACGTAGGCAAGGGCCTCAGGATCGATCCCCAGGCGGCGCGCGTCGGACTGGCTGAGAACCACGTTCGTGGCGCCGGTATCCACAAGGAAATCAAACGCTTCCCCGCCAATGTTCAAAGTCAGGTGGTAGTGTCCGTCGGGCGCGCGGGGCAGGATGATCTCGCCCGTCTCGGCTACCGCCTGGCTTGGCCGCCCGTCCAGACGCAGGTCCTGCCAGAGGCCGTATCCCGCCATTACCGCCAGAAAGATCATTCCCCAGGCCAGCGCCGTCCGCAGCGCAAACCCCATGCGCCCGCGATACTCGGCAAGCACCCAGCCCGACAGCGCCACCAGTAGGATGACCAGATAGGTGGCCTGCCCGATCTGCGAAGTGTCCATCTCTGCTCCTCGGGCCGGGATATGGGGCGCGCGGGGCGGCGCTGCAAGTCAGCCCATCAGGCCCGTCTGCAGGACCCCGTCAATCACGAACTGCACCGACAGCGCCGCGAGCAGCATACCCAGAAGCCGCGTGATGACGATGGTTCCGGTGCGGCCCAGCATCCGCTCCAAGGGAGGCGAGGCGAGGAGGAACAGCCAGGTCACCGCGATCATCCCCCACATCAGCCCCATGACGGCAAGGCCGATGGTCCAGTCCGGCCCCGCCTCGCTCATCAACAGAATCATCGAGGCGATGGCGCCGGGCCCGGCGATCAGGGGGGTGGCAAGGGGGAAGACCGAGGGGTCGTGGTCGGGGTCCGACTTCTGATCCTCGCGCCGTTTGGTGCGGCGTTCGAACAGCATGTCGAGGGCGGTGAGGAACAGAAGGATGCCGCCTGCGATGCGGAAGGCGGGCATGGAAATGCCAATGAAATCAAGGATGGATTCGCCCAGGAGGGCAAACATCGTCAGGATCACCGCCGCGATGATGCAGGCGCGTCGCGCCATGCGGCGGCGACGCTCGGCCTCCATGCCTTGGGTCAGCGCGATGAACAAAGGCACCAGCCCGGGCGGGTCGATGACCACAAACAGCGTTGCAAAGGCGGTGACGAGGAAGGGATAGTCCATAGGCCCGGCATACTTAGGCCGGACCGTTCCGGCAATGGGTCAATCGCGTTTCGCCACGTCTAGGCTGCCACCGGAGAGATCATGTCACCTGATCCAAAGACGAATGCCGAAGTTCTGACACCAGTCTCAGAAGAGGACCGGATCTGGCTGGAAGACCATCGGCGCGGGTTCACCAATTTCAACGAGGGTCCGGCCACGCGCGCGCTCAATATCCTGTTCCCCGCTTTCATGGCGGGCGGGGCGGCCTTGGCCGTCTTTGCGGTCGGGATGTGGGCCTTTGGCTGGCTGTTGCCGCTGGATGGTTTCCTGCGGGTGAATGAGGGTCGGGTGAGGTGGTGGGTCGCGGCGGGTGCCGCAGGTGTCGGGATAGCGTTGGGGGTCATGGCGGACCGGCGGCGACGGATGTGGGTCACCGCGCATCGTGCTGATATCGATCGAGATCTTGTCCAAGGGCTTGCGCGGGTCGAGACGTTTCAGGTCGAGGGCGTCAAGGTGCTGCGTGAGATGGAGCATGGGACCTTCATGCTGTGCCTGCGGCTTTCAGACGGGCGCAATCTGATGGTCTATGACTACGACTCGTACCCGGATGAAGGAGAGTTCCAGCCCGATGCCCGGCCCACGATCGACCTGCGACGGACGATGCGGCTGGCAACTCACCCAAACAGTGGCGTCCAACGCCATGAATTTTCTGGGGAAAAGGTGGAGTATCCCGAGGCCGTCGAACTCGCGGTGGACCCGGACGAGTGGCCCGAGGATCTCGAGGAGTTGCGTGTGCCGTGGGATGGGATCGAGGCTTGGGCGGCGGGGAAATAGGGGTCAGGCCGCCGCTTCCAGCTTTTCCTGGGCGGCGAGCCACAGCGCCTCTGCTCTATCCAGCGCCTCCATCACCTCGGCGTATTTCTTGTTCCACGTTTCCAGCTCGCCGATCCGCGCATCCTCGTAAAGCTCGGGGTCGGCGAGTTTCTTGGCCAGTTTGTCGCGCATGTCGTTGAGTTTGCTCAGGCGTTCCTCGCAGCGGCGCACTTCGAGGCGGAGGGCGGCGATGTCCTCTCGGCTGACTTTCTTTGGCTTCTCAACGAGTTTGGCAGCGATCTTCACATCCTCGTCACCCGCCAGCAATTGGCGGCGGTATTCGTCGAGGTCGGCGGTAAAGGGGGTCACGGCGCCGCCCTTCACGAGCCACAACCGGTCGGAAGA
>CAZVIS010000191.1:0-6235 GCA_964627355.1 uncultured Rhodobacterales bacterium
GGCGATGGCCTCTGCCATGGCAGCGATGGAGCAACGGTGTCTTGGGAGTTGGCCCTTCGCCCCGCTAATGAAAATCGCCGGAACGCTGCTGCGTTCCGGCGATCCTCTGTGTTCCGTCGAAAATCAGCGCTTGGAGAACTGGAAGCTGCGGCGGGCCTTGGCCTTGCCGTACTTCTTGCGTTCCACCACGCGGCTGTCGCGGGTCAGGAAACCTGCGGCCTTGAGCGCGCCACGAAGCGAGGGCTCATAAAGCTGCAGCGCTTTCGAGATGCCATGCTTGACCGCACCGGCCTGGCCCGAGAGGCCACCGCCGGCCACCGTCGCCATCACGTCGAACTGGCCTTCCACGCCAGCAACGGTGAAGGGCTGGCGCAGGATCATCTGCAGCACGGGGCGCGCGAAGTATTCCGGCATCGTCTTGCCGTTCACCGTCACGTTGCCCTTGCCCGGCTTGATCCAGACTCGGGCGACGGCGTTCTTCCGCTTGCCGGTCGCATAGCTGCGGCCCAGCTTGTCGCGCACGGCGACGCGCACGGGCGCTGCCGCAACGGCGGGCGCCTCGGCGGCGGTTCCGGCCACGGCCGATTTCAGATCGTCGAGGGATTTGATGTCGGCCATGCTCAGGCGCTCCGGGTGTTTTTCGGGTTCATCGACCGCAGGTCGAGAACTTCGGGCTGCTGCGCCTCATGCGGGTGTTCGGTGCCGGCATAGATGCGCAGGTTGGTCATCTGCTGACGGCCGAGGCTGTTGCGGGTGATCATCCGCTCGACGGCCTTTTCCACCACACGCTCGGGGTGGTTGCCTTCCAGCACCTGACGCGCGGTGCGGAACTTGATCCCGCCCGGATATCCGGTATGCCAGTAGTAGCGCTTGTCCTCGCGCTTGTTGCCGGTCATCTGGATCTTGTCGGCGTTGATGACGATCACGTTGTCGCCCATGTCCATGTGCGGCGTGAAGGTCGGCTTGTTCTTGCCGCGCAGGATATTGGCCACGATGGTGGCGAGGCGGCCCAGAACGACGCCTTCGGCGTCGATCAGGATCCACTTCTTCTGGATATCCGCAGGCGTTGCGGTGAAGGTTTTCATGTCACGTCCATCAAGGGAACGGCGGAAAGCACCCGCCGGGAAATTCGGATGGCGGTGTATCGTTCAAGCGGCGCGTCAGGTCAAGACGCTGGCGCGATGTTTACTTGCTTGAAAACAAGGGCTTGCAAAATAGGTAACTGAATACCCCATCTTTCGGGGACTATCGCAGCCGTGGCGGTCGGTCCGGAGCTGGGGGCGGCACGGGTTCCTCTTCCTCCTCACGCTCCATCGGGAAGGGGCGGGCGACGCGGGCCAGCGCAGGCACGGCAGCGTGGTCAGGGGGCAGGAACGCCACATCCATCTGCCCCGCCTCGATGCCCGAAAAGGTCAGCGCCTCGGACGCGGCGCGGGCCAGCGCGGGCTCGGCTGCAGGGTCGGCGGCGATGAAGGCCAGAAGATGCCCGCGCCGCCCATCCTCATACGCGACGCCCGCGAGCAGGGCCGCCGCCGCCATCCCCTTGGCCGGGGCGAGCTTTGCGTCCAGCGCCTCGATCAGCGATGCGGGCAGGGCCCCCGGCGCGTGAAAGCCAACCGGCCGCGCCGTCTCGGATACCGGGGTTCGGGCAAGAAGGTCGGACAGCCAGACCAGCGCCTCAGGCGGGACGACAAAGGCCGAGGGCGCGACGCCGAGATTCACCCCCAGTCCCACCCCCTGCCCCGCCAGCGCCTGCGCGATGATCCGCCCTGGCAGCGCGACGTAGGGAACCGGCATTCCGGCGGCGGCGGCAAGCCGGTCTTCGCGATCGAAGGCCAGTACAAGCGGCCCGTCCTCGACGGTGAAGCTCTTGGGTTCAAATGCGCCGCCCTGTGGTTCGGCCGCAAGCCAGAGGAAAAGCTCGGCATCCGCAAGCCGCGCATAGTAGGCCAACCGTGCGGCATCATCTTCGGGCGCGGCCGTCATCGCGGCATGGGCGCGGTCGAGGGGGGTGTCGGGGTCGGGCATGGGTGGTCCTGCGGGGTCCGCCTGCACCTAGTCTGCCTGCCCGGCCCCCGCAAGCCACGTCGCCCGCGATGCAGCCATGTCACAGGCGGCCTGCGGGCAACTCAGGGGGTGCGGGGGACGATTGCCCCTCGGCCGGGGGGCGATTAGTCACGGGACATCCTTCCCCGGACCACCCTCGCATGACGCCCGTCACTGCCCATCTGTCGCGCGCTGCGCTGGCCCTTCTGGCGGGCGCCGGCGTTGCCACGCTGGCTGTTACGCTGTCGCCAGGCACTTACTATGATCTTGCCGAATGGCACTTGGTCGAACCGGAACGTCTGCCCGTCGCACCGTCCCGCGCGATCACGGTCGCGGGGCTGGTTGCGGACCTGCTGATGGCCGCGGTCATTTTCCTGATCGGCAAGGAAGGGTGGGAGGCCTTGACGCACGAGCGGGCGGGGCTTTCGGGGCGGCGGGCGATCCTGCCCACGCTCGCGGCCTTTGGCGGGATGGTCGGGGCGGCATTGGTCTGGCTGGGCCTTGCCGCGTTGATCGAGACGGCGGAAGAGGCAAGCGGCACGCCAGGGTGGCTGGTGCCCATGGGAGGGGACGCAGCCCTTGCCTATCTCTTTGCCCGCCGGATCTTTGGACGCGGGCATCCGGCGCTGCAATTGCTGCTGTTCGTGGCGGTCGCGCAGATGCTGACGGCGCTTGTCGTCGCGGGGCTGGTCGCGCGGCCTTCGGGCGGGGGGCATCCGGCCTGGGTCTTGTTGTCGCTCGCGGCGGCGGCTGCGGGATGGCATGTCCTTACGCGTCCCCTGCTGCGGCCCGACGCGTCCGAAGTGCAGCGCTACCGCGCCCACGCCATCCTTCCCTGGATCGCGCTTGCGGGGATCAGCTGGGTGGGGATCACGCTGGCGGGCCTACCTCCCGCACTCGGCTTTCTGCCGGTGCTGCCCGCGATGCCTCAGGCCAGCCGCAGCTTTGGCCTGTTCGCGGTGGCCGAGGGGTTCCTGACCGATCCTGCCAATCGACTGGCGCAGGTTCTGCTGCCCGCGACGGCGGGGATCCTGTTCCTGTTCGGGCTGGTGGCAGGTGGCATCGATAGCGCGGCGCTTGCGCCCACGACATGGGTCATGCTGGGCGCGCTATGGCTGGGCAAGCCCTTGGGATTCCTGGTGACCGTCGCGATCGGGCTGCGTCTGATGCCAACGGGTCTGCCGCATGGCCTGACACACCTGGACCTGGCGACAATCGCGGGGCTTACGGCGGTCAGTTTTGTCGGCCCGGCCCTGGTGCTGGGAATGGCCCTGCCCGGAGGTGCGATGCAAGAGGCCGGGCGCGCCGGGTTGGCGCTGGCGGTTCTGGCGGGACCGGCTTTGGTCCTGATGCTGCAGCCTCCGCGCCGGCGCGGGGCTCTGCCCCCGCCGCAGCCCTAGCCCGACTGCGCCCCGAGCATGGCGATTGCCGGTTTGGCGCCGCTCGGGCATAGTGATGCCGCAATCGTTGTTTAATTCCAGCGTGCGAAGAATGGTAACTCCGGAGCAACCGGAGAGATGTATGGGGGTTCGGTCTGTCCAATTCCGCGCGGGCAGACCGTGGTCCTGAAGGGCAGAAGATGATCGCGTTCGAAGGGGTGAGCAAGTCGTTCTGGACGGGAACGCGGCGCAAGGTCATTCTTGACCGTGCGTCGTTCACGGTCGAACCCGGCCGCTCGCTCGGTATCCTTGCGGCTAACGGCACGGGCAAGACCACGATCATCAACATGATGGCCGGGCTGGAAAAGCCGGATGAAGGGACCGTTACCCGCACCTCGCGCGTGTCCTTTCCGCTCGGGTTCATGGGTGGGGTCGTCACCCGGCACTCTGCGACCGAGAACGCCCGTTTCATCGCCCGCCTCTATGGTCTGGACCCTGACTATGTCGAGGCCTTCTGTCGCTGGATGGCGGGGATCGACGAATACTTCGACCAGCCCGTCGGGGTCTACAGCGCCGGCATGCGGTCCCGCTTCAGCTTTGCCCTGATGCTGGCGCTGGAGTTCGACATCTACCTGATCGACGAGGGGATGCCCGCGACAACCGACGTCGAGTTCAACAAGCGCGCGGGCAGCATCCTGCGCGAGCGTCTGGCCAAGGCGACGGTCGTCGTCGTCTCGCATCAGCCGAAGACGCTTGAAAAGTTCTGTCGGCAGGCCGCCGTTCTGCGCAACGGGCAGCTTTACATGTTCGAAACCCTGGAAGAAGCGAAACGCCTGTATGACTACCAAACCCACGGCTAGACGGTTCCGCATCAGACCGGGCGAGTTTCGGACACCCTCAGCATCCGATGCGGAGGATACGCTGTTCGATGCGCCGGATGACGGCTTTGGCAACCAGACCTTTCCGACCGCGGCTGCGGCGCAGCCTGCACAGGACGCGCAGGTCGCGAGCGCCTCTGAAGTTGCATCCGACAGCGCGATCGACGCGATCCGCCGCGAAGGGTTGACGGGCCGACAGTTGCGCCTCGCCCGGCGCGTGGCGCAAAAGCACAACCTGCCCGCAACCTCGGATTTCGATGCTGTCCGCCTGTTGCGCCAGGCCGGGATCGACCCGTTCCAGCGCGGCTCTCTGCTGGAGCTGGTGCTGTCAGGCGACCCCGCGCCTGACGCCGCGCCGGGCGTCGCCTTGACGACGACGCCACAGGGTCAGGACGGGCCGCAGTTGCCACAGACCTTTAAGTCGACCAAGCTGCCGTCGGCCGAACAGCGGATCGAGGCCGAACATGCCGCCGATGTCTTGCGCATTCAGCGCGACATCGTGCGGCGGCGGCGGCGCAAGTCGGCGCTCTTGATGCTGCGCCTGTTCCTGTTCGTCGGTCTGCCGACATTCCTGTGCGGCTGGTATTTCTACATGGTCGCGACACCACTTTATGCGACCAAGTCGGAATTCGTGATCCAGCAGTCGCAGAATCCGGCCGCCTCGTCCTCTGGCCTTGGCGGGCTCTTCCAGGGGTCTCCTCTGGCCACCTCTCAGGATTCGATTGCGGTGCAAGGCTACCTGCAATCGCGCGAGGCGATGCAGCGTCTCGACGCCGACCATGGCTTCCGCGCACATTTTTCGGCGCCCGGGATCGACCCGATCTCCCGTCTTGACGCAGACGCCACCCTGGAAGAGGCGTATCGGACCTACCGGCGCAACGTGCAGATCAGCTATGATCCGACCGAGGGGCTGGTGAAGATGGAGGTCATCGCGGCCGACCCCGAAACCTCGGCCCGCTTTGCCCGGGCCCTGATCGGCTATGCCGAAGGACAGGTGGACCAGCTGACCAGCCGCCTGCGCGCCGACCAGATGAAGGGCGCACGCGAAAGCTTTGACGAGGCCGAGGCCAACATGCTGGCCTCGCAGCGTCGCCTGGTCGAGTTGCAGGAGAAATCCAAGGTCTTGTCGTCCGAGGTCGAGGTCTCGCTGATCACCGCGCAGATCGGGCAACTGGACAGCATGCTGACGCAGGACCGCTTGTCGCTGCAGCAGATGGAATCGAACGCAAATCCGAACGCCAGCCGGATGGAACCGCTGCGCCGCCGGATCGCCAGCGTCGAGGCCGAGATTGCCAGCCTGCGCGCCAAGCTGACGCAAGACAGCGAAACCGGCGAGTCGCTTGCCCAGGTACAGGGCGATCTTCTGGTCGCCCAGGCCGATGTGCAGACGCGGCAACTGATCCTGGCGCAGGCGATCCAGTCGATGGAGGCTGCGCGATCCGAGGCGAACCGACAGGTGCGCTATCTGTCGCTTTCGGTCAGTCCGGTTCCTCCGGACGAGGCGACCTATCCCCGCGCCTTCGAGAATACGATGGTTGCCATGCTGATCTTTGCCGGCATCTACCTCATGCTGTCGATGACGGTTGCGATCCTGCGCGAACAGGCCAGCGCCTGAGGTGTGTGCGGACTGCCCGGATTTCGGGCAGTTCTGCAGCACATGCCGCCAAACTGCGCTGTAGCAGCGGACTGAGCAGGGCGTCCGGGGCGTCTGCGTTGTGCGGCGGGACCGGCAGTGATCGGTTGCCGATCAGGAGGGCCTGATGCTGGACGCAACCTTGCCGCCACCTGCACTGCAACGCGCCCGCGGGGCGGCGCGCGTCACGCTCAAGTCACGCGACGGGACCGCCGTTCTGGACGGACTGCGGCAGGACGGCTGCGCCAAGGCGATCCTGCCGCGCACGGATTCGCCTGTTCCCGAGGTCGTGTTTCTGA